>NZ_JBHRWI010000001.1:0-154354 GCF_042647905.1 Amycolatopsis halotolerans
CCGACGACACGCACCCCGCCCAGCCCTACTGAGAAAACCTCAATGTGGCATTGGGTGCATGCGACGCACCCAATGTGGCATTCGGTGCGTCTGACGCACCCAATGCCACATTGGGGCAGCTCCGGACCTGAGTCAGGAGACCAGGTTCGCGTACACCACGATGTTGTCCTTGTAGCTGTGCTCGGCGTGGTCGAACACGCCGCCGCAGGTGATGATGCGCAACTGCGGCTTGTCCGTGTTGCCGAAGACGGCCTGCGTCGGGAACGTGTCCTTGGGGACCTGTTCCTTGCGGTCCACGACGAACTTCAGCTTCTTGCCGTCGCTGCGTTCGACGTCGACCTCGTCGCCCGGGTTCACGTCCTTGAGCTTGTAGAAGATCCCCGGCTTGTGGTCGCCGTCGACGTGCCCGAGCACGATCGCCGGACCCACGTCGCCCGGCACCGGCGAAAGCCGGTACCACGCGGCCTGCATCGGGTTCTTCACCGACGGAACCGAGATCTGCCCGTCCTTGTTGGGAAGGACGGTGATCAGCGTCGACTTCGCGCCGATCTTCGGGATCTCGACCGACGTCGGCCGCAGCCCGGAGAACGGCTTGGTCACCGGGACCGCCGCACTGGCCGGGGCCTGCGCGGCCGGAGCCGCGGGGGCGTCCGAGCCGCACGCGCTCAGCGAGAGGGAGAGGAGCAGGGTGCCCGCTACCGCGACACCCTGCCCGAACTTCCTGGTCATCAGGCGGCCATGCCCCCGAAGCCGGTCTCGATGCCGCGCTTCGGCGTGTACTTCACCTGCGAGTCGCCGTGTCCGCCGGTGGTGCCAGCGGAGCCCGAGCCCGCGCCGCCCGCCGGGGGAACGTGCCCGCCGTCAGTCGACTTGCCGCCGCAGGTCCAGGACGCGTAGACGGTGCCGGTGTCGAAGGAAACACCCGCGTGCCGCTTGACCAGCCACAGCCAGTAGCGGCCGTCGGTCTCGTCCTGCTCCGGGCCCTCGACCAGGTCGAAGTCCTTGGAGTGCACGTTGGTCGGCGCGCCGGCGACGCAAGCGATCCGCAGGATGCCGAGGTCGCCGTCGAGGTCCGAGCCGTAGCCGGTGTCGTCGACGAACGGCGGCTCTTCCGGAGTGCTGGTCTCGGTCGGCTTGCTCGTCTCGGTCGGCTTGCCGGTCTCGGTCGGCTTACCGGTCTCCGTCGGCTTGCCCGTCTCGGTCGGCTTACCGGTCTCGGTCGGCTTGCCCGTCTCCGTCGGCGTGCCGGTCTCGGTCGGCTTGCCCGGTTCAGTCGGCTTGCCGGTCTCGCTGGCCGGGGCCGAGGTGGGAGCCGTCTCGCCCGTGGTGGCCGGAGCCGAGGCGGAGGTTTCCGGCGCGGTCTCCGCGTTCGCGGCGGGCACGACGGTAAGGCTGATCAGGGCGCCCGCGAGCACAGCGCCCGCGAGTCTGCCCAGGGTCTTCTTCAAGATGATTACCCCTCTGAGGAAAAGCGCGATGACCCCCACCGCGCTCGCTGATCCTGCCGAAGATTCAGCCCATAGGGGTAACCCTTTAGCTGGTGATTAATGGCACGAGAGAAAGGCGTAACGAACGCCTTCTCGACGGCGATGATTTCGCCCGAATGCCGGGAATCCGGCTTGTCGTGCCCATACCGTAACACTCGCGAGGCAACCCGCACAGCCCTCGTTAAAGAATGGCGGAAATCAGCCGAGCGCGGTCAGCAAATCCCGCCACAGGTCCTCCGGGTCCTCCAACCCGACGGAAAACCGGATGAGCCCCGGCGGCACGCGCTCCTCGCCGGGAAGCCACGCACGCCGTTCCATCAGGCTTTCCACCCCGCCGAGGCTCGTCGCCGGCCGGATCAACCGGACGCTCGCGCACACCTTGTCCGCCGCGTCGGCGCCGTCGACCTCGAACGCCACCATCATCCCGAAACCGGGGTAGCGAACCTTTGTTACCGCCGGGTGTTCCGCCAACCGGGACACCAGCCACTCCGCGGTACGGGTTTGCTCGGCGAGCCGCACCGGAAGCGTCCGCAAACCGCGTAACGCAAGCCACGTTTCGAGCGCACCCGGTGTCGCGCCGACCCGAGTACGCGCCGCACGAAGCTCGTCCACAATGTTCTGCTCGGCTGCGACCGCGACACCGAGCAGAAGATCGCTGTGTCCGCCAATGAGCTTCGTGGCGCTGTGCACGACAATGTCCGCGCCGAGCGACAGTGGTTGCTGATGCAGCGAAGTCGCGAAGGTGTTGTCGACGACTACGCGTCCCCTTGTGCCGCGCGCGATGGTCTCGATGTCCATCACGTCGAGCGTCGGGTTAGTCGGCGATTCGAGCCACAACAGATCGGCGTCGCAGTCGAGCCACGCCTGAGTGTCCGTCGGCTCCAATTCGGTGACCGTGAGGCGACCGATCTGTTGTGCGTGCTTCAACGCTCCGCGCGTGACGGCGTAACTAAACGACGGAACCGCAACCGTCGACCCGACCGGCAACGAATCCAGCACCGCGGACAACGTGGCGACGCCCGACGCGTAGGCGACTGCGGTGCCACCCTCGAGCGAGCCGACGACTTCTTCGAAGGCAGCCCAGGTAGCCGTGCCGTCGGAACGCGCGTACACCGCGTCGCCACCGGCCTCGAAGGTGCTCGTCGCAACAATCGGCGTGGTCAGCGGTTCGCCGGGGCCGTGCGGCCGACCCGCCGCGATCGCGCGGGTCCGCGGAGTCCAGTCGTCCATGCGGACACGGTAACTTCGCGACCGCTTGAACGGCAGGCGACGAATATCACCAGGTGGTCAGGTGTTCCACAAGGTGGACAACATCGCGGTCCGCAGGACAGTAATGCAGGTAGACGGCCCGGGACAGCCGCGGTTCCAGCGGCCGGATCACAACCGCGGGCGGCGGCGGATCCGGCAACGCCATCGCGGGCGCGACCCCCGCGGTGATTCCGGCGGCAGCCATCGCGACCACCGTCCCGACGTCGCGGACCACATGGTCCGGCCGCCATTCGACACCGTGCGCCGCGAATCCCTCCGCCAAGGCGGGCCCGCACGTGCCACCCGGATCGGCGACCCCGAGCCGGATCAACTCAGCGAGCCGGATCCGCTTCCGGCGGCTGGCCGGATGCTCCTTCGGCACCACGGCAAGGAATTCGTCTTCGAGCGCTCGCTGGGAATCCGGGCCGGGCTGGGTGGTCACAGCGAGATCGACGGTTCCGTCAGCCAGCCAGGCGAGGAGTTCGTCGTCCTCGCCCTGCAAGGCAAGCACCTGACTCCGCGGCCAATCCCGTCGCAGCCGCAGCACTCCCGCTGGCACGAAACGCACCAGCGCACTCGCCACCGCGCCGACCCTCAGTGTCGGCGTGCGAATGTCCGCGGCGAGATCGTTGATCGCCCGCAACCCCTCCAGCACTGATGACGCGTGCTTCGCCACCGTGCGACCAAGTTCGGTGAATCCGATTTCTCCGCGATGCACGACGGGCCCGCCAAGCGCACTCTCCAACGCGGCAATCGCCCGGCTGACCGCCGACTGCGTCCGCCCGAGTTCCTGCCCGGCGCGGGTGAAACTGCCGTGCTCCCCCACCGCGAGCAATGCTTCGAGTTGAGCCACCGTCACGTCCACCGCTTGATGATCTCACCGCATCCGGGAGATGACGAGAAGTTGTTGGACGCATACCCGCAGGTGAGCTGTGCTGAAGTACATGGTCTTTCTGGCGTTGGCTGGCCTCTGGCTGTGCTGGGGAACGTCGTTCCCCGCGATGCGGGTCATGGCGCAAACCCTTCCGCCGCTGTCGGCTTCCGGCACCGCATTCCTCGCTGCGGGCCTGGTGCTGCTCGCCCTCCGGCCAACCGCGTTGCGAGGCTTGAATTTCCGCCAGCTCGCGACCGCCGCGACGACCGGCGTCTGCCTGCTCGGCGCACAAGGAACCGTGGCGCTCGCCGAGCGCACGACCTTCGCCGGGACCGCCGCGTTGGTGGTCGCCGCGCTTCCGCTGTGGGTAACCGTGCTGAACGCCATGCTGGGGGAACGTCCGACCAGAGCCGGTTTGCTGCGAGTGCTCGTCGGCTTCTCGGGCGTCGCCCTGCTGACCGGCACGCAGCCCAACGCGTGGACCTTCGTCGTAGCCGCAGCCGGTCTCGTCTGGGCGATCGGCACCGTCCTGACCGCGCGCACGCCCAACCTCCCCGGACCATGGGCGACCACCACCGTGCAGTTGCTATGCGGCGGTGCCGTTCTCCTCGCCATCGGCGCGGCGACCGGCGAAGTGGTCGGCCAACCCACCGCCACTTCCTGGCTGGCACTCGGCTACCTGGCCCTCGTCGATTCGCTGGCCGGTTTCGGCCTCTACACCTGGCTCCTCCGCACGACCTCCGCCGCGCTGGTCAGCACCTACGCCTACGCCGTACCCATCCTCGCTTGCCTCATCAGCGTCCTGTTCATGAAAGAACCGCCCCGGCCGATCATGCTGGCCGGAGCGGTCCTCATCATCACGTCAGTAACGACAGAACTCAGTGCGCGTAAACCTCGAACTCATACAGCGAATACCCGTACTTAGTCCCGCGCGAGACCCCCTGCATCCGAACGAATCGCGCGTCCGAGGGTGCGAACGAGACGTTGTCCACCCCGCCGTTCCCGTCCGTCACCGCAGCAGCGTCATGCCAGTCGGTGCCGTCCGTGGACAGCTGGATCTTGTACCCCTTCCCGTACGCCTTCTCCCACGACAGCACCGCGCGCGAAACCTGCTGCACCGAGCCCAGGTCCACGGTGATCGACTGGTTGTCGCTCCAATCGCTCGC
Organism: Amycolatopsis halotolerans; assembly: GCF_042647905.1. Classification (NCBI taxonomy): domain Bacteria; kingdom Bacillati; phylum Actinomycetota; class Actinomycetes; order Pseudonocardiales; family Pseudonocardiaceae; genus Amycolatopsis; species Amycolatopsis halotolerans. The sequence continues at coordinate 4,776 of NZ_JBHRWI010000001.1, forward strand.
CCACCGCGTACCCGCGTTGCCGTCGACCGCGTTCGAAGCGGGCGAGTTGTAGAACCCGGTTTCCGCGCTGGAGGCGTTCACCGGCTTGCCCGCCGCGAGGTTCGAGACGTTGTCGCCGCGGTGCGCGGGATATTCGACGACCTGCTGGAACGTCGGCCGGTTCTGCGTGCTGATCTTGCCGTGCGCGATGCCGCCCAGCGGACGCTGGATGATCGAGTCCGCGCACCACTGGTCGCCCGCCGAGCAGTCGGCGTCACCGGGGTACACGGTGTTCGCCGGTTGACCGGCGGCCGTGGTCAGCGAGTCGACCAGCGTCTGCCGGCACGCGGTCAGGTCGCCGCCGCCGCAGAACTTCGCGCCGAGCGGGCCCGCGACCGGCTGTCCGAGCACCGTGCGGAGATCCTTGCTGGCGTAACCCCACCAGCCGTGCTGGTAAGCCGAACCCTGGTGCGGCTGACCGACGTGCTTGCCCGGCGTCTCGTTCTGGAAGCCGGACGGGCTTTCGTTGATCTGCAGCACGTTCGTCATCGCGCCGAACGCGTCGTCGCCCATCGACGGCTTGAACTCGCCGGTGACCAGCAGCGGCCACCACGCGTCCATGATCCGGATCGCGTCGGCGTCGTTGTAGGCCTTGCTGCCCGGGCTGGACTCGACGCGCTGGTGTCCGTGCTCCATCCACGTCTTCAGCTTCGCCTCGGCATCCGCCGCGGCGCCGGTGAGCGGGGCCTTGTCGAGCACCTGCAGCAGCAACGGCAGCACCTTCTCCGCCCGCAGGTCGGCCAGCGCCGCGTCCGCCATCGCCTGGGTCAGGTTGACCCGGGTCACCTTGGTGCCGCTGGAAAGCAGGCCCTTGACCCGCGCGTCGAGCAGATCGGCGCGGTGCACAGCCGACTTGTCCGCGCCGCCGGACGCGTAGCCGTTGGACTGCGCGTTGTTCCAGCTGACGTAGTAGTCCTGGTTGACCGACTGCGGATGCTGCGCCGCGGGCGTGTAATCAGCCTTGTTGCCCGCCGGGTTCCAGCCCTTCCAGTCGAAGCCGCGATCGCCCCACGCGGGCATCATCGGGTCCACAGTGGAATTGCGCACCGGGTTCGCGCCGGAGTTGAAGTACGCGATGTCCTTCGAATCCGCGTAGAACCAGTTGAAGGTGAAGTTGACGTCGTTCGCGGCGCGCTGGAAGTCCGCGGCCGACTTCACGTAGCCCGGGTCGTTGAACTCCTGGAACCCGATCAGCGAATCCACCTCGTGGAAGTACGAGGACCGCAGCGACGAGTACGCCACCGGCTTCCCGTCCACCGTCGCCCGCGAGGTCACCGGGCCGTACTTCGTGCGGTAGCTGCGCAGCGTGTACGACCCAGCGGCGGTGCCGTCCGCGACGGTCGGCGACCAGGCGTTCTTGCGCTCCACGGTGTCCATCGGGAGGCATTTGCCCTGGTACAGGTAGTAGTTCGAGTCCTTTGTGGCGGGTTTGCCGCTCGGGTCGCACAGCGGCAGCGCGTAGGTGTCGATGATGTCCTGCGCCGCGGTCGTCGCGCTCCACGAGTAGTCCTGGCCGCGCCCGAGCAGCACGTACATGCTGAGCCCGGCGAACGACGCGCCCCGCGCGCTGATACCCGGACCCTGGATTTCCTGCAGCAGCAACAGCTGCGGCGCGAAGTACCCGGTCTGCGGACCGAACACGGCGACCGGATGCCCGCTGGCGGTCTTCGCGCCGGACACCAGCAGCGCGTTGGACATGCCGTGCTTTTCCTTGAGCATGTTGCCCGGCAGCACGCCGTTGTCGAACATGCCGCGCGCGGATTCCTGGTCCTTCGGCGCGGAAACCTTGACCTTCGCCTGCGCGGCGGCGGCCGAACCGGTCTGGTCGAACACGAGCTGCTGGTTCGTCACCGAACCCTTGTCCGGCAACGCCGCGCCCCGCGGGTTCGCCGGAGTGTTGCCGTACGGGAAATTCTGCCCGTCGTGCAGGGTCTTCACGGCCTCGGGATCGTCCTCTGCGCGCAGGCTCTGCCACACCTTTTCGCCCTGCTCGACGCCGTACTTCTCCTGCAGCGCCAGCTTCGCGACCGCGTTCTGCACCTCGCCGCCACCGCCGGCGCCGAACTGCGCGCCGACCACCGAAGCGAGCACGACCAGGTCGGTGAGCTTGAACGGTTCGATGGTGCCCGCGTTGGTGATCGCGTCGACGTGCCCGGTGAGCACGTATTCGCCCGGGAAGTACCGGCCGTTGTGCGAATCGGTGATGTATTTGTTGATGCCTTCGATGTACGCCTTCGCGTCGGCGAGCCCCTGCTGGCCGCGCGGACCGCTCGCAGCCACGTCGTCGATCTGCTGCTGCAGCTCGTCCTCGGTATAGGGCGCGGAGGCGAAGAAAGACTGCTCCAGCTCGCGGTTCGCTTCCGCGCCGCCGGCGTACGACGTCAGCTGGCCGCGGCCGACCCGGCGCATGATGTCCATGAGCCACAAGCGGTCCTGCGCCGCGGCGTATCCCGCGCCGTACTCGGTGCCGGACCGCGTCGTGCCCTGGATGTGCGGGACGCCGGTGGCCTTGTCGCGCGTGATCGTCACGTCGTCGCGCGGCTTCAGCGTGCTCGCGACCTGGTCGGCGGGCACGCCGAAGGACGAGTCGTTGAAGAATTTGCCGATGGTGTCGGTCGTCAGCGTCTTGTATCCGCCCGCCAGGTCGGCGTATTTGCCGAGCTGGTCGTCCGCGTGCCCGGGCTGCGTGCCGAACGCCTTGTTGGCGAGGATTTCGGCGAGCGTCGCGCTGCCGTTCTCGCCCGGCGGGAGGATGTCGTTGCACTGACCAGCGCAATAGTCGTTGCCGGGCAACGCGGCGGAAGCCGGTGCCGCGGTCCCGATCTGCACTAACCCGGCCGTGAGCACGGCTACCGCGCCCGCGGCCAGGATTGGGATGCGTCGTCGCATGCCGCACTCCGTCCACGAAGGATTCCCCAGGGTGACCCAGCGCACGCTACCGACGGGTAGGGCACATGTGAAGAGTTTTCGCGTTTATCCCCTCGTTGGGAGTAGTCCTCCCTGGTAGCGGTCCATCAGGCGCGGCGTTTGACCGATAGGTACGGTGAGCCCCATGAGCGTGGAAAAGCCCCTAGTCGAGCGCCCGGACGGACCGCCGCCCGCCGAGCTGCAGATCAAAGACATCACGGTCGGCGACGGCCCCGAAGCCAAGCCGGGCAATGCCGTCAGCGTGCATTACGTGGGTGTCTCGCACTCCACCGGCGCGCAATTCGACGCCTCCTATGACCGCGGCGCACCGCTCGACTTCCAGGTCGGCGCGGGCCAGGTCATCCCGGGCTGGGACCAGGGCGTGGCGGGCATGAAGGTCGGCGGCCGCCGCCAGCTGGTGATCCCGCCGCACCTCGCTTACGGCGAGCGCGGCGCGGGCGGCGTGATCGCCCCGAACGAAACCCTGGTTTTCGTCGTCGATCTCGTCGGCGTGAGCTGATTCAAGAAAACGCGGGCAGCCGGGCAAGCCCGATCGGGCAGCCCCGGCTGATCCCCCTTTCGGGGGAAACCGGAGACGCCTACGTTCGCATTGAGTAGTCGTCTTCCGGAGGATATTTCATGCGTTTGCGTGCTGCCCTTTCCGCTGCCTTCCTCGCCGCCGGCGCCGCGCTAGCCGTGGCGGCGCCCGCGTCCGCGGTCGCGAACGGCAACGATGTGGCGCCCGGCGAGTATCCGTTCGCGGCCAAGCTGTCCATGCCTGTCATCCCGAAGGCGGACGGCACCACTTATTCGAGCGGATGCTCGGGTTCCCTCATCGCGCCGCAATGGATCATCACCGCCGGGCACTGTTTCCACGACGTCAACCGCAAGCCGGTTTCCGGCCCGGTGCCGTACGGGACTTCGGTGCTTCTCGGCGCGACCACCGACGAGCCCGGCAAGGGCGAACGGCGCAACGTCACCGAGGTACAGCAGGCTGGCATCAACGACGTCGCGATCGCCAAACTCGACTCGCCGGTCACCGACATCAAGCCGCTGACCGTCTCGCCCGCCGCGCCGACCACCGGCCAGAAGGTGCTGCTCGCCGGGTGGGGCAGCCTCACCGAGGTTTCGCCGAAGCCGTCGGACAAGCTGCAGCAGGGCGAAATGCAGGTCGTCGGCTCGGACGCCACCACCGCGACCATCGTCGGCGTCGCGCCGAAGAAGGACACCAGCGCGTGCAGCTACGACTCGGGCGCGCCGTACTTCGTCGACGACGGCGACCACACCGGCCGCATCATCTCGGTCGAGTCGACCGGCCCGGACTGCCCCCACTCCACCCCGGAGACGACCGCGCGCGTCGACATCCTCAAGGACTGGATCGCCTCGCACACCCAGTGAGGGCAAGTCGCGAGATCGGTCGGTTTTCGTCGCCCATCAAGGGAATTCCGCATCGCGGACAGTGTCGTTAGCGTGGAAGGCCGAGTTCATCGGCGTCCGCCGGTGGCACCGGACGAAGGGACAGAATGCGCGTCCGCGCCGCGATCTCCGCAGCAGTTCTCCTGCCCATCCTCACCGCGAGCCCGGCCTTGGCCGTCGCCAACGGCTCTGATGTCCCAGCGGGCCAATTCGGCTTCGCCGCGAAACTGAGCATGACCGGAATCCCGCTGCCGAACGGAAGCACGTACTCGAGCTTCTGTTCGGCAGCGCTCGTCGCGCCGCAGTGGATCGTCACCACCGGCCACTGTTTCCACGACGCCAACAAGAACCGGGTGTCCGGCCCGGTGCCGTACCCGACGACGGTGTCGCTGGGCCTGGTGGACGAGACCAAGGAGAAAGGCGTCCAGCGCAAGGTCACGCAGGTTCTGCAAGCGGGCCCGAACGACGTCGCACTGGCGCAGCTCGACAGCCCGGTCCCCGGCGTCACGCCGCTCACGGTGAACCACCTGGTGCCGGGCGTCGGACAGCAGGTCACGCTGGCCGGCTGGGGCAGCCGGACCGCGCAGAATCCGGTGCCGTCCAAGCAGTTGCAGCAGGGCACGATGAAGATCTCGTCGGTCGGCGGCACGACAGTCGGCATTCACGGCGTCGCGCCGGAAGCGTCCACCAGCGCGTGCGCCTACGACACGGGCGCGCCGTATTTCACCGACGGCAAGCTGATCTCGATCGAGAACAACGGCCCGGACTGCCCGCACACCGGCGCGGAAACGACGTCGCGCATCGATGTGCTCGCCGACTGGATCGACGAGCACGCGAAGTGAGTACGGTGGAAGGGCCGTCGACCTGAGGAGAGTCGCATGCCCGAGCCGATCCTGACCGCTGTCGCCACCGCGCTGGCCACGAAGGCCGCGACCGGGCTGTACGACCTGGTCAAGCGCAAGTTCTCCGGCAACAGCAAGGCGACCGCGGAACTGGAGGCGGCCACCCCGGAGAATCCGGCCACGGTGACCGCGCTGGCCGAACGCCTCGACGAGGTCAGCCGCCAGGACCCGGAGTTCGGCGCGGCGCTGCGCACCGAGTTCGAGGTGCACCAAGAGGCGCGCAGCGGCGGGGTCACGAACCACGTGGGCACGGTGGCCGAAGGGGCCAAGGTCGTCCAGTTGCGTGACGTACAAGGCAATATCAGCCTCTGAGGCTTTTCGCACGACCGGCACGGAGCGCGATCGGTAGGATCGCTCTCCGTGCCTTTGTCGTTCCCTGTGCCGCGCCGATGGCGCACCGTGCCCACGGAACGGACGCTGCTGGCGGTAGTGCACAACGTGACCGCCGCGACGCGGCTGCTGGACGTGCTGCCGTTGTTCGCCGGGGATCCGCGGGTGCAGGTGGTGTTCACGTGCCCGGATTCGAGCGCGTTCACCCGGGGGACGCGGGAGTACCTGGCCGCGCGGGGGATCCCGCTGGAGCCTTGGGAAGACGTCGTCGCGGAGGACTTCGACTGGGCATTGGCGGCCAGTTACGGCGGGGAATTGCATCGGATTCGGGCTCCGTTGACAGTTTTGCCGCACGGAATGGGTTATAATAAATTCTTGGAAACCGGAAACCGGAAACCGGAAACCGGAAACCGGAAACCGGTTTTCGGGTTGTCGGAGCAATGGCTGCTGCATAACGGCGAGGTGATCGCCGAACATCACGTCCTGTCCCACCCCGAGCAGCTCACCCGGCTGCGGCAGTACTGCCCGGAAGCCGCCGACCACGCCGTCATCGCCGGAGATTCCTGCCTGGACCGCCTGCGAGACGCCCGGGAACTGCGCGAATCCTACCGTCAAGCCCTGGGCGTAACCGGCGAACAAACCCTGGTGCTGATCTCGTCCACCTGGGGCCACCTCTCGTCCTACGGATCCGGCCCAGACCTCCCCGCCCGCATCGCGCAGCAACTGCCGCTGGACGAATTCGCCGTCGTCCTGGCCCTGCACCCCAACATCGGCCAAGGCCATTATCCGTGGCAGCTGAAAATGTGGCTTCAAGACTGCGAACGGGCGGGAGTAATCGTCCTCCCGGAAGAAGATCTGTGGCAACCAGCCGCGGTAGCCGCCGACGTCACCATCGGCGACCACGGCTCCGTCACGTATTACTCCGCGTGCCTAGGCACCCCAGTCCTGCTGGCCGCCGCACCGCACGAAGCCGTCGACCCGGACTCCCCAGTAGCCGCCCTGCTGCGCACCGCACCCATGATGACCAGCGAAAACCTAGCCGAGCAACTGCACACCGCGACCCAACCCGCAGACCTGGCCGCCGCGACCGCGCTCGCCACCAGCGTCCCCGGACAATCCGCAGCCCTCCTGACCGACCTCGGCTACCGCACCCTCAAACTCCCGCCCCCAGCTCAACCAGCCGGATTCACCGCGTTCCCTTTGCCGCGCGTCCAACGCCCCGAGCCCGGCGCACAATGGATCCAGGTCCGCGGCGACGAAGTCACCAGACTCACCGCCTTCACGCCCGACGCCCACCTAGTCGTACATGTCGACGGCCCCGACCCGCGCCTGCTGCGCCGCGCCGACATCGTGCTGGGCGACCGATTCCCCGACCCAGGTCGATGGATCGCCCTCACCCTCGCCGAATTCCCCGGCTGTGAATGGGCCGCCTGCCCAGCCGGATCAGGCTGGCTGGCCGGCAGCCGCGACGGCCTGGTCGTCTCCTTCACGGGCACCGACCTGCCGCAAGCCGTGCCATCGCTGCTGTACGCGCGCGACTCGCTAGGCCTCGACTTCCCGGAACAGCTGCCGTTCACCGCGGGCGGCCGCAAGCACGAAGCCCAGCTTACTGTCCACTATGGATAGTCAGAGCTGTTCGATCCAGATCAGCAGATCCGTCGCTTCGGCGGTAAAACCGTGCAGCCGAGCGATGTTCAACGCATCCTTCGCGTGCGCCAACGCCTGGTCACGGTAGCCGCGAGCAAGCGCCGCCTCCGCCCGAGACCGCAACGCCGCGATACGTTCCCGCTGCAGCTTGGCCTTCTCCGCCGCAGAGTCGAGTTCGGCCAGCGCGGCCGCGCCTTCCTCGTACGCTCCGGCCTCGATCAGCTTCCGCCCCTGCCACAGCCGGACTTTCACCAGGTTGCCCGGCTCGTTCTTCAGCCCCTGCTCCGCCTGCGCCAGCAGGACAGCCGCCTCCTCCGGCGACACGACCTTGGCCAGATGCATCCGAATCAACGCGAGCCGACGGTCGGCACCGATCTCCTCGGCCAGCGCAAGACTTTCCCGAAAGCAGACCTCCGCCTGGCTGTACAGCGAAACCGCTTCCTCAGCTCGTCCCTGCTGCCGCGCGATCAACCCCGGCTCGAAGAACGCGAGCCCACGCGCCTCGAGCGCAGACGCATGTTCCTCCGGCGTCGTGGCCAGCTCGGCCACCGCGGCGTACTGCTCCCGTGCCGCGGCCCAATCCCGCCGTTGCATCTGAGCGAACCCGAGCTGAGTCCGGACCAACCCCTCGGCGAGCGGCATCGCAGCAGCCTGCGCGGCCTGGACCGCGTCTTGACTCACCGCCGCCAGCTCGACGGGGTAAGCGCCGTCTTTATAGACCGGCCACAACGCCCTCGCCAGCCGGATGACGTCCTCGTGCACCCCGGCCTGCAACGCGACCTCCGCCGCGGCGAGCAGGTTCGTCTGCTCAGCGAACAGCCACTCCCAAGCGTCCCCCTCGGATGCTGGCGCGAAGCCCGGCCAAATCTTCGCTGGCCAGCCAGTCGGCAGCGCGCGTTCCGCGATCCGGAGCCCCTGCTCGGCGTAGTACCCGACCACAACCTCGGAAAGCTCGCCAGCCAGCGTCGCGGCGTGCAGCCGAGCCAGCTCGGACATCCGGTAGCGACCCCTGATGACCTCGATCAGCTTGGCGGACACCAGTTTCTGCAAGGCGTCCTCAGCGTCGAACTCGTCGAGACTGAGCACCTCCGCAACGGTTTCCAGCCGGACGTCACCGCTGCCCGGGTGCGCGCCGAAGAACCGGTACACCGCTTGTTCCTGCTCGCTCAACAGCTCGTAGGCGACATCGAACACCGCGCTGGCCAGGGCGCCTTTCGCCCGGATCCGCGCGAGCAGCCGCCGCACCGTCCCGCCCTGCCGAGCGAGGATCATGCCCGCGACGTTGAGTTCCGCGGCAGAGCCAGCGCAAATCCGGAGCAGTTCCTTCAGTTGCTCCGGCTCCGCGGCGAGCTTTTCCTCGCCCACCAGCTCAGTCAAGATGCCCCGCGCCGCCTCGTCGCCCAACGGCTCCAGCACGACTTCCCGAGCGGAATGCCGGGTGTGCAGCGCATCAAACCCCGACCCGACCACGAGCACGTACGACCCGGGGTGCGTCGGCAGCAGCGCCTTGACCTCGGCCGCACTCAACGCGTCGTCGACCACCAGCGCGACTTTGAACCCGGCGGTCTGCGACTGCCACATCGCCGCGCGCCCCTCGAGACTCGCCTGCATCTCGTCCGGGCCGTATCCCAGCTTGGACAGCAGTTCGGCCAGCACGTCCGCGCCCGCCCGATGGCCGACGCGCACCTCGTAGCACCGGTCGAACCGATCCTGGTGCTGATGCAGCCAGGTTTCGCACAGGGTCGTCCGCCCGCTGCCCGGCGCACCCCGCACAATCGCGATCGCGACCCGGTCCAAGGCTTCGTCATGGATCTCAGTCAGCAGATCAAGCTGCGGCTCGTTGTTCCGGTAGTGCTTCGGCGGCGCCTGGACCTGCAACGCCGGTGCCGCGGGCTGCTCCGGCGCGTGGAAATGCACGTCGCCGTAGACGTTGCGCGCCTGGAAGACCTTGTCCGCCTGGCCGTCGAAGTAGTTGCCGTCGCTCACCATTGCCCCCGCCCAGCTGGTCCCGGCTCAGGCTACCGGAAACGTCACCGTCCGTGTCCAGCCCTTCACCACGATCAGGGCCGGGTAAGGTTCGGACCAGGAATTCCAGGACGGATTTGGTAGAATTGAATTGAGCAGCAAAGCAGCAAAGCAGCAAAGCAGCAAAGCAGCAAAGCAGCAAAGCAGCAAAGCAGGTGGCGGACTTTCGACCCGGTCGTCGTGCTCGGAGTCGTGCGCACCTGGACTTCGGCGATCAAGCTGCTCGAAGTCTGCCGTCTCTTCCAGGATGACCAGCGGATTCGCTTCACCTTCACAGTCGACCGCGGGTCCCGCTTCAGCGCGGGCGTCGAGGAGTTGCTCACCAGGGCGGAAGCGCATTGCACCCCGTGGGAAAATGTTCCGAAGCTCAATTACGCGCTCGCGATCACGGCCAGCGAAAACATTGATTTCGACCACGTCTCCGGTCCGGTGCTCGTCCTTCCGCACGGCGTCGGATTCCACAAGTACGTTCCCGACTCCGGGTCCGCCGGCACGCGGCTTTCCGGGCTGATCCCGTCGGCCGCGCTGCGGTCCGGACGAGTGCTGATGGCGCTCTCGCATCCGAGCCAGCAGAAGCAACTGCGCGACGCCGACCCGCTGACCGACGGACAGACCGTGCTCGTCGGCGATCCGCAGTTCGAGCAGCTTCTCCGGAGCGAACCGCACCGCGACCACTACCGCGCCGCCCTTGGCGTGACCGGCCGGAAGTTCGTGCTGGTCAGCTCCACCTGGGGAGAAACCTCGCTGATCGGCCGCCGCCCGCGGCTTCCCGCCGAACTGCTGGCCGCTCTGGACTACGACTCCGCAGCCGTCGGCCTCGTGCTGCACCCCAACGTCTGGTCGCGCTACCGGCCCTTCCAAATCCGCTCATGGTTCGCCGCCGCCGAAGACGCCGGGCTGCTCCTCCTCCCGCCGGAACGCGGATGGCAGGCCGCGCTCGTCGCCGCGGACGTCGTCGTCGGCGACCACGGCTCGGTCTCCCTGCTGGCCGCCGCGACCGGGCGCCCCTTGCTGCTCGGCGCGTTCGGCACCGAGGTAGTCCCCGGCACCAGCGCCGAATTACTCGGCCAGCACGCCACCCGGCTCGCCTGGGATCGCCCGCTACGGGACCAGATCGAAGCGGCGGAAACCCAGCCCTGGCAACAAGATCTCGCCGAACGCACCTTCGCCAACCCCCACGGCGCGACCGCGGAACTGCACGCGCTCATCCTCCGTCTAGCGGGTCTGGAACCCCGCCTCCTGGAACTCCTGCGCGCACCGGACCCGGACCCACAGCCGTCCGTTCCGCTCGCATTCACCGCTTACCCGGAGTTCACCAGCTCGAATTCCATTACCCTGCACCGATTCCCACGCTCGGTAGAAGAATGGAAACCGGACTCCGAACGAGCCTCGACCAAGCTGAGACACGTGGTAGCCGACGAAAGCGACGACAACCTCGGCCGCATCGGCAACGCCACCGTGCTCACCAGAACCGCACTGCGTTCAACACCAGAAGCCTGGTGCGCCAACGCATTGCGGCTTCACCCCGCCTGCACACTGGCCGCGGCCGCCGTCCCAGGCGGATGCGTCGCCCGCACCCAGGACGGCAACACATTCACCGTGACCGGCGAGGCTGACGTCGCCGCACTGGCATCCGCCCTGCACGCATGTGTGGCGACCGGCCGCGCAGCAGGTCCGTTGTCCCTACGACTCGGTTCCGTCGAGACCACCGTCGTCTTCTGACGCCAGCTTCTCGGCCCGAGGACTGCCCAGTTCTCGATACAGCCGAATCGCCCGTTCCAGGTGGTTACGCGCCTCCTGCGGACTCTCCTCGACCATCGCCGCGTGCAACGCTTCCCGCGCCTGGGCTTCGTAGAACGTCGCCCCGCTCGCCTCGAACGCCTCCGCCGCCGTGGTCAACGCGTCGATCCCGCCCGGCACTCCAATGCGCACCCGCACCTGCCCGGTAATCAACAAGGCGCGCGCAGCCAACCGCCCGTCGCCAAGCTCGCCGAACGTCCGATGCGCGGCTTCCAGTTCGCGCAGCCCTTCCGCGTCACCGAGCGACTGCCCGAGGAACATCCGGCTCAGCGCCTCGCCGCGCGCTTCCCCAGCCGCCTCGTTCAGCTCGATCGACTCGCGGTACCGCTGCTGCGCCTGTTCCGGCTGGCCAGCCACATCGTGGTACCGGCCAGCGAACTCCCGCACCGACGCCCGCAACACCACATGTCCGTCCTGATCCGCCAGCTCGATCGAGCGTGCCACGAAGTCCCCGGCTTGCTCGAACTGCTCGAGATCCGTCAACGGACGCGAAGCCAGACTGCGCAACCGCGCCTCCGCCACGCGATTCCCGGCCTCTTCCGCGGCCTCGATGCCGTGCCGGAGACTGCTGAGCGAATCGGCGTACCGCTTGCGATCGAAGTAGTAGGCCGCGAGCGACTCGGCGATCTGCCAAATCTCGTCGACCAAGCCGATTTCCCTGGCCACCGGCAGCAGTTCGTGCAACGCGCGCCGGTTCTCCTCGAACCACGCCAATCCGCCGGCCCGCCGATCGCCGGTGAAGGGATCCTGAATTTCCGGAGTGCCCGCGACCCGGTACCTGGCCCCGATCATCGCCGCGTCCGCGTAGTACGCGACGTTGCGGAACGCGCGCACCACCCGGGCAAGCGCCTCGTGCGTCTCGTCGTCGCCCAAGCCGGAAAGGGACGCCGCGTGGTCGTGGACGAGCGGATGCATGGAGTACCGGCCGTGGTTTTCCTGAAGCACCTTCAGCAGAACCAACTCGGCGAGGATGTCTCCCGCCGTGGCCTCGTCGAGCCCGATCAGCAGGTGAAAGACCGGCGCGGTGAAGTCGATCGCCGGATACGCGCCGAGCAGCCGATACGCGCGCCGCGCCGGTTCCGTCGCTTCCTGATACGTCGCTTCAAACACCGGTTCCCCCTTCTTCGGCCCCCGGTCGGTCCGCATCAGCTCGGCGCGCGAACGCCGAAGCCGCGCCGCCAGCTCCGGCAACGAAGGACACCGCCCGACCACGACGAGCGTCGCGGCGTTCCGGAGGGCCAACGGCAATCCGCCGCAGTAGCCGAGGATCTCCGCCAGCAGCGGATCATCGTCGTCGAGGCCGCTCAGATCACGAAACAACTGGGCCGACTGCGCTTCGTCGAGCGGAGTGACCCTGACCGTCTTGCCGCCGACCTCGTTGACCTCGATCGGCGACTCCACCCGTCCCGCGACGAGCACCAGCCAATCCTGCCCGCCAGGCATCAACTGCAGAAACTGCTCGGCTTCCGTGACGTTCTCCAGCAACATCACCGCAGCCGCCCCGGACGATCGGCTCCGCCACAGACTCGCCAGCCCAGGTTCGGCGGGCATCACCTCGTCACGAACCCCGTCGCGGCGCAGCAATGAGCGCAGTGCCGCCGAAATCACCGTATCCCCGTCGACCGTGTGCGTCGCGTAGTCCGTGTAATAGGCCCCGCCGGGATAACGGTCTTTCACCTGCTCAGCGACATACCGCGCCAACGCCCGCCGCCCGACCCCGGTCAATCCGTCGAACACCACGAGCGGCGCGCGCCGATCTTCGAGACACGCCTTGACCTGGTCGTCCCGCCCGACCAACCGCCGCAACGCCCGCGGCGTCTCGTGCGGCACCACGCGTTCGGGTCCGGGCAGCTGCTGGTTGACCGTGCCGATGTACTGCGCCTGCACGAGAGAACTACCGCCACCGACCGACCCGACTTCGTTGTGCACCAGTCCACCCCTCACCCCGAGTGACCGCCAGCTTACCGATTCACCGCGGCGCGAGCAGCACCATCGAGCCGTCTTCCCCGTACAAACAGGCAGGCGATGGACTCCATCGCGCATCCCCCTGCCACACCACAACACGCACCGGCTCATGCCAGTCGCCCTCGAAGTACCGCTCCGGCTCCGGACCCATCAGTACCCGCTCAGCCTGCGAGGTGAGGGAAAGAAAAGAGAAAACGCGATGAGCAAGTTGACCGAATTGATGACCACCGCGATGACTGGGATGCTCAAATAAAGCACGATGGGCACGGTGAAGTGCACCTGCTCCACCCCGGAGTAGCTGCCCGAAGTCGTCACAGAAATGACGTACCAGAGAACGAACCCGATCGCCGCCACCCACCCCGGAACAGCCGTCCCCAGCTGGACCCCCAGGACGGTGTACTCCTTCCGATGCCCGAGATGCCCCACCGTGACATAGGAACGCGCCACCACCAGCCCAACCCCGGAAATCATCAAACAGCTCGCCGCGAGCACCCCCAAGACGACCGTCAGCCCAGTAGTCACGTCATAAGAAGTGGGCAGCCCGTACCCGAAAATGGGCACCGCGACAACCATGAGCAAGCCGATTCCGGCACTAGCGAAACCCCAACGAATCGTCATGACCCGAATCCGCTGAACCAGAGCCGGAGGAAACCACCGCCCAGGAGACGCCACAAACGGATAGGGCTTCATCGTCACCCCCAGACTCAAGCCGCGGTAACTCTCAGCAACCAGTTAGCCACCCCGCACAACACGCACCCAGGAATCCCCACATCACCCCAGCGACACAAAATGTGTCCTGGCCCACCCCCACACGGCCCAACCCGCCCACCAACCGCAGCCGAAGGCACCGCGGGGTTCCGGGGGCTCGGCCCCCGGGCAAAGGAACGACCGACAAACGGAAAAGAGCCCCAGTCGCGCAAGCGGCTGGGGCTCTGACCATGGTGGGCGAGGAGGGAGTTGAACCCTCACGTCCTTTCGGACACACGGACCTGAACCGTGCGCGTCTGCCATTCCGCCACTCGCCCGAGTTGCTTCCTTGAGGCAGCCAGCAAAGCTTAGCAGGGGCTTCTGACGGGTTTCACCGGGGGCATGCCCAACCCTTCCTCCCCCGGATAGGATCGATGCGGAAGCACACGTGTGAGGAGGTTGTCCCCGGTGGGTCGCGTTGAGCGCTTTGACAGGCGTCTCGAGAACCTGGTGGGGAATACTTTCGCGCGCATGTTCGGCGGCAACGTCGTCACGCAGGAAGTGGCGGTTGCGCTCGAGAGGGAAGGCGAGGAGAACGTTCGTGAGCTGGCAGGCGGTCGGCAGCTCGCCCCGAATCACTACATCGTGTCTTTGGGGGCGGCTGACCACGATCGCATGGCCGGCGATGAGCAGCGGGTCACCGGGGTTCTCGCGAGGGCGGTGGCGGAACACCTCGCCGCACAGGGCTGGGACACCTATGGTGACGTCGTCGTATCACTCGAGCGCAACGAGGCGCTGCATACTGGACAGTTCAAGACCCGTTCGTCCGTCGATCCCGACGCCCGCGACACTGCGGGGGAAGGGCCGTCACGGTCGGCACGACCCAGCAACGCAGGAGACCCACCAATGAGCCAGCCCCCCGGCTACGGCCAATACGACCAGGGTGACCCGTACGGCCAGCAGGGCCAGTACGGCTACGGACAGCAGGGTGGCCAGCAGCCCGGGTACGACCAGGGTTATGGCGGTCAGCCGCAGCAGGGCTACGACCAAGGCTACGGCGGCCAGCCCCCCGCGCAGGGCTACGACCAGTACGGCGGCCAGGGCCAGCAGCCCGGGTACGACCAGGGCTACGGCGGGCAGCCGCCGCAGCAGGGGTACGACCAGGGTTACGGCGGCCAGCCTCCCGCGCAGGGTTACGACCAGGGCTACGGCGGCCAGGCTCCGCAGGGCGGGTACGACCAGGGCTACGGGCAGCCGCAGCAGGGGTACGACCAGGGTTACGGCGGGCAGCCCCAGCAGGGCGGCTACGACCAGGGTTACGGCCAGCAGGGCGGGTACGACCAGTACGGCGGCCAGCCGCAGGCGGCTTACGGCCAGGACCCGTACGCGCAGCAGGGCGCCCCGGCTCCCGGACGCCAGCTGCAGGCGAGCCTCCAGCTGGACGACGGCTCCAACCGCACCTACTCGCTGAAGCAGGGCGCGAACGTGGTCGGCCGCGGCCAGGACGCGGACTTCCGGCTCCCGGACACCGGCGTCTCCCGGCGACACCTGGAGATCACCTGGGACGGCCAGAGCGCGACGCTCGCCGACATCGGTTCGACCAACGGGTCCACGGTCAACGGCACTCCGGTGCAGACCTGGCAGCTGGCCGACGGCGACGTGATCAGGGTGGGCCATTCGTCCCTGGTGTTCCGAACCCAGGGCTGATCGCAGACCGTCCACAGGGTTCCCGCAGAATTGTCGTGCGGGGGGATCCGCGGCGCGCGTGGCGCCGCGGCTTGCAGGCACAGGCGGGAGCGGACACAACAAGTGCCAGAGCTGGTCGTTCAACTCACCAGAGTGGGCTTTCTCGTGCTGCTCTGGCTCTTCGTGTTCGCCGCGCTCCGAGTCGTGCGCTCGGACCTCTACGCCGCGTCGGGCCTCCGGGTCCAGGTGCCGTCCTTCCGCCGCAACAAAGAGAAGAAGCCGCGGGGCAGCAAGGCCCCGCAGCAGCTCCTCGTCACACACGGAGCCCTCGCGGGCACCCGCATCGCGCTCGACGGGCGGCCGATCCTCATCGGCCGGGCCGACGACTCGACGCTGGTGCTCGACGACGACTACGCATCGACCCGGCACGCCCGGATCGCGCTGCGCGGGGAGGACTGGTACGTGGAAGATCTGGGCTCGACGAACGGGACCTACCTCGACCGGGCTAAGGTCACTGCACCCCTCCGGGTCCCGCTCGGAGTCCCCATCCGGATCGGCAAGACGGTGATCGAGCTTCGCCCATGACTCTCGTCCTCCGCTACGCGGCCCGCAGCGACCGGGGCCTGGTGCGTTCCAACAACCAGGACTCCGTCTACGCCGGCCCGCGTCTTCTCGCGCTCGCCGACGGCATGGGCGGGCACGCCGCAGGTGAGGTGGCCAGCAAGGTCGTCATCGCCTCGCTCGCCCCGCTCGACGACGACGAGCCGGGAGACGACCTCCTCGCCCAGCTCCGCGAAGCCGTCCAGAACGGCAACGCGGCGATCGCCGAACTGGTGTCCCAGGACCCCGATCTCGACGGCATGGGCACCACGCTCACCGCTGTCTTGTTCGCGGGAAACAGACTTGGTCTGGTCCACGTGGGCGACTCGCGCGCGTACCTGATGCGCGGCGGCCAGTTCGCCCAGATCACCCGGGACGACAGCTTCGTCAACGAACTGCTCGAACAGGGCCGCATCACGCCGGAAGAGGCGGCGGTGCACCCGCAGCGGTCGCTGCTGCTCAAGGCGCTCACCGGACACGAGGTCGAACCGAGTCTCACGGTGCGCGAGGCGCGTCCCGGTGACCGGTACCTGATTTGCTCCGACGGTTTGTCCGGAATGGTCAGCGACGAGACGCTCGCCGAGGCCGTGCAGATCCCGGATCCGCAGGACTGCGCCGACCGGATGATCGAGCTGGCCCTCAAGGGCGGCGGCACGGACAACGTGACCGTCATCATCGCCGACGTGGTCGACGTCGATTTCGGCGACGACGCCCCGATCGTGGGCGGAGCCGCGGGCGACGGCAGCGACGAGATGCATCAGGGCGACTCCCCCGCGGCCAGGGCGCGCGCACTGACCCAGCCGCCGCCGCAGCCGCGACCGGAGCAGCAGGCTCCGCAGGAAGACCCGAAGGCGAAACGGCGGAAACGGTTCCGCTGGCTCGTCGGGGCGGTCGTGGTGCTGATCGTGCTGGGCGCCGCCGCGATCGCGACTCGATACTTCGTGCTCAGCCAGTATTACGTCGGAGAGGGACCCGATCAGGAGGTCGTGATCTATCGCGGCGTCCCGGGCAGCGTCCTCGGCATCGACCTGCACTCGCTCGAGCAGGGCTCGTGCCCGCCGGGCCAGCTGTGCACCGACAAGCTCCGCGTCTCCGCGTTGCAGGAGGACGCGCGGATCGCCGTGCAGAACGGCGTGAAGCGCGAAAGCCTCGACGACGCGCGCAAGTACATCGACGATTTCCTGCGTCTCAAGAAGAAGCTGTCGGACTGCAAGCCGACCTCTTCCACGGGCGTCCCGCAGTCGGGTGCGCCCTCGTCCAGCGTGGCGCCGCCCGGCGGCACGCCTTCGTCGGCGAACCAGCCCGCGGGGAGGGACTGCTCGACGGCGGGTACGCCGCCGACGGGGGGCGGTAACTGATGGGCCAGCCGTTGGCCGACCCGACGTCCGCCCAGTTCGCCACGAATCCGCCGCGAGACCTCCCCAAGCGCAGGGGCACGGAGCTCGCGTTGCTGGCGTTCGCGGCGGGCATCGTCACCCTGGCGCTGGTCATCGTCGAAGCCAACCAGGAGCAGGAGCTGACGCTCTCGATCCTGTGGGTGGGACTCGCTTATCTCGGCGTGCTCGCCACGACGCACCTCGCCGTGCGCCGGTGGGCCCCGTACGCCGACCCGGTGCTGCTGCCGTGCGTCGCGCTGCTGAACGGGATCGGGCTGGTGATGATTCACCGGCTCGACCTGGCGAAGGCCGAATCGGCGTTGCAGCGCGGCAAGGAGTACTCGCCGGAGATCACCAAGCAGCTGCTGTTCACCGCGGTTTCGCTGGTGCTGTTCGTGATCGTGCTCGTGGTGGTCAACGACCACCGCACGCTGACCCGCTACAGCTACATCGCCGGCCTGCTCGGGCTCGGCGCGCTCGCGCTGCCCGCGGTGCTGCCCGCCAGCCTGTCCGAGGCGGGCGGCGCGAAGGTGTGGCTCAAGCTGCCGGGCTTCTCGATCCAGCCGGGCGAGTTCGCGAAGCTGCTGCTGATGATCTTCTTCGCGTCGTTCCTGGTGTCCAAACGCGACTTGTTCATGGTGGCGGGCAAGAAGTTCCTCGGCGTGGAACTGCCGCGCGCGCGTGACCTCGGCCCGATCCTGATCGCCGCCGCCGCGGCCATCGGCGTGCTGGTGTTCGAGAAGGACCTCGGCACGTCGCTGCTGTATTTCAGCATCATCCTGGTGATGCTCTACGTCGCGACCGAGCGCGCGATCTGGGTCGTCGTCGGGCTGACGTTCTTCGTCGGCGGCTGCGTCCTCGCCTACAACCTGTTCGGCCACGTGCAGCAGCGCGTGGAGAACTGGACCGACCCGCTCGGCCCGCGCTACGACGTGCTGGGCGGCAGCTATCAGCTCGCGCAGGGCCTGTTCGGGCTCGGCACCGGCGGCGTCGGCGGCACCGGGCTCGGCGCGGGCCGTCCGGACATCCCGCCCGCCGCGAGCACCGACTTCATCACCGCCGCGATCGGCGAGGAGCTCGGCTTCATCGGGCTGGCCGCGGTGCTGATGCTGTACGTGCTGCTCGCGATGCGCGGCATGCGCAGTGCGCTGGCCGTGCGCGACACGTTCGGCAAACTGCTCGGCGGCGGGCTCGCCTTCACCATCGTGATCCAGATCTTCGTGGTCGTCGGCGGCGTCACCGCGCTCATCCCGGAAACCGGCGTCACCGCGCCGTTCCTGTCCTACGGCGGCTCTTCGCTGCTGGCGAACTACATCCTGGTCGCCCTGATGCTGCGCATTTCGGACGCGGCGCGCAGGCCGGCCTCCCGGCCGAAGCCGCAGCAGCCGCAGGCTCCGATCGCCGAGGCGCACACCGTGCTGGTGCGGCGTCCGCCAGCCGAAGGCGACCCGAACGGGAGGACCGCGTGAACGCGCCCCTGCGCAAGGTCGGCATGGCGATGCTCGCGATGATCGTGCTGCTGCTGGCCAACGACACCTACGTCCAGGTCATCAAGGCCGACACGTACCGCACTGACCCGCGCAACCAGCGGGTCCTCTACGACGAGTACTCCCGCCAGCGCGGCCAGATCGTCACGCCGGACGGCACCGTGCTCGCCGGCGTGAAGCCCTCGACGGACAAGTTCAAGTTCTTCCGCACCTACGCCGACGGCCCGATGTACGCCCCGGTCACCGGGTACTACTCGATCAACTACGGCGCGGGCGGGCTCGAGCGCGCCGAGGACGACGTGCTGAACGGGTCGGATCCGAGGCTGTTCGTGCGCCGCCTGTCGGACATGGTCACCGGCCGCGATCCGCGCGGCGGCAACGTGAAGCTCACCATCGACCCGAAGGTGCAGAAGGCCGCCTACGACCTGATGACGCAGCGCGGCTACACCGGCGCGGTGGTCGCGATGGAGCCGAAGACCGGCCGCATCCTGGCGATGGTGTCGACCCCGTCGTACGACCCGAACCAGCTGGCGACGCACGGCACCGACCAGAACAAGGCGTGGGACGCCTACTCCAAGGACAAGAACAACCCGATGCTGAACCGGGCGATCTCGGAGAACTACCCGCCGGGGTCGACGTTCAAGATCGTCACCGCCAGCGCGGCGCTGGAGAGCGGGATCGGCCCGGACACCCAGGTCAGCACCGCGCCGAACGTGCAGCTGCCGGGCACGAACACGACGCTGGAGAACTACGGCGGCGAAACCTGCCCCGGCAACACGTTCAAGGACGCGCTCGCGCACTCGTGCAACGTTCCGTTCGCGACGTTCGCCGGCCAGCTCGGCGCGGACAAGATGAAGGCGGCCGCGGCCAACTTCGGCATCGGGCAGAACGACCTGACCGTGCCGATGCGGGTCGTCGGCTCGACCGTCGGCCCGCTCGACTCGCCGGGCGCGCTGTACCAGAGCGGCATCGGCCAGCGCGACGTCCGGCTCACCCCGCTGCAGGACTGCCTGCTCTCGGCGACCGTCGCGAACAACGGTTACGCGATGAAGCCGCAGCTGATCCAGTCGATCCTGGCCCCGGACCTGTCGACGGTCGAGAACGTCGACCCGGAGCAGCTCACCGGCAAGCCCGCGCTGTCGCCGGAGAACGACAAGATCCTCACCGACATGATGATCGCGTCGGAGTCCTTCACCAAGGGCGGCGGCAAGAACGACGCGCTGAAGATCGCGTCGAAGACCGGTACCGCCGAGCACGGAGCCGACTCGAAGAACACCGCGCCGCACGCCTGGTACACCGCGTTCGCGCCGTCGGACAACCCGCAGATCGCCGTGTCGGTCATCGTCGAGAACGGCGGCAACCGCGGTCTCGCCGCGACCGGCGGCTCGGTGGCCGCCGAGATCGGCCGCGCCGCCATCGCCGCCCGGCTCGGGGGTGGATAGCCGATGCTGTCCTCGGGTCAGCTGCTGGCCGAGCGCTACAAGCTGACGAACCGGATCGCCGTCGGCGGGATGGGCGAGGTCTGGCAGGCGAGCGACACCCGGCTCGACCGGATCGTCGCGGTCAAGGTGCTGAAGGCCGAACTGTCCGGCGACGCCGAATTCCTGCACCGGTTCCGGACCGAAGCGCGGATGACCGCGTCGCTCAACCACGCCGGGATCGCCGCGGTGCACGACTACGGCGAGACGGTCGACGAGGATCTGTCCATCGCGTACCTGGTGATGGAGTACGTGGAGGGCGATCCGCTGGCGGGCATCCTCGCCAAGCACGGGCGGCTCACCGCGGACTACACGCTCGATCTGCTCGAGCAAGCGGGAACCGCGCTGCAGGCCGCGCACGAGCAGGGCCTGGTGCACCGCGACGTGAAGCCGGGCAACATCCTGGTCACCCCCGCGGGCAAGGTGAAGATCACCGACTTCGGCGTGGCCAAGGCCGCCGACGCGGCCCCGGTCACCCGGTCCGGCATGGTCATGGGCACGGCGCACTACATCGCGCCGGAGCAGGCGCTCGGCCAGGACGCGGAACCGGCCAGCGACGTCTATTCGCTCGCCGTGTGCGGGTACGAATGCCTCGCCGGGCACCGGCCGTTCCTGTCCGAGAACGCGGTGACGGTCGCGATGATGCACATCCGCGACGTCCCGCCGCCGCTGCCGCCGGACGTCCCGCCGGGTGCGCGCGCGGTCATCGAGGCGACGCTCGTGAAGGACCCCCGGCAGCGGTACGCCAGCGGCGGCGAGTTCGCCGGCGCGGTAGCCGCGATCCGGGCCGGCCGCCCGCTGCCCACCCCGCTCGGCCTGGTGAACGCCGCCTACGCGGCGGGGCAACCACCAGTGCCGCCGGTCCCGCCCGCAGTGCCGCAGGCGGGTGCCGGCGCGCCGATCGGACCCAGCTCCAATCCGGCGTTCCGGCCGCTCTCGGCTCCGCCGGGTCCGCCGGTACAGCCGGTTCCGCCGCCGAAGCGGAACCAATGGGGCTGGTGGGTGCTGCTCGCGGTGGTCGTCGTCGTGGTCCTGGTGGCCGTGGCGTTCCTGATCGCGAGAGTGGTGTCGGCCGGCAACGGCGGAACGCCGCGAAGCGTGGACAGCGGGAGCGGACCGACCTCAGCCACCCCGGCCGGTACGAGCGAGGCCCAGGGCCTGCAAGGCATGATGACCACACCTTGGACGGAATGGAACGGCACGAAGCGATGACGACACCCAGACTGCTCTCCAATCGGTACGAGCTGGGCGACACGCTCGGCTACGGAGGTATGTCCGAGGTCCACCACGGGCACGACGTGCGGCTGGGCCGGGAAGTCGCGATCAAGGTCCTGCGCGCGGACCTAGCCCGAGATCCGCAGTTCCTGGAGCGATTCCGGCGCGAGGCGCAGAACGCCGCCGCGCTGAACCACCCCGCGATCGTCGCCGTGTACGACACCGGCGAGGCCAGCACCGACGTCGGGCCGCTGCCGTACATCGTCATGGAGTACGTCGAGGGCCGGACGCTTCGCGACATCGTCAAGACCGAGGGCCCGCTGTCGCAGAAGCGCGCGATGGAGGTCATGGCCGACGTCTGCGCCGCGCTCGACTTCTCGCACCGGCACGGCATCGTGCACCGCGACGTGAAGCCGGCGAACGTGATGATCACGAAGAACGGTGCCGTCAAGGTGATGGACTTCGGCATCGCGCGCGCCATGCACGACGGCCAGTCGGCGATGACGCAGACCGCGGCCGTCATCGGCACCGCCCAGTACCTCTCGCCGGAGCAGGCGCGGGGCGAGTCGGTGGACGCCCGGTCGGACGTCTACGCGGCCGGCTGCGTGCTGTACGAACTGGTCACCGGCGAGCCGCCGTTCACCGGCGATTCCCCGGTCGCGGTGGCGTACCAGCACGTCCGGGAGGACCCGCACCCGCCGTCCTCGGTGAACCCGGCGGTGTCGCCGGAGCTGGACGCGGTCGTGCTGAAGGCGCTGTCGAAGGGCCCGGCGAACCGGTACCAGTCGGCCGCCGAGATGCGGTCGGACCTGGTCCGGACGCTGTCCGGGCAGCGGCCGTCGGCCCCGATGGTGATGTCGGACGACGAGCGCACCCAGGTGATGAACGCCGACCGCCGCCAGCCGCCGGCCTACGACGAGTACGCCGACGACCCGGAAGAGGACCCGCGGGCCAAGCGCCGCCGCCGGATCATCTTCGGGGTGATCGCCGCGCTGCTCGTGGCGGGCGTGGTGCTGCTGATCTTCTGGCTGAGCGGATCGTTCCGCGCCAAGAGCGAGAACGCGCAGATCCCGCCGGTGGTCAACCAGCCGGTGGTGCAGGCGAAGTCGCAGCTGCAGCAGGTGGGCTTCTCGTCGTTCGGGCCGACCAAGAACGTGGTGTGCGGCCCCGAGGCGAACAACCCCGGCGGCCAGAGCTGCACCGAGGACCAGATCGACAAGGTCATCGCGATCGACCCGCAGGTCGGCGCGTCGGTGCCGACCTCGACCACGATCACCCTCACCATCGGGGTGAAGCCGGGCAGCACGACGGTGCCGGACCTGCAGGGCAAGTCGCCGGACGAGGCGAAGTCGGCGCTCGAGCAGGCCAAGCTGAAGCTGGGCAACACGACGTCGAAGAACGTCGACAACCCGAGCGACGTCGGCAAGGTCGTGTCGCAGAGCCCGACCGCGAACTCCTCGGCCACCGAGGGCACGCCGGTGGACATCGTCGTCGGGGCGGGTGTCAACCAGAAGAAGGTGCCGAACACGGTCGGCCAGGACTACGCGACGGCGAAGCAGACGCTGGAGAACGCCGGTTTCCAGGTCCAGCGCACCGACCAGGCCTCGGACAAGCCGAAGGACCAGGTCATCGACCAGCAGCCGAACGGCGGCAACCTGCCCCCGAACAGCCCGGTGCGGCTGACCGTGTCGTCCGGGCCGAAGCAGATCCAGATGCCGGACCTGACCGGGATGACCCAGGACCAGGCGACGCAGCAGCTGCAGAGCCTGGGCTGGTCGGGCAGCATCCAGCCGCAGACGACGCACAGCGGAAGCGGCCAGCCGAACACCGTGGTGAAGCAGAACCCGCCGGCAGGCACCCAGATCAGCCCGAACCAGACGATCAACCTGACGATCAAGGCGGACGACGGCAGCGGCTCGACGACGTCGAGCTCCGGCGGCATCTTCCCGCCGGGCGGGATCCACAACCCCTGATCCGCTCGTAAAGGAGGGCCCGCACGGTGCGCACCGTGCGGGCCCTTTTTCGCGCCGGCCGATCAGTCTTGGTCGAGGAAACTCCGCACGCTGGCGAGCACCTCGTCGACGTCGTGCCCGCCGCCGCAGTCGACGTCCAGCTCTTCGACGGCCCCGGAACGCTTCACGGTGAGCGACACCCGCCGCCCGTCCCGCTGCCCGCGCAACCAGCCGAAAAGCGACCGGCAGAACGTGCCCGCCGACCGGCTGCTCACCATCACGACGACGTCGCTGCCCGCCCCGGCGAGCCGCACCCGGCCGGCGAGTTCGTCCTCGGCGCCGAGCCAGGAAACCAGTTGCCGCAATTCGTCCGCGGAGCCGTCCACGCTGATCGCGGCGATCCCTGCCGTCACGGATGCTCCCCTCCCGGGCCGAACAGACGGCGCGAGGGTAACCGACTCGCTACCGAACCCGGAACCCCCAAATCGGCATTTGCTGAATGCAATTTGCGAACTACAGCGAGTGTTTCCGTCTGCGATGCTGCTTGACCAGCGCGGATACGCACATGACCGCGGCCAGGGAGAAAACTGACGGCATCGCAACATTCACGACCAGCGTGGAAGTCGTCGACCCGGGCTCAGGGGTTCGAGTGGGGGAGAATATTCCCATCGCGGCGGTCACGGCACAACACGTGAGCAGCACCCACAGGAACACCGAGCGCACTCTTTCCGCGTGTTCGCCGAGCCAGGGGAACGCTTCCGCGAAATCGATCCGTCGGCCTTGCCGCAGCCGGCGATACAGAAAAGTCCCGGTCACTCCGGCAACCGCGACCATCACCAACCCCGTCGCGAGAGCGCCGAACCTGCTACTGGCGGAAACATCATTGGCCAGCGCGATAGCCAGACCGCCAACGGTGTAGCCAAGGCTGACGTAAAGGACAATCCACTGCAGGCCAACAAGCACCGACCGCCACAGCCACACTGCTTGTTGGCCACGTGGCGATACCGGACGCGGATCGTCCTGAGCCGCTGCCGGAGCGTTCGGGACCTTTTCGGCTTTAGGCCTGCGGGGTTTCGGTTTCGCTATCGGCACAACCGGTTCCGCGGGCGTGATCACCGCGGTGTCCAGCCTGGTTCTGCTCGGTTCCGGAGCGACCGGAGGATCCGGTTCAACCACCGGCGAAAGCTTCTCCGGCAACGGTTCCCGGCGCAGCAAAAGACTGCTGCTGGTGTCCATCGCCTGCATCTTCGGCCGGGGCATTCCACGGCGCGCGAGAGCCGCGTCGAGCGCGCCGTAGAGATTGTTGACGTCCAGCGGACGCGCGTGAGAACGGCTCGTGAGCAAGGTGAGCAACTCAGCGGTGAACGCGGTATTGCGGTCTCCCGGCGGCGAGAGCGACACCCGGTTCTTCGGCGAGGAAGCGATCACCGTCGTTCCGCGAACCTCGATCTCCCGGGAGTCCAGCCGGGAATCGGACATCGCCCCGATCGCCATTCCGGAGTAACAACAGTCCAGGATGAGCAACTTGACCTGAGCCGGACTCGTCTCCACCGCGTCGCGCAGGGTGTCGAAGGCGACCGCCGTCGTCTCCGGTTCCTCGGGGTCGGTCTCCCGCGTCGTCAGGTAAAGCCGGTCACGGAGTTCGTGCCGGACCCCGTGGCCCGCGTAGTAGACGAAGAGGAAGTCTTCGGCTTCCCGGGAGTAGCGGCGCAAGCGCTTCGCCAGGCTGGTCGGCGAATCCGGATTGTCGACGACATAGCAGTGTTCCCAGCCGAGAATCCCGGTCCGCGGATCGCTGAGCGCGGAACGCAAGTCCGACAGGTTGTTGTGGACTGCCGGCAGGTTCACGAACAGCTCGGACTCGAAGTCGCTCGTGCCGATGAGGATCGCTCGAGACAACTCCGGGTCGGGAAGCGCGCTCACTCCGATCAGGACTCCTGGTCGAGGAATTTCCGGACCGCGGCGAGCACTTGAGCGGAGTCGTCGCCCGAGCCGCACTCCAGTTCGAGCGTGTCCTCGCCCATCGTCAGCTTGAGCGAAACTTTGCGTGCTTCGCGGCGCCGAGCCAGCCAGTCGAATAACGAGCGGCAAAGCGCGGTCGCGGTCCCGCTGGTGGCGATGACGGTAATCGCCTCCAGCGCGCCGCCCATTTCGCCAGGACGCGCCGGTGCGTCTTGGGCCCGGACCCGGCCGCGCAAGTCGTCCTCGTCGCGAAACCATGCCGCGAGCTTCCGGAGCTCGTCATCCGCCGCTTCCGGGATAGTGATCAGGATCGTGCCAGACGCCATGAGACCTCCCCGTTGTTCAAGATCGTCGGGCCGAAACCGCGCCCACCACCGTCATGCTCGCCGCCAGCAACACCACCGACGTGCCGATCGCCAAGCCGAGCGGACCGCCGTACGGAGTGCCGCTCATCAGCGCTTCCAGCAGCGGATGCACCAGCGGGACCCACTTTCCCAGCAGCACCACGCCAAGCACGAGAACCGCGGCGAGCACCGTCCATCCGATCCGCGACACCAGCAGTCGCGAGCACGGCAGCCCGATCGCGATACCGGCCAAAGCGCACGCCACATGGGTCGCCAGTCCAGTACTGACGATCTGCCAATGCAGTTGATTCCGATGCGTCGCGGCCCATGCGACAGTCACCAGCGTGCACACCAAGGTGCAGCCGAAAACCGTAAGCACCGCGCCGCCAATAGTTTTCCGGTTGCCCCCGGCGTGATTGAGGGTGATCAACCGCTGCACCGGATCTTCGATGTCCAGCAACGCGATCGTGAGCCAGCAGCCAAGTACGAGAACCCCTGCTCCACTAACGCCATACAGCGGAATCACCGGCGAACTCGGGTCTGCGTAAAGGATCGAGCACAACGCGAGGTACGCGAGCCCCGCGGGCAGGTACCGCTGCGAATGTCCCAGCAGCGCCAGGTAGTAGCGGCTCACTGCGAGCACGGCGCCACCTCCCGCACCGACCAGCCGCCGGACAGGGCGCGCAGCAGTACGGCGTCGGCGTGTTCGGCGTCGACCGTCAGGACCACGCCGCCTGCCTGGTCGGCGACCGTGTGCACGCCTGGTTCGGCGGACCAGTTGTCGACGCTCGACGACACCGGCAGCAGCGTGATCCGCTTGCGCTCCGGATGCGTTTCCAGCGGCGCGAGCCGGCCGGCTTCGAGCCGGTACACCTCGTCGGCGTGGGCGCGCACGACGTCCGGCCGGTGGTCGGTGAACACGACGCTCGCGCCTCGCGCCCGGGTTTCCGCGACCAGTTCGCCGAGCACCGCGTGGGTGCCGACGTCGAGGCCGGACCAGGGTTCGTCGAGGATCAGCAGGTCCGGTCGCACCAGCACGGCTTGCGCGAGGCCGACCTTCTGCGCGTTGCCTTTCGACAGCGTCCGCAGCTGCGCGTCCGGGCTGCCGACCAGCGCGAGCCGCTTCAGCAGCGGGTCGATGCCGGACAGGTCGGCCAGCCCGCGGATCCGCGCGAGATGCCGCAGGTACGCCCGCGCGCTCAGCCGCTGGCCGCCGGGGAACCGGTCCGGCAGGTAGCCGACCGCCGGGCTTCCGATGAGGTCGCCGTACGACGCGCGCGACACCCCGGCCAGGATCCGCAGCAGCGTCGATTTGCCCGATCCGTTGGTGCCGAGGATGCCGACGACCCGTCCGGCGGGCACCTCGAAATCGACGTGCGTCAGGACGGGCTCACCGCTGCCGTAACGTTTTCCGACTCCGCTGAGCCGGATCAGCGGAGTCGGGGCGGTCACGCAGTCGCGGCCTTCTGCAGGGTGCGGGTGGCCCGCTCCAGGTCGTCGACGACGGACGGCGCGACCGGGTGTCCGGCCGAGGCCATCCAGTTCGCCAGCATCCGGTGCCCGCATTCGGTGAGCACGGATTCGGGGTGGAACTGCACGCCCTCCAGCGGCAGCTCGCGGTGTCGCATGCCCATCACGATGCCGCTCTCGGTGGTCCCGGTGACTTCGAAAACGGCCGGGTCGATGGTCTCCGGCAGCACAGTGAGCGAGTGATAGCGAGTGGCGGTGAACTCCTCCGGCAGCCCGGCGAGGATGCCGGCACCGGTGTGCCGCACCTGGCTGGTCTTGCCGTGCAGCAGCTCGTCCGCCCGGTCGACGGTGGCTCCGAAGTGCACGCCCAGGGCTTGGTGACCGAGGCAGACGCCCAGCATCGGCGTGCGCGTCTCGGCGCACTTCGCGATCACGTCAATGCTCTGACCTGCACGTTCCGGAGTCCCCGGGCCCGGCGAGACGAGCACCGCGTCAAACTCCGACACGCGATCTAGGTCGACGACGTCGTTGCGCCACACCGTGCAGTCGGCGCCGAGCTGCGCCAGGTACTGGACGAGGTTGTAGACGAAGCTGTCGTAGTTGTCGACGACGAGAACGCGCATGCCGCCAGCTTAGCGGCTCCCACCTGCTGGACCGTACGCCAGATCACAGTGATTGTTAGGATCACCTAACTTACCGTGGACCGGTGAGCCGAATCCTTCGTGTCGCCGTCGTGGGCGCCGGTCCCGCCGGCATTTACGCCGCCGACCTGCTGGACAAGTCCGACGCGGACGTCGAGATCGACCTGTTCGAGCGCATGCCCGCGCCGTTCGGGCTGATCCGCTACGGCGTCGCACCCGACCACCCGCGCATCAAGGGCATCGTCAACGCCCTGCACAAGGTGCTCGACCGGCCGAACATCCGGCTGCTCGGCAACATCGATTACGGCGCCGACCTGAAGCTCGACGACCTGCGCGAGTTCTACGACGCGGTCATCTTCGCGACCGGCGCGATGGCCGACCGCGCGCTCGACCTCCCCGGCATCGACCTCGACGGCAGCCACGGCGCCGCCGACTTCGTGTCCTGGTACGACGGCCACCCGGACGTGCCGCGCACCTGGCCGCTGAACGCGTCGTCGGTCGCGGTGCTCGGCGTCGGCAACGTCGCGCTGGACGTGGCGCGCGTGCTCGCCAAGACCGCCGACGAACTGCTGCCGACCGACATCCCGGCGAACGTCTACGAGGGCCTGAAGGCCAGCCCGGTCACCGACGTGCACGTCTTCGGCCGCCGCGGTCCGGCGCAGGCGAAGTTCTCGCCGCTGGAACTGCGCGAACTGGACCATTCGCCGAACGTCGAGGTGATCGTGCACCCCGAGGACATGGAGTTCGACGAGGCGAGCGTCGCGGAACTGCGGTCCTCCAAGCAGACCGACATGGTCGTTAAGACCCTGCAGGAATGGGCGATTCGCGACGAGGGCACCCGTCCGCGGCGGCTGCACCTGCACTTCTTCCACGCGCCGACCGAGGTGCTCGGCGAGGACGGCAAGGTCGTCGGGCTGCGCACCGAACGCACCGAGTACCGCGACGGCAAGGTCGTCGGCACCGGCGAGTTCCACGACTGGGACGTCCAGGCGGTGTACCGCGCGGTCGGGTACCTGTCGTCGCATTTGCCGGAAATCCCGTTCGACCACACCGCGGGCGTGATCCCGAACCAGGGCGGCCGGGTGCTGGACCTGGACGAGAACCAGGTTCCCGGCGTGTACGTGACCGGCTGGATCAAGCGCGGTCCGGTCGGCCTGATCGGGCACACGAAGGGCGACGCGGCCGAGACCGTCGCGAACCTGCTGGCGGACGCGGACACCCTCGCCGCGCCCCGGCATTCGTCGCCGGACGCGATCCTGGAATTCCTCGCCGCGCGCGGGATTTCGTTCACCACCTGGGAAGGGTGGGGCAAGCTCGACACGCACGAGAAGTCGCTCGGCGAGGCCGAGGGCCGCGAGCGGGTGAAGGTCGTGGAACGGGACGAGATGGTGCGGGTTTCGCGCGCCTGAGTCAGTTCACGTAGACGATCTTCCCGCGGGCGTGCCTGCCCTCGCTCAACTCGTGCGCGGCGGCGGCTTGGCTCAGCGGGAAGGTCGCCGCGACGGGGATCTTTAAGCGCCCTTCCTCGGCAAGCTTTATCGCAGTGGCGAGGCCGTGTACTGCCAACGGATCCGCTCCGGGGATCGCCGCGCTGTGGGAGAAATGCACGCCGTGCTGGGGTGCAGTGGCGTCGGTGATCGTCACGACCCTCGCTGGGTCTCCGGCGATCTCGATCAGGTCCGGCAGCGCTCCCCCGGCGCAGTCGAACACCGCGTCGACGCTGCCGACCCGGTCGACCAGGCCGGGTCCGTAGGTCGTCGGCTCGGCACCGAGTGAGCGCAGGAAATCGTGGTTGCGCGGGCTCGCGGTGCCGATAACAGTGACACCGCGCGCCACTGCCAACTGGACCGCGACCGTGCCGACCCCGCCCGCCGCACCGTGCACCAGGAGCGTTTCGCCCGGCAACTGATCCAACACTCGGGTAGCGGTTTCGATCGCGCCCGCGGCACCGCCCGCCTCGGCCCAGCTCCACGCAGCCGGTTTGGCGGCCCAGTGAACGAGAACGGCGTACTCGGCGTTGGCCCCGCGACGATCCGCCGCCGTCATGCCGAAGACGTGCGCGCCGGGCTCTATCCCCGTGACTCCATCGCCCACTTCGTCCACCACGCCAGCAGCGTCGTACCCCGTCCGGAACGGGAGCCTCGCACCTTTGCGCGCACCGGACCGGATGGCGGTCTCGCCCGCGGAAAAGCCGGACGCGCGCACGGAAATGCGAATCTCCCCAGGCCCGGCGTGCGGTTCGGCGACATCGGCGACGTGCACGACGCGGGGCGGGCCATACTGGGAAAACTGGACGGCTTTCATGCGTCCGACGGTATTCCGGCAGGTCAGCGGTTCGGGCGGAAGTGAGAGGGGTGACGGCCGAAGTGAGACGGACCGACGCCGCGCACAACCGCGTGCGCATTCTCGCCACAGCCCGAGTGGCCTTCACCGTCCGCGGATACCGCGTGCCGATGCGGGAGATCGCGCGGCAAGCCGAGGTCAGCGTCGCGACGGTTTACCGGCATTTTCCGACCAAAGACGCGCTGATCGCCGAAACGTTCGCCGAGGAACTGGCGCTGTGCTCGTCGATCGTCGAGGAGGGCCTCGCCGCGGCTGACCCGTGGCAGGGTTTCGTCCTGGCGGTGGAGAAACTCACCGAGGCGCACGCCCGTCAGCAGGGGTTCCGCGCATTTGTCGCGCAACTGCCGCGACGCCTCGACTTCGCCGCCGACCGCGTCCGGACGCTGCGACTGCTGCTCGAACTCATCCACCGAGCGAAGAAAAGCGGCGATCTGCGCGCGGATTTCGTGCTGGAAGACCTCGTGCTGGCGTTGGTCGCGAACGAAGGCATCCGGGTGGAACCGGCTTCCGCCCGAGTCGCGGCGGTGCGACGGTTCACGGCTTTGCTGCTCCAGTCTTTTCGGGCGCAGCCGGCGGCCGGACCGCTTCCGCCCGCGGTGCGAGTACCTCTTAGCTAGAACCGAGGAACTTCAGCACGGCCAGCACGCGGCGATTCGTGTCGTCCGAAGCGGAAATGCCCAGCTTGGCGAAGATATTCGCGGTGTGTTTGCCGACCGCGCCTTCGCTGAAGTGCAACCGGCTGGCGATCGCGGCGTTCGAACAGCCTTCCGCCATCAAGCCGAGCACCTCGCGTTCCCGTGGCGTCAAGGCCGCCAGCGGATCGGAAGCATTGCCCGCCACCAGTTTCGCGATCACTTCGGGATCCATCGCGGTCCCGCCCGCGGCGACCCGGCGGACGGCGTCGATGAACTGTTCCGCGTTGAATACCCGGTCCTTCAACAGATAGCCGACCGCACCGGTGCCGTCCGCCAGGAGTTCGCGCGCGTACAGCTGCTCGACGTGTTGCGACAGCACGAGAATCGGCAGCCCAGGTGTCTCCCGCCGAGCGGCGAGGGCGACCTGCAGGCCCTCGTCAGTGTTGGTCGGCGGCATTCTTACGTCCACAATGGACACATCAGGCCGGTGTTCCCGAAGCGCGGCGGCGAGTTCCGGCCCGGAGCCGACGGCCGCGACGACGTCGAAACCGTGCGCGGCGAGCAGGTGGGTCAGGCCGTCTCGGAGGAGGTACTGGTCTTCGGCGACGACGGTCCGGGGTCGAATTGGCACGGCACCTCCACAATCGCCTCCGTCGGGCCGCCCGGCGGGCTGGTCAGCGCCAACCTACCGGCGAATCCGGACAGCCTCCGCTCGATCCCGCGCAAACCCGTGCCGCGCGCGGCGTCGGCACCGCCCTTGCCGTCGTCGGTGACGGTCGCGCGCAGCAACCCGTCGAGATACTCCAGCACCACGGTCGCGCGCCGGGCCTCGCCGTGTTTTGCCGCGTTGCCAAGCAATTCGCACACCGCGAAGTACGCGCAGGCCTCCGCCGGCTGTTCGAGCCGGCCCGGCACCGAGGCCGTGACCTCGACTTTCAACGGACTGTCCAACGCCGCCGCGCGCACCGCGTCGACCAGTCCACGCTCCGACAACACCGGCGGATGGATGCCCCGCACCAGCGACCGCAGCTCGGTGAGCGCCTCCGACGACGCTTCCCGCAACTCCGCGGCCAGCTGTTTCGCCTTGTCCGGATCGTGGTCGATCAAGGCCTCCACCGCGCCGAGCTTCATCCCCATCGCGACGAGCCGGGATTGGATGCCGTCGTGCAGGTCGCGTTCGATCCGCCGCAGCTCAGCGGCCTGCGCGACGTTGACCTCGACGCGGGTCTGGTCCAGCCGACGCACGCGCTGGGCAAGCCGGGACGCCTCGGTCGGGCCGAGCAGCCACCGGCCGATTTTTGCCTGGCACTTGGCGAGCCACGGTGTCGGCAGCAGCCCGACGAACACCGCCGCCAACGCCACCGGCGTCATCGCGAACGCGCCACCGGTGCTGGTCGCCGCGGGCAGCCCGACCATCTCGAACCAGCCGTACTGGTCAGTGATCCACAGCGCGACCAGGCCGTACATCCCCCAGAAAACCAACGCTGCCGATGGCACCCACAGCACCGGCGTCACGACCGACAGCACTACGGCCGCCGCCATGTCCCGCCAGGTCGCGCGGTCGTGGAGCACCCAGTGGATCCGGGCGCGCAGCATCGGCCACCACGGTTCCTCGTACAGCTGCTTGCCGAATTGGTACAGCCCGTCGCCGCGCGGCACCGGCAGCGCGGGCGGCGGCACGTACGGCTGAGCGATCCGCACCCCGGTCCAGCGCTCCGCTTCGCGGCGGAAGGTGTCGGCGACCGCGCGGCTGGCCAACGTGACAGCCGGGAACACCCGCACCGCGCCGATCAGCACGACGATCTGGACGACCGCCATGCCCAGCTGCGCCACGGAGATCGCCCACAGCCCGAGCTGATACCCGAGCATCTCGGACCGGCGACGAAGCCAGCGCTTCTTCCACGGTGCGTGCGGACCAAGCCAGTAGCCGGTCCACCGGGCGTAGCCGCGCAGCGCGACCGGTCCGGCGACCAGCGAGAACACCGCGAAACCCAACGCGACCAGCGGGTTCAGCAGCTGCCAGCCGAACTCCCGGGCGGTCGCCGGATCCTCCATGATCCACGTGAAACGTCGGTTCCAGCGGATCCACCACGCGCGCCGGTAGAGCTGGGTGCCGTCGCGATACCAGCCGTCGCGCTCGCGTTCCGGCTCCGGCGGCTCCGGCCGGTACGGACTCGGGATCTCCCGCCCGGTCCACCGGGCGACCAGCTCCCGGGTGCGCCGCGACCGGATCCGCGCGATTTCGACAACCGGGGAGAAGAAGAGCACGAGACCGACGCACAGCAGCGCGAACGCGATCAGCTCGAGCAAAACGTCGACCCAGCTCACCACCGCGAAACCGGCGAGTGCCCACGCGCGCCGCACCGACGTCATGACACCCCCTTTCGCACCCCAGTCTCGCCGCTCCGGTCGTCCCGGACCCTGGCCGCAGCTCCCGGATCGGGGTGGCCCTAGCCCCACCCCGGCCCCCGCAAAACCCCACCTCAACTAGGGTTTCCGGCTCATTCTGCCGGACCGCGGGCGCTTCTAGCGTCGTTCGCATGCGACTCATCGAAGTTTCCGAACTCCGCAAGGCCTACGCGGGCCGGGTCGTGGTCGACGGCGTCTCGTTCTCCGTCGAACGCGGCGAGATCTTCGGCGTACTCGGCACGAACGGAGCCGGGAAGACCACCACTGTCGAATGCCTGCAGGGCCTGCGTTCGCCGGATTCCGGCACGATTTCCGTACTGGGCCTGGACCCGGCGCGCGACACTGCCGAACTGCGCCGCCGCGTCGGCACCCAACTGCAGGATGCGCGCCTTCCGGAGAAACTGCGGGTCCGGGAAGCGCTTTCGCTGTTCGCGTCCTTCTACCCGAACCCGGCCGACATCGAGTTGCTGCTGACCCAACTCGGCCTCGACGCCCACCGCGACATCGCCTTCGGCAAGCTCTCCGGCGGCCTCCGGCAACGGCTGTCCATCGCCCTCGCCCTGGTCGGCCGCCCCGAGTTGGCGATCCTCGACGAACTGACCACCGGCCTCGACCCGCACGCCCGGCAGGAAACCTGGCAACTGGTCGAGAACGTGCGCGCTTCCGGCGTGACGATCGTGCTGGTCACCCACTTCATGGACGAGGCACAACGGCTCTGCGACCGCCTGGTGCTGCTGGATCAGGGCCGCGTCGTCGCCACCGGCACCCCTGCCGAACTGCTCGCCATCACCGGCCAACCCACCCTGCACGAAGCGTTCGTCGCGCTCACTCGCGGCTGAAGGAGCTCTCCCGATGCGTACTTTGCTGATCACCGAAGCAAAACTGTTCCTGCGCACGCCGCTCTGGGCTCTCCTGGGCGTTTTCCTGCCGACGGCGGTCCTGCTGGGCGTCGGCTCGATCCCCGGAATGCGAGAACCGAGCCCAGTCACCGGTGGATATCGATTTGTCGACCTGTGGGTGCCTTCGCTGGTCGTCATCGCGCTGGCGATGATGGGTCTGCAGGTCATCCCCGCCGCCGTCGCCACCTACCGCGAGCACGGCATTCTCCGCCGTCTGGCCACCACTCCCGTGCCGCCCGCGTATCTCCTGCTCGCCCAGGTGCTGATCCACGCCGCCGTCGCGCTGGCCGGGGTGGCACTGATGCTCGCCGTCGCCAAAATCGGCTTCGACGTGCCGATTCCCCGCCATCCCGGACTGTTTCTGCTGGCCCTGCTGCTAGGCCTGGTCTCGGTGTTCGCACTGGGCCTGATCGCCGCGTCCCTCGCCCGCACCGGCAAAGCCGCGGGCGGACTGGCCATGATCGCGTTCTTCCCCATCATGTTCGTCGGCGGCGGCTACCTGCCACGACCACTGCTGCCGGCAGCGATCCAGAAAATCGGCGGCTACCTCCCGCCCGGCGCCCAACCGCTGCAAGACGCCTGGGTCGGCGACGGCGGGCAGCCGCTGCAGTTCGTCGCGTTGGCCGCCTTCGCGCTGGGCGGAACGGCGCTCGCCGTGCGGCTGTTCCGGTGGGAGTGATCCACCAAAGTGGTGATGAAACTCGTTTTCTCTTGTGGCCGGGTCCGGCGGGCCGGTAGCTCTGAGAGGTACCGCTGACCATGGAGGTTGTCTTGTCCTTGGACGTATCGCCCGCGCTGCTGGAAAAAGCCGAACGCGGAGAGGTCTCCGACGCCGAGTTCGTGGCCTGTGTGCGGGAATCGCTGCCGTACGCGTGGGAGGTCATCACCGGAGTGATCGCGGAAGCGGACACCGCCGCGGACGGATTCGCGGACAACGAAACCCCGCCGCCGAGCGAGGCCGCCCGCGGTCAGCTCCTGCGAGCCCTGGCCTCGGACGCGATCCGCGGCGGGCTGGAACGGCATTTCGGGGTGAAGCTGGCATTCCAGAACTGCCACCGGGTAGCGGTGTTCCGCGAAACGGACGGGGATCGGTACCGGGCGTTCGTCTCGCCTCGGGGGCAGTTGCTGAACCAGAGCCCGGAACTGCGGGACTGCTGAGTCGGTGCGGTCTGGTCAGGGGATTTCTCTGGCCAGGCCGCTCTTTAGCTGGTTCCGCATTCCACTGACGTCACTGACGCTGCGACCTTGTGGAGATTGTCGGCGGGGCTGTGACCGGCCGATTCCGAATTCGTTCGGATTTCGTTCGACCCAGGCTGGTTGAGACCGTGGTGCCCCCGGCGGGACTCGAACCTGCGACCTAGAGATTAGAAGGCGCGAACCCCAGTCGCCCGGCTAATCCCGTAGCGCGGGCAACACCTCGGCACCGATCCGCGCGATATTCGCCATCGTGCCCTCCGGCGTGCCGGATGCTTCCACGAACATGATCACGTGGGATACCCCGGTGCGCCGGAGGCTCGTTCGCAGGGTCTCGACGCAATGCTCGACCGGACCGACCGGTTGGATGGCGCACAGGTTTTCCGTGTACTCCCAAGGATCCCGCGCCGGGCCGGGGCGGTCGTCCACCGG
This sequence comes from Amycolatopsis halotolerans, assembly GCF_042647905.1. Taxonomy (NCBI): domain Bacteria; kingdom Bacillati; phylum Actinomycetota; class Actinomycetes; order Pseudonocardiales; family Pseudonocardiaceae; genus Amycolatopsis; species Amycolatopsis halotolerans. The sequence goes on from NZ_JBHRWI010000001.1 coordinate 40,617, forward strand.
CACATGGGCGGCTAGGCCATCCGACAGCCAGCCCGGCAAAGCACGGCGCACCACCGCGGAAGCATCGTCGCCGACCTGGCACAGCACGGTCGACACATGAGCCGCGGGCGCACCGTAAGCAGCGACAGTTGCGGCCTTCTCGAAGTCATCCGCGTGCAGGCCCAGCAACAACGGCAAGTCACGTTCAGCAGCCAGCCGGACAGCGGGAGAATCAGGTCCGCCGCAGGCCACTACGACTTGCGGAGACCGTTGCGGAGCAGGGCGCAGCGAAACCTCCCGGAAGACGAAGTGGTCGCCAGAAGCCGAAACCCGGCCAGTAGCGGCAGTCAGCAGAAGATCCAGCGACTCGGCGAAACCCGTTTCATAGCGCGGCAACCCGGTGCCGAACACTTCCAGATCCTGCCAAGGCCCACCCCGGCCAACACCCAGCCGCAATCGGCCGTCGGAGATTGCGTCCAGCATTGACCACTGCTCAGCCAACGCGACCGGATGCGTCGTCGACAGCACGCTCACCGCAGTGCCGACGCTGATCCGCGAGGTCTGACCGAGCACATGCGCGGCGAGCGTGATCGCCGACGGACAGACGCCATAAGGCATGAAGTGGTGCTCGGCCAGCCACACGTCGTCGAAACCAGCCGCCTCGGCCGCGACCGCCGCACGGACGGTACGCCGCAGGACGGCGGCGTCGTCCTGGCCTGGGAAGCGGCCCGAGACCAGGAAGACGCCGAACCTCAGTTGTTCACCGACACGTTGTTGAACCACAGCAGCGGGTCCAGCCACGGGAACACCACGAACATCAACAGCGCCACGATGCCGAGCACCAGCACGAGCGCGATCACGAACTTCACCGCGAACGGACCGGGCAGATGCCGCCAGAGCCAGCCGTACATCAGGAACCGACTCCGATCTTCTTCAGCAGCGTCGTGTAATCCGGCACCTGCGTCTTCGGCACCTGGCGGGTCAGCACGGAGGTGATGATCAGCCGCTCCTTCGCCGAGAACTGCGGGTGGCACGTGGTGAGCGTGAGCAGCGAAGCCTGCTGCGCCTTCGGCAACGCGTCAGCCGGCTTGTACGGCACCGCGTTCACCGCGTCGCCCTGGCTCGGCTGGACGACCTTGCGGCCGAACGTCTCGTCGTACGGTCCGCCGCCGGGGATGCTCGAGTTGCGCAGCGTCGAGACGCCCTTGCATTCCGGCTGCGCGCCCTTGCCGCTGCTCCAGCCCTTGATCTCGTCGTCGTAGGGCAGCACCTGGTAGATGAAGAAATCGCTGTGCGTTTCGATGACGATCTGGTCGCAGGAGCTCAGGTTGTCCAGGTCGTTGAACGGCGCGCCCTTGCCGACGCGGTGTCCGGCGATGCCGAAGTTTCCCGGTTCGCCCGGCAGCGCGGTGCCCTTGTAGTGGCCGGGGCCGACCGCCAGCGAGTCCTCGCCGGTGCCTTCCTGGATGGTGAAGTTGAAGTCCGCGCCGAACGACGGGATGTGGATCCGCGCGAACGCCTTGCCGTCGATCAGCTCGGGGTGCAGCGTGCGGTCCTGCTGCCAGTCGCCGTCGAGCTGGTCGCTCGCGGTGTGCTGCTTCTCCGCCGAGAACAGGTCGGTGACCCACACCTCGTACACCATGAACAGCAACACGACGACGCCGAGCGTGATGAAGATTTCGCCCGCGGTGCGGATCGCGATCCCGCCCTTGCCCAGCGGCGGCGGGGTCTTCTTGGCCTTCTTCTTGTCGTCCTCGTCGGCGACGGCCACCGCGGAGAACACCTCGGTCGGCTGCTCGGCGAACTCCGGGCCGGTCATCCGCCGCCGGGACGGATCCGGGGCCGCAGCGCCTACCCGGCGAGGCATTTGACGGCCTTCTTCCGGCTGACGGCGGGGATCTCCGCTGCGGGGACGGCGGCTGGGGTCCCCGGGTTCGGGGCGACCCGCACGCGGGTCGGCCGGGCGTCGTTCGCCGCGCGGGTTGTCCTCGGCGCGGAACTCGGCGGTACGACGGGGTGCGGCACCGCGAGGGCCGCCGAAATCACCGCCGCGGGGGTCACCCTCGCGGGGCTTGCCATCCCCTGCCCGCCCTTGCCCAGGCCGGTTTTCGCCGCCGCCCTGGGCCGGTCCGCCCCGGTCGATCGGCGTGCGCTGTTCGGGTGATCTCCGGCCCGGATCGCCGGCCACTCTTCGCCGCGGCGGCGTCTCCCCGGACTGCCTTCTCGGCGGCGGGGGTTGTCGGCGGACCGGGCGGTCAGGTCCCGTGCCGGGGCGGCGGTCGTCCTCGCCCGGCCAATCTTGCGGCGTCACGCAAGCTCCTCCCGCGCCCGGCCGGAGCCCTCCTCGGCACTCCAGGTGGCGCTATTGTCACAGTCTGAGAAACCCGACCGCTCCCGCCCGGTGCTGCGGAGCCGTCCTTTACGTTAACGTGTGCACGTGGCGCTGGTTGCGCACCCCGACAGCGGGACCTCGTCCAGGATGCCGCCACCAGGAATGCCCGAGAGCACGCGAGGAAACGATGCCGAAGTCGAAGGTCCGCAAGAAGACCGCGTACACCCCGCCTGTCGACCGCCGCACCCCGGTGAAGGTCCAGGCCGCGGGACCGTCGAACCTGTTCTACAAGATCGTCATGTTCGGCCTCATGCTCCTCGGGCTGATCTGGCTGGTCGTGAACTACATCGCGGGCGACAAGGTTTCGTTCCTCAGCCAGCTCGGAAACTGGAATTTCGCGATCGGATTCGCCGCGATGATCGCCGGCCTGCTGATGACGATGCGGTGGCGCTGACCATCCGCCGGATCAGCTTTGCTCCGGACGGCCGATTGACACCGAATCACACCGGTGTGACTCATCCCCAGTGTGGATAACCCCTGTGGATAACCACCCGGCCTCGTGGGCTCCGCGCCGAAACCTCGTGGTAGTGGCGTGGGGCCTGACCACGCTGTTGCTGGTCGGAACCGTGCTGGACGCGACCTTCGGCGACGGCAAGGGCGCGGTGCTCACCGGCCTCGCCACGCTGGCCGTCGGCGCGTTCGCGGTCCATTGGACGCTCGTACGGCCGCGTCTGGCCGCCGACGACGACGGTTTGCGCGCTCGCACGCTCAACGGCACGCACCGGCTCCCCTGGACCGGCACGACGGTCCGGCTGCGCAGCACGCGCCGCCTCGGCCGCGACGGCGTGACGCTTGAGCTGGAGCACGGCGATCAGCTGTTCATCTTCGGGCAGACCGACCTCGGCGAGGATCCTCGCGACGTGCTGGACGTGCTGACCGAGCTACGTACTCGCTCCACCGGAGCCTGACGACACGCAGACGTACTGGGACTGGCCCTGGTACTGCACGTACAGGCACGTCTGCGGCGGGATCTCGGTGGCTCGCCAGCCGATCAGCCCGACGAGCGCGACCGCGACGATAGCCGTGCCGATCGCCTGCCAGCGGGCCAGGTTCCGCGCCGGTGCGTAGAGCATCGCGGCCGTCACCAATGCCCCGGTGACCAGCCCGCCCGCGTGCGCGAAGAGCGAGATGCCGGAGATGGAGAAGGTGATGTAGGCGTTGATCACCAGGTTGATCAGCAGCGCGGTGGGGTTGAGCCGGAGCTTGAGAACGATCACCGCGTAACTGCCGAGCAAGCCGAAGATCGCGCCGGAGGCACCGGCGGTGCCAAGGCGGGTGTCCTCGAAGAGCAGCACCGCGGTGGAGGCACCGAGCATGGACACGAAATAAAGCGCCAGATATCGAACCTTGCCGAAGACCTGCTCCAGCGCCCGGCCCATCATCCAGAGCGAGAACGCGTTCGCGGCGATGTGAATGGGCCCGTAGTGCAGGAAACCCGAGGTGATGATCCGCCACCACTCGCCGTTGCCCAGCGCGGCCCGGGTCTGCAGGACGCCCATCTGCTCAAGCGGGGCGAAACCGTTGTTGAACAGGCTCTTCGCCTGGATCGCGGTGATCAGGAAGATCACCACGTTCACCGCGATCAACGTCGCGGTGACGACGTAAGAATTCGACAGCCGGGCCCCCGCGATCGTGCGGGAGCCCATCCCGGCGTTGCGGTACTGCCGTTGCTGTTGTTTCTGCTGCTGCGCCCCGGTCTGCACGCAGTCGGTGCACTGGAAGCCCACCGGGGCTTCGCGCAGGCAGTCCGGGCAGGCCGGACGCCCGCAGCGGGCGCAGCTGAGTCCGGTCTGGCGGTTCGGATGCCACCAGCAACCGGGCATGGACGGCGCGGACGGGTTCGGCGGTTGGCTCACGATGACTCCAACCTACCGAAACCCCGTCCCTGCCTGCGGCTCGTCAGTCTTCGACGGTGATCTTCTCGATGACCACGTCGGACAGCGGGCGGTCCGCCGGGCCGGTCGCGGCGGTCGCGATGGCGTCGACGACGGTGCGGGAGTCCTGGTCCGCGACCTCGCCGAAGATCGTGTGCCGGAAGTTCAGGTGCGAGGTCGGCGCGACGGTGATGAAGAACTGCGAGCCGTTGGTGCCCGGCCCGGCGTTCGCCATGGCCAGCAGGTACGGCTTGGAGAACTGCAGCTCGGGGTGGAACTCGTCGCCGAACTTGTAGCCGGGGCCGCCGCGGCCGGTGCCCGTCGGGTCACCGCCCTGGATCATGAAGCCGTCGATGACGCGGTGGAAGATCGAGCCGTCGTAGAACGGACCGGAGTTGCCGCCCTTCGCGTTCGGCTGGGTGTACTCCTTGGAGCCGGTGGCCAGCCCCACGAAGTTCGCCACGGTCTTCGGCGCGTGGTCGGGCAGCAGGTTCACGTGGATGTCACCCTGGTTGGTGTGCAGGGTGGCCTTGCGGGCGCTTTCAGTCACGCCGCCATCGTGCCACCCCTTCGCACAAATGGGGGGTTCAGGGGGCGGTCCCGGCCCGTCGCGCTGGACATCAGCCCAGGAAGAGACCACTTTCTTGAGGTTTCCGATCCGCCTCGAACGGGAAGCCGCAGCGGTGCGGGCGGAAAAAGGGCAGGATAGATGTCAAGCAACAGATCTGTTTCACAACGATTGATGAGGTGAAGACCATGACCCGGGCCGTGGAATCGGTCGGTGAGTCGGCCAAGTCCGGCTCGGCGGACCTGCGGAAGCTGGTCGTCGAGGCTGGCAAGGCGGGCGCGAAGGCCGCCGAGGCCGGCGCGGAGGAGCTGGGGAAGCGGAGCCGCCGGGCCCGCCGCAAGCTGGCGAAGAAGACGGAGCTGACTCGCAAGGAGCTGAAGAAGAGCTCCGCCGCGGCGCGCAAGGAAGCGCTCGCCCGCATCGCCGAGCTGAAGAAGCCGGGCCGCAAGGCCAAGAAGGCCGCGATCAGGGCCGCCTCGTCCGCCGGCGAGTCCAAGCGCCGCGGCAAGAAGGACTTCAAGGCGGCGAAGAAGGAGTTCCGCGTCGCGCTGGAAGAGGCGAAGAGCGCGGCCAAGGGCACTCGCAAGCGTCGCCGCTGGCCGTGGATCCTCGGTCTCGGCGCGGTCGCTGTCGGCACCGCCGTCGCGCTGAAGTCGCGTCAGCAGGAGCCGCCGGTCGCCCCGGCGCCGCCGAAGGCCACCCCGCCCGCTCCGCCCGCGAAGCCGGCTCCGGAAGCCAAGGACGCGAAGGACGCCAAGCCGGGCGAGCCGAAGACGAACGGCAAGGCGCCGAGCACGTCGGCTGCGGAGAAGAAGAACTGAACGCGCGAAAAGGGCCCCGGGAAGTGCGTCCCGGGGCCCTTTTTCGTGTTGTCGCTCAGTCGGTTCAGACCGTGGCGGCGTGCTTGTCGATCAGCTGGCCGAGCCGCGGCAGCGCCTCCGCGACGTTCTTCTTGCCGTTCGGGCGCAGCTTCGAGTAGACCTTCTTGATGCTGTCGCGGCTGCTGCGGTCCGCACGGCTGTCGGTAACCCCGAGCAGCGCGTCCGAAGCCTCGTCCGAGCGGCCGGTCAGGTACGCGCCGAAGTCGTTGCCGCCCTGCGCGCGGTAGTCGCCGTAGAACGGCTCGAGGGCACCGGCGAAGTCGTCCAGCAGGCTGTCGACCGCGGACGGGATGATGCCCGGCTTGATCTTCTTGACGGCGGCGAAGCCGGTCTTCACGACCGCGCCCGAGACCCCGCCCTTGTCGGAGACCTCGGCGTCCACGAGCTCTCCGAGGTCGGTGACCACACTGGGGCGACGGCTCGAGTCGAGCAGGATTTCCTTGAGGGTGTCAGCCACGAATCTGTCCTTGTCGTCAAAAGGGGTAACCAAGTATTCGGTGCCGGACGGGCACCCGCCGCGCGAGTGTTGGGGGGACTGCGCGTGCTGCTTAGAGTAATACAAGATCAACTTCACTCACCCGTGCGGAGCCCGTTACTCAGAGCTTCAGGGCAGCGATAGCCTTTTTCGCCACTGTGCGTGCTTTGATGCTCTGCTTCTGATTGCTCGTCACGATGACGGCGGCCTCGCCCTTCGCGACGGCGTAGACCACCCCGTCGCCGGCCGGCTGGTAGCCGCCCTTCCACCCCGCCGGATCCGAGGCCGGGTTCGACGTGTCGACCGGCGCGGCCTTGTTGACCAGCGCGGTCGCGACGTCGCTCTTGCCCACGTACACGCGCACGGACAGCTGAAGGCTGCCGTCCGGGCGGTAGAAGAAGCACGTCGGATGCGGCTCGTCGTCGGACACGCTCACCTTGGTGACGTGCTGTCCGTTCGCGTCCTGCACCGTCTCGTTCGACAGGTACGGGCACTCCGCGGTGCGCGCGGGCTGCGGATCGGGCGGCAGCCCCGCGGAAGCCGACGCGGAACTCGCCGGCGCCGAAGACGGAGTCTCCTTCGCCGGGCTCGACGGGTTGCAGCCGGCGAGCAGGACCAGGGCTGGGGCGAGAACGAGAAGTCGGCGCATGGCGGGCACAGTCAACCATGCCCGGTGAAGTCCGCGCGAAGGCGGCGCGTGCGACGATGACGGCGGATTCCGCTCAGCCCGGGAGGTCGCGGACGTGCTCACGCCCGAGCAGTACCTGCAGGTGGTCGCCGAACGCGTGGTGCGCAGCGGCGGCAGGCTCAACACCGTCCAGATCGGACCGGTGACCGCCGCCGTCGGCCTGTTCACCGAGTCGATCATGTTGTCCACGATGAACTACTGCGTCGTGGCCGGTGCTTATCCCGAGGTCGACGCGGCGACGCTGCACCAGTTCACCGGCATGGCCACCCAGCACGCCCGCGCCAACGTGCAGGGCACGATCGGCTGGACCGCCGCTTCCGTGGTGATCTGCGGGCTCGTCGGGCGCGTGCATCCGGACGCCGCGCAGCTGGCAAGCGCGAAGACGAGCAACCAGTTCGGCGGCGAAACCCGGATGGTCGCGGTGGATCCGTACGCGGGCGCGACGTACGCGTTCACCGGCGGGAAGCTCTGGGGCGCGGCGATGCACGGCGCGATCAACGCGAAGCTGACATTCTGTTTCCCGCAGCCCGCCGAGGCTTTCCAGCAGGTGCAGTGGCAGGCGCAGCAGGCCGCTTACCAGCAGCCCCCGCAATCGGGTCCCGGCGGTTTCCCCGGGCAGATTCCGCAGGGGCCGATGCCGCAGACCGCTCCCCCGCCCGCCGCGGGTCCGGCCGGGCCGCAGCCGCCGCATTACCCGCCGCCGGGGCAACCGCCGTACGGTCGGTGACATGGTTTCGTTGCGCGGCTGGCAGTCGTTCCCCGAACAGCTCCCGGACTTCGACCCGGACCGCACCCCGGAAACGCCCGAGGAGCTGTTCCTCGCCTGGCTGACCGAAGCCGGCGAGCACGTGCTGGCCCCGCACGCGGTCACTCTGTCCACAGTGGACGCCGACGGCGCGCCGGATGCCCGCGTGGTCATCCTGAAGAACGTCGACGAGGACGGCTGGGCGGTCGCGACCAGTTCGGAAAGCCCGAAGGGCCAGCAGCTGACGGCGAACCCCCGGGCGGCGTTGACGTTCTTCTGGCCTGGTCGCGGACGCCAGGTGCGCGTGCGCGGTCTGGTGGTCCCGGCCGCGGCCGAGGTGTCCGCCGACGACTTCCTCGCGCGACCGCCCGCCTCGCGGGCCGAGGCGTACGTCGGGCATCAGTCGGAGGTGCTGTCCGACCCGGCGAAGCTGGTCGAAGCGGCCGAGGCAGCCGCGGAGTGGGTGGCGGAAAACCCGGACGCGGCACCGGAAACGTGGACGCGCTACCTGATCCAACCGGAATCGGTCGAGTTCTGGCAGGCCTCGCACGACCGGCGGCACATCCGGGTCCGCTACCGCCGCGAACCCGCTGGCTGGATCCGCGAACGCCTCTGGCCCTGAGCCGCACCGCCCCAATGTGGCATTGGGTGCGTCGCATGCACCCAATGTGGCATTCGGTGCGTCAGATGCACCCAATGCCACATTGGGGTGCGCTTAGCCGAGCCGGGAGTTGGCGCGCAGCTTGGAGATCGCGCCGACGGTGGCGTAGCCGCGCCACTCCAGCGCGGCCATCGGGGAGAAGCTGGCGAAGTCGACCGTCCAGCCGCCGTCGGGCTGCTGGCCCTGTTCCAGCCGCGTCAGGTCCGCTTCGACGGCTTCCGGGGCGAACAGCCGCCGGGACGGGCCGGGCACCGGGCTGAAGTCCAGCGGACGCAGCACCTCGCCCTCGGAGCCGCCCTGTACCGGGACGATTCCGCTCTCCGGCAGGAACTTCCCCAGCTTCGTCAGGAGTTCGTCGGCCTCCGGGTACCGGTCGTACGCGGCGTCCAGCAGGTGGATCGCGAAGCTCAACTCGATGACGTGCGGCATCTCGTCGAGGTCCCGGATCGCCCGCAGGCAGGTCTCGGTCGCCCGCGCGAGCCACGGATGCGCCGCGACCGCCCCGTCGTGTTCGGCGACCCGCCACGCCGCCGACGTGACGAACGCGGTGCTCTGCAACGAGAACGCCGTCGGGTCGGCTCCGGTCCAAAAGGGAGCGCACGCGGTCGGATCGGCGACCGGGAACGCGAACGGCAGCCCGCCGTCGGCGAACGACACCGACTCGAGCCAATCGCACAACCGCACCGCGTGCGGCGTGGTCGCCGGCGCGATGTCGCCGAACATCTCGAACGCGTGCAGCGCGCCGCCCGGCTGGCTTTCCGGCGCGCGCAGATCCGGCTCCAGTCCCCAGCCGTAGCCGCCGTCCGGATTCCGGTAGGCCGCGACCGCCGCGAGTACCTCTTCGGCTCGCCCGTTTCCTTCCAGCAGCTCGAACCGCCGCTGGTCCAGCAACCGGCCGTGCCCGGCGAGGAACGGGGCGACGGCCTCCCATTTCACAGTCACCCGGACACCGTCGCACGGGTGCCGCGCGAGGGTCTTGAACGAATCGGCCACCAGCCCGAAAGAGCGGATTGCTGGGACCGCGGCCATCGTCGTGGCACGATTTCGGGGTGACCAGCAAACCGGACGACGCGCAGCGATTGGCCGATCTCGCACGGTTGCGCCGGGTGCGCGACCGGATCGACCGCGAGTACGCGCGTCCCCTGGACGTCGAGGCGCTCGCGCGGAGCATCAACGTGTCCGCCGGGCACCTCAGCCGGCAATTCCGCGCCGCTTACGGAGAGTCGCCGTATTCGTATCTGATGACCCGTCGCATCGAGCGCGCCATGGCGTTGCTGCGCCGAGGCGATCTGAGCGTCACCGAGGTGTGTTTCGAGGTCGGCTTTTCGTCGCTGGGGACGTTCAGTACCCGGTTTACCGAGCTGGTCGGGAAGCCGCCAAGCGTTTACCGCCAGGAGGAGACCGGAGCGACCGAGGGCATGGCGCCGTGCGTCGCGAAACAGGTCACGAGACCGATCAGGAATCGAGAAGCACCCCGTTCGGCGCGAACCTAGTGTGATCGGCATGGAGATGACCATTCACGCGAGCTTCCTCCCGCACACCGATCCGGAAGCGACGCTGACCTTCTACCGCGACGTCCTCGGCTTCGAGGTGCGCAACAACGTCAAGTACGGGGACCTGGCCTGGATCACCGTCGGCCCGCCCGGACAGCCGGACACCTCGGTCGTGCTGCAGCCGGTCGCCGCGTTCCCCGGCCTCACCGACGACGAACGCCGGATGATCGCCGACATGATGGCCAAGGGCACCTACGCCGCGCTGAACCTGGCGACCAAGGACGTCGACGCGACCTTCAACCGGTTGCAGGCCAGCGACGCCGAGGTCGTGCAGGAGCCGACGGACCAGCCCTACGGCGTCCGCGACTGCTCCTTCCGCGACCCGGCCGGGAACCTGATCCGCATCCAGCAAGCGAGCTGAAGAAGTCCGAGCCGGACCTCTGGGGAAGAAACAGGGAGAGACGATGACCAAGGCCAAGGGGAAGCCCACGCCCTCGTCGGAGCACGCCGCTGACAGCCACGATCTGATCCGCGTGCAGGGCGCCCGCGTGAACAACCTCAAGGACGTCAGCGTCGAACTCCCGAAGCGCCGGTTGACGGTGTTCACCGGGGTGTCCGGCTCGGGCAAGAGCTCGCTGGTGTTCAGCACGATCGCGGCGGAATCGCAGCGGCTGATCAACGAGACCTACAGCAGTTTCGTGCAGGGCTTCATGCCCACGCTGGCCCGGCCCGAGGTCGACGTGCTCGACGGGCTGACCACCGCGATCATCGTCGACCAGCAGCGGATGGGGGCCGATCCGCGCTCGACGGTCGGCACCGCCACCGACGCCAACGCGATGCTGCGGATCCTGTTCAGCAGGCTCGCCGTGCCGCACATCGGGTCGTCGCAGGCGTTCTCGTTCAACGTCGCCTCGGTCAGCGGCGCGGGCGCGGTCACCGTGCGGCGCGCCGGGAAGGAGATCAAGGAACGGCGCAGCTTCAGCATCACCGGCGGCATGTGCGCCCGCTGCGAGGGCCGCGGTTCGATCAACGACATCGACCTTTCCCAGCTGTACGACGACACGAAATCGCTCGACGACGGCGCGCTCACCATCCCCGGCTACACCCCGGGCGGCTGGAACTACCGGCTCTACAGCGGTTCCGGCCTGGTCGATCCGAGCAAGCCGATCCGCAAGTACACGAAGCGCGAGCTGCAGGACTTCCTGTACAAGGAACCGACGCGGATGAAGATCGAAGGCATCAACATGACCTACGAGGGTCTGGTGCCGAGGATCCAGAAGTCGTATCTGTCCAAGGACGTCGAGGCGATGCAGCCGCACATCCGCGCGTTCGTGGACCGGGCGGTGACCTTCGCGACGTGCCCGGAATGCGACGGGACGCGGCTGAGCGAGCTGGCGCGGTCGGCCAAGATCGACGGGATGAGCATCGCCGACGTGTGCGCGATGCAGATCAGCGACCTCGCCGACTGGGTCGGGAAGCTGTCCGAACCGTCGGTCGCGCCGTTGCTGAAGTCGCTGCACGAGACGCTCGAATCGTTCGTGGAGATCGGGCTCGGCTACCTGTCGCTGGACCGGCCGGCGGGCACGCTGTCCGGCGGCGAGGCGCAGCGGGTGAAGATGATCCGGCATCTCGGATCGTCGCTCACCGACGTCACGTATGTCTTCGACGAACCCACCATCGGCCTGCACCCGCACGACATCCAGCGGATGAACGAACTGCTGCTCCGGTTGCGGGACAAGGGAAACACCGTCCTCGTCGTGGAGCACAAGCCGGAGGCGATCGCGATCGCCGACCACGTGGTCGACCTCGGTCCGGGCGCGGGCACGAACGGCGGCACGGTGTGTTTCGAGGGCACTGTGGACGGTCTGCGCGCGAGCAAGACGTTGACGGGCAAGCACTTGGACGACCGTGCCTCGCTCAAGCCGTCGGTGCGGGAACGCACGGGCGTGCTGGAAATCCGCGGCGCGAACACGCACAACCTGCAGGACGTCGACGTCGACATCCCGCTCGGCGTGCTGTGCGTGATCACCGGGGTCGCCGGGTCGGGCAAGAGCTCGCTGATCCACGGGTCCATTCGGGAATCCGATGACGTCGTATCGGTGGACCAGGCCCCGATCCGCGGTTCGCGGCGGAGCAACCCGGCGACGTACACCGGGCTGCTCGAACCGATCCGCAAGGCTTTCGCCAAGGCCAACAACGTGAAGCCCGCGCTGTTCAGCGCCAACTCCGAGGGCGCGTGCCCGAACTGCAACGGCAACGGCGTCATCTACACCGACCTCGGGATGATGGCCGGGGTGGCCACCACCTGCGAGGTCTGCGAGGGCAAGCGGTTCGACGCCTCGGTGCTGGAGTACCGCTTCGGCGGCCGGGACATCAGCGAGGTGCTCGCGATGTCGGTCGCCCAGGCCACCGCTTTCTTCGCCGAAGGCGACGCGAAAACCCCGGCCGCGCACCGGATTCTCGAGCGGATGGAGCAGGTCGGGCTCGGCTACCTGACGCTCGGCCAGCCGCTGACCACGCTGTCCGGCGGCGAGCGGCAGCGGCTGAAGCTGGCGACGCACATGGGATCGAACGGCGGTGTGTACATCCTCGACGAGCCGACCACCGGCCTGCACCTCGCCGACGTGGAACAGCTGCTCGGACTGCTGGACCACCTCGTCGAATCGGGCAAGTCGGTGATCGTCATCGAGCACCACCAGGCCGTGATGGCGCACGCCGACTGGATCATCGACCTCGGTCCCGGCGCCGGGCACGACGGCGGCCAGGTGGTCTTCGAGGGAACGCCCGCCGAGCTGGTGAAGAAGAAGCGGACGCTGACCGGGAAGCACCTGGCCGCCTACGTCGGCTAGCTCACCGGCGGCCGCCGGTCCGTCCAGGGCAGTGCCTGCTCCAGCGTGCGGGAGACCTGCAACAACAGGTCTTCCCGCCACGGCGCGGCGACCAACTGGACGCCGACCGGCAGGCCGCTGGCCTCGTCGTGGTGCAGCGGGAGGGAGATCGCCGGCTGGCCGGTCACGTTGAACAGCGACGTGAAGACGCCCATCGGATACGCGGCCACCACCGGGTTTCCGCTCGCCCGCCACGCGCCGACCTTCGGCGGCAGGCAGGCCATGGTGGGCGTGACCAGCAGGTCGAAGCTGTCGGTGAAGGCCTCGACAATGCGTCGCGACAGCACCTGGGTCTTGTGCACGCTCTCCGCGTACGTCCAGGAATCGACCGACTTCGCGGCTTCGCGCTGGGCTCGGTTGTGCGGTTCGACGCGGTCCGGGTCGACCAGCGGGATGCCTGCGCTGGCGACATTCCAAACCTTCATGAACGTCGAGATCAGCTCCGCTGAGGTCGGCAGCGGAAGCGGTTTGTCGACGATCTGGTGTCCGGCTTCTTCGAGCGCGCGGAGGGTTTTGTCGACCGCGGTCAGGCAAGCCGGGTCGACGGTGATGCCGTCGATCAGGGACGTCGTGAGGACGCCGATCCGCAGGCCAGCTGGCGGTTCTTTAGTCAGCGCCTGAGCAAGGGACCGCGTAGGCGTCGGCTGCGACCACCACGCACCGGGGTCGTGCCGCGCGATGACGTCCAGCACCGCGGCGGTGTCGACGAGCGTCCGGCTCACGACGCCGCTGGTCGCGAAACCTTCGACCTCCACCACGGCGTTCGTGATCAGACCGCGGGTCGGCTTCAATCCGACGAGACCGGTGCACGACGCCGGGATGCGGATCGAGCCGCCGCCGTCCTCCGCGTGCGCGACCGGAGCCATTCCCGCGATAACGGAGATCCCGGAGCCGCTGGACGAACCGCCGGGCGTGCGGTCCGGGTCCCACGGGTTGCGCGAGATGCCCTGCGCCTCGCTTTCGGTGAACGGCACCGCGCCGAATTCCGACGTCGTGGTCTTGCCGAGCGGGAGGAAACCGGCGTCGGCGAAGCGCTGCACGAGCGGATCCGACTTCGGCTGCGGAGCCCGGTCGGTGGCCAGCGAGCCGTAGGTGGTCGGCCAGCCTTTGACGGTGGCGAGGTCCTTGATCGGCAACGGGATCCCGTGGAACGGCGGCAGGTCCTCCGGCGGGCACTGGACCACAGCGTCGGCGGCGGCTTTCGCGGCAGCGCGGACCTCGTCGTCAGTCCAGCTATCGAAGCGCGCACGCTCCGCGTACCAGATCAGGACCACAACGCGGGATCGCGTCGGCGTGTCGAGGAGCAGCGTGCACGGCCCCCCGGGCCGGGTGCGCTGCTCCTCGACACGCCGACTTAAAGGCGATCCCGCCCGCGACGGCGGAGCCGGCGCCATCAAACACAGCATCGCGGTGCCGTCCCGACCGAGTCGGCTGCCCGGTGTCCAGATGGCCGGGTTTGTCGGCGACACCGTCGACCTGGTCGACTTGACGGTGGTCCCGTATCCGGCGGTCACGCTGTTCGTCAATCTGCGCGAACGGCTGCTCGTCAACGACGTCGCTCGCGGCAGTGTTGTCGCAGGGCTCGCTCCGCAGGGGATGCGTGTGCGCGGGCAGGACATCGAATGCATGCAGATCCGGCTGTCCCCCGGGGTCGCGCACGCGGTGCTCGGGACGGATCTCAGCGGCGAGGTCGTGTCCCTTGAGGACGTCTGGCCTACTGAGCTGCCCGCCCGGCTCCGCGCCCTCAACTCCTGGAACGACCGGTTTGCGCTGGTAGAAGCCTCGCTGGGGAAACGGTACGAGGCCGGTCGCACGGTCGACCCGGAAATCGCCTTCGCCTGGCAGCGGATGGACGCGCGCCACGGTCAGGTGCGGATCGAACAACTGGCCGACGAGACCGGCTGGAGCCGGAAACGGCTGTGGTCCCGCTTCCGCAGCCAGCTCGGGTTGAGCCCGAAACGCGCCGCGCAACTGGTCCGTTTCGACCACGCGGTACACCGGCTGGCCGCTGGCGAAAGCCCGGCTTCGGTGGCCGCGGACAGCGGATATGTCGACCAGTCGCACCTGCACCACGAGGTCAAAGCCTTCGCCGGAATCACCCCCGCGGCCGCCGCGAACGCCCCGTGGCTCGCGGTCGACGAAGTGGCCTGGTCCCGCCCCCACTGCGCGAACGGGTGATCGCACCGGCATGATCGCGGAGTGACTTCCCTCCGGCCCCCCGCTGTCGCGCTGCGCCGGTGGCTAGACGACGTCGGCGGCCGTCGGCGAACGGTGTTCGCGCTGGTCATCGCCTCGGTGGCGGTGGCGGCGGCGATACTCTGGCTCGTCTGCACGATGTGGCCGCTCGACCTGGAGATCTACCGGTCCGGCGCGCGGGCGCTGGCCCAGGGCGAGGACGTCTACGGCCCGCTCCCGCCCACCCGCGCCGGGCTGATCCTGCCGTTCATCTACCCGCCGTTCGCGGCCGTCGTGTTCCTGGTGTTCGCCGCGATGCCGCTGCCGCTGGGCGCGATCTTGATGCTCGCAGTCTCGCTCGCGGCGCTCTGCGGGACCGTCTACGTCGTGGTCCGCCCGCATGCCCGGCGGCGAACCGCGTTGCTGGCCGCGCTGCTGGTCGGTGCCGGGTCGCTGGCCTTCGAACCGGTCCGCGAAACGTTGTGGTTCGGGCAAATCAACCTGATCCTGATGGCGCTCGTGGTGATCGACTGCCTCGGCCCGCGAACCCGGCTGCCACGCGGCGTCCTGCTGGGCCTCGCCGCCGCCATGAAGATCACTCCGGCCGGGTTCCTGCTGTTCTTCCTGCTGAAGAAGGACTTCCGTGCGATCGTGACCACAGTGGTCACCTTCGTGCTCGCTGGCGTGGCCGGATTCGTGATCGCGCCGGAAGCGTCGATGAAGTACTGGTTCGGCGGCGGACTGACCGGCGCGTCCGGCATGAGCGGGTCGATTTTCGCGACGAACCAGACCATCCAGGGCGCGGTGCACCGGTTCGGACTTCCGGACACCCCGACGCTGATCCTGGTCGCAGTGCTGACTTTGGCCGCGCTCGCGCTGACCGTTCCCGCGATGCTGCGCGCCGACCCGCCGATGGCGTTTCTGCTCAATACGGCGGCGATTCTGGTGTGTTCGCCGATTTCGTGGTCGCACCACTGGGTGTGGATCGTGCCCGCGATCGTCCTGTTCGCCGCTCGCGCCCACACCCGGATCGCGGTCGCCGGTTTGGCTGCCGTGGCCGCGATTTTCGTGATCGCACCGCACTCGTGGCTGCCGAAGAACGGGTACCTTGAGCTGTCCTGGGGTCCCGTCGAGCACCTGATCGGCAACAGCTATTTGCTGCTAGCGCTGGGATTCCTCGGCTGGCAGTTCTTCTCGACGCGCCGTCAAACCGCTGCGGTCTGAGCCAGCAACGGCTCCGGCAACTGATCGGTGTGGAGGACGTGCAACGTGCTGACCGCGCGAGTGAGCGCGACGTACAACCGTTGCAGCCCACGCTCTTCCGCCGCCACAATGCGCGCCGGTTCGACCACCAGGACCGTGTCGTACTCCAGTCCCTTCGCCAAACTCACCGGCGCCACCGTGATCCGCGCGGTCCCCTCGGTACCCAACACCGCGTGGTCCAACCCTCGCTCGGCGAGAGCCTGGCTTAACTCCGGAACATCCGCGTCCGCCGCAAGCAACCCGATCGATCCCTCTTGGATCAGCGCCTTCGCACAAGCGTCGACCGCGGCGGCGACTGTCTCGTCCGTTTCGGTCAGGTGCAAGGCATCCGCGGAATGCCGGAACGACGTGGGACTGCGCAGCTCCGGCGCGATGTGCGGAAGCAGCCGAGCAGCGAAGTCGAGGACATCCGCCGGAACGCGGTAGCCGTGCGTGAGTTCTTCGATCCGTCCGCCGGGCCGGTCGAGATGGGTGAGCACGGTGGTCCACTCGCGGACCGCGGACGGACTGGTCGCCTGCGCGACATCGCCGAGAACCGTGCATGCCCCCGCCAATCTGCGCGCGATCGCCCGCAGATGCATCGGGCTGAGGTCTTGCGCCTCGTCCACCACGACGTGCCCAAGTTTCGCCGGACGCTCGACCAGCGCCGCGACCTCGTCCAGCAACGCCAGATCGAGCGTGGACCAGGTCATCGCCTTACGACTGCGCGGCCTTGGCCGGATTAGAGCATCCTGTTCCTCATTGGTGAGGATCCCTTCGGCCGCTTGAGCAAGCGTCGTTCGGTCCGTAAGCAGGTCATAAACCAACCGCGCAGGCTCAACCGCAGGCCACATGTCACGGACCGCTTTGTTGATCGCAGCGTTGCGCCGGAGCTGATGGAGTGTCGCGCTCGTGCCGCCGGACCGCTCCATCTCGCGCAAGACCCGATGCGCGAGCCGCTGAGCCAGCAATTCGCGCCCCGCGCTGTAGTCCGCGCCGCGACTGAGGATTTCCCTTAATTCCTCGGCGATGTCCTCGGGATACAACCGCCAAGTCCGGTGTTGGTACTTGACTTCGAGCGTCCGATCGACCGGCTGGATCCGCGCCCACAGATGTCTCCGAACGACCTCCGCCATCCGGACGTCACCCTTGATCCGCGCCGTCCACGGATCGTCAATGTGCTCGGCCAGCTGCCCCGCCCCGGTCAATTCGTCAATCGTGGCCTGGGAAACCGCCACCTCGCCCAGCGCCGGAAGCACGCCCGCGATGTAAGCGAGAAACGACCGGTTCGGCCCGATCACCGCGACCCCGCCGGCCTTCTGCAGCCGCACCCGCTCGGTGTAGAGCAGATACGCGAGCCGATGCAGCCCCACCGCGGTCTTACCCGTCCCCGGCGCGCCTTGAATGCAAAGCGTCCGGTCAACCGGCGCACGAACCAACCGCATCTGATCCGGCTGGATCGTGGCGACGATGTCCCGCATCGGCCCCTGCCGCGGCCGCTCGATCTCCGCGGTGAGCAGCCGATTCGCTGCGGACCCAGGCCGATCGAGCGGCTCGTCCTCAAACGCGCTGAGCACCCCGGCCTGGTCGAACCCGTACCGACGCCGGACCCGCACCCCCATCGGATGATCGTGATCGGCTTCGTAAAACGCCCTGGCGAGCGGCGCCCGCCAATCGATCACCAGCGGTTCGCCGTCGTCGTCGCGGATTCCTCTGCGCCCCAGGTAAACCAGGTCATGTCGCGGCGACCGAGTATGCGACCCGCGCGCCGCCTCGTAAACCTCGCCCGGCGGGTAGTCGAGCCGACCGAAGAAGAGCGGTGCCTCGTCAATATCCGCTAGCTCCTCGGCGATCTCGATGCGAAACTGCCTGAGGACGTGGTTGAAGTACTTGTCGTCGACCGCGTCGCCCTCGCCCGTCCCCGTCGCGATGGCGGTCTTGATCTCCTCCCGCATACGGTCCAGTTCCGCGTGACAGGCCTGGAGATACTCGCGCTCCGCCCGGATCTCTGGTTCCACTCCCCGCCCCCTGTTTCTTGACTAAGTTAAATATACAACCGAGTCAAGTTTTTATCCGGGTTGGAGTTCCGGCTAGGCTGACGCCCGTGTCAGGACTGCGCGAGCGCAAACGCCGCCGCACGAGGGAAACCATCGCCTCGGCGGCGCTGCGCCTGTTCCGGGAATCCGGCTTCGACGGCGTCTCGGTGGCCGACATAGCCGCCGAAGCCGAGATCTCGAAGCCGACGCTGTTCGCGTACTTCCCGACGAAGGAAGACCTGGTCATCCACCAGTTCGCCGACGACAACGGCCCCGCGGAGATCGTCCGTGCCCGCCCGGACGGAGTGTCGGCGCTGTCCGCTTTGGAACGGTCTTTCCTGGACCGTCTGGCCGAACAAGACCCGCTGACCGGCCTGAACGACTCGCCGGACGCGATCACGTGCCACACCCTCCTGTACTCAACGCCAGCGCTGTTGGCTCGGCTTGCCACTTACTTGCTGGCGAAGGAACAGGAACTGGTGGAGGAACTGCAGGCCTCGTGCGGCATCGAGGACGAGTTCACCGCGCGGTTGGTGGCGGCGCAGATTTTCGGGGCGCAGCGGATCTTGGGGTTTCACAACGCCCGAGAGATTCGTGCTGGTCGGAGCGCTGATGAGACCTACCCAGACGCAGTTGCGCGAGCGGAGGCGGCTTATCGGGTGTTGAGGGATGGGCTGTCTTCGGTGCTGGGTCAGTCCGCGGGCCATTCATAAGAGAGCCGGTAGCGGTCAGCGGCGAGGACCATGTCGTTGACCTCCAGCGGTCGGCATCCGCGCGCCGACCTGCTCGGCAACCGATCCGAGCGGATGACCAGCCTCTTCGAGCCGGAGCTGAACCGGCCGCCCGCATGACCCGATCTCGCACCGTGATTTCGGCGCCTTCGTCGATGGCGAGATGCTGCGCCACTCGGGCATCCGCCTGCTCGAACCGGACTTCCACGGACGCGGACGGAACGAATCCGCTGGCCTCGGCGTCCGCGAGAAACGCGCCCCGGTTCTCCGCCCGGGCCGCGCGCGACAGTCTGGCCTGGCAGCTGCGGTGGATGGCGTCGACGGGCTGGACGAAACCCATCTTCGCCTTGCTACCCGCCGCACGAAAAGGGCCAGGCCCCGGAAGGCCTGGCCCTGCTTCCTCAGCGGCGCAACTCAGTTCTGGTCCGGATTGTCGATCGGCGCGCCGTTGTACCCGGTCCCCTGGTCCTGCGCGTTCGGCGGGTCAACCGGAACCCCGTGGTAGCCGGTCCCCTGGTCCTGCGCCGTGGGCGGGTCGATCGGCACCCCGTTGTACCCCGTGCCCTGCTCCTGCGGGTCCGGCGTGTTCTCGTCCTTCGGCGGAGTCGTGTGCATCTTGAGACCGTCCTTCGCGCAACGGATCTCGTGCGTGCCCTCCGCGCCGGTGTCGGTCAGGCATTGCCAGCCCTGGACCGTCAGCATGTAGTTGGATCCGACGGCCTTGTCGATTTTGTCGAAGTATTCAGTCATAACATTGAACGCCTCAGTGCATCCAACGGTACCGGCTTTGGTTGCGTCCGCGATCAAATCAACCTTGCGCGGCCCGACAGTTCCGCCAAGCGCACTGCAATTAACGTCCTCCGAACTGGCCCCGCCGCCGCCGCTGCCGCCCTTCTTGACCGGCGTATTCGGCTGCTGGACCTGGCTCTTAGCCGCGACGTTGACCGGGGCGGACTGGTTGCTCGCCGGGGCTGCCGAATTCTGGCCAGAGCACGCGGAAAGCAGCGCGACCGCGCCGAGAGCCGCTCCGACGGTGGCCAATTTGACAGTCTTCATGAGCATTTCAATTCTCCCCTGACCAGCTCTTGGCTTTCCCTTTGCCTATAGAGACGCACACCGCCGGAGGGGGTTGCGAAGAAATTCCGCGGACTTTTCCAGCGGCGACTTTCAGCCCCAAAACCGCACTTCAGGGAACCGCGGCGACGGGCCGTCCAGCAGCCGCTGGTGCACGCCGCGCAGGTGCTCGTCGAGGAACGCGGTCAGATACGCCTCGCCGACCCGGATCCCCCGCAACGGATCGATCTCGACCCCCGGCAACTGCCTCCCAGCCTGCTGGAAGAGCAGCAGTTCATCGGTGAACATGCTGTGGTCGCCACGGTCGACGGTGATCCACCGCTTCCATCCGGTCATCTCGCGCCACGCCGCGTCCCACGACGGATCGACCGTCCCGCCCGGCTGATGCACCGGAGCCCCGAACTGCAGAAACGGCCGATCCAGCCCGGTCACCGGGAAGTAGTACATGCCGTCCAGCATCGCCCCGGCGCGGATCCGCCGGTCGGCCAGCATCGCCGGCGCGGTGCTGGCTCCGCCGATCGAATGCCCGATCATCGCGATCCGCCGCTCGTCGATCAGCCGTCCGCCGCCCCACACCGGACGCGGTCCGACGAACTGATCGAGCACGAACGACACGTCCGCCGCCCGGGTTTTGGCGAGCTTCTTCCAGTCCTTGATGTCATTTGCCACGCATTCCGTCGTGTGCCCGTCCGGGAAGGTGGTAGCGACCGCCTCGTAGTTGTGGCCGATCCCCGCCACGACGTACCCGCGACTGGCCAGCTCCTCCGCCAGCGACGACAACGTCGCGCGCGGCAACGTAAACCCAGGAGAGAGCACCACCAGCGGCATCCGCCGGAACTGCGGCAGAGCGTCCACAGTGGAATGAGTACGAACCTTCGTCAGCAGGTCCTTGGGCAGGGGCGGATCGCCCGCCGCCTTCACCATCAGCTCCGATTCCCGCTGCGTGAGGTACTGCGTGCCCCGCCATCCCGGAAACTGCGCCGGGTACCAGAGCGTGACCATCATTTCCCGCCGCTGCGAAGGAACCCATGGATCCGCACGGGAAGTGTCAGTGAAGTGAAAGGTCCTGGTCCCGATCAGACTGGCCCCGCCAGGCTGTGGCAACGCCAATCTCGGTGCCGCCTGCGCGGTCCCCGCCCCGACGACGACAAGCATCGCCGCGATGATCGCTATTACGCGTAGTCTCATGACTTCAGCTTGGAGCCGCCCGGCACCGGGAACATCGGTGATGTCCCGGATGAGCCCCCGATGTCGGAGTCATCTTCCTGGACGATGGTCAGCTGACGACGTCCGCCAGCCGAGCGACCTCGTCCACCTCGTCAGTCACCGGCACGAAGATCAACTCATCCACACCCAGCTCGGCGAAATCCGCAATGGACTTCCGCACCAGCTCCGGAGACGAGCAAGGCACCACACTGTCCGCGACTTCCTTCGGAGCCAACCGATAGAAGTCCCGCACATTCGCCAACCCAGCGTCGACGTCCCCCAAAACGAAGTAGGCCAACGAAACCAGCCGCGGCACCCCAGCCCGACCACCCTCGCTCCAGGCACGTTTCGCCGCTTCGAACCGAGGCGCGCTTGCCGCCACCGAGCCCGAACCGGCGATGTAACCCGTGCCCCACCGCACCATTCGCTGCAACGCCTGCTCGGTATAGCCGCCGAACAACATCGGCACCTGCCGCGTCCCGCTCGGCACCGCCGCGTTCTCCCCGACCGGTTCGCCGTCCCACACCTCGCGGTAAATCTCCAGGTCAGCATCGAACCGCGCCCCGCGCCCACGCGCCCCAAGCCCAGGCACGGTGAACTCCTCCTCCCGAAGCCCCACCCCGACGCCGAACGTCAGCCGGTGCCCGGAAACGCCGTCGATACTCGCGATTTCCTTGGCCAGCAACGCAGCCGGCCACGTCGGCGCGAGCAACACGCCGCTGAGCAGCCCGATCCGCTCCGTCGCCCCAGCCGCGGCCGCCAGCGCAACCGTGTCGCTCACGCCCGGATACGCGTACCGGCCGATCGTCGCCAGCGAGGAAAACCCCGCCTCCTCCGCCCGCGCCGCCCACCGCGGCACGACCGTGGGGTCGACGTCGCGCACTTGATTCGGAAGTCCTATGCCGATCCGCACCAGATGATCCTCTCGAGCTGTTGCATTGCCCCGCAGTGAATGACAGCATGCTGTCATGTCCGACAAGCTAGCGATACGACAGCATGCTGTCAAGAAGGCCTGCGACGCCTACAATGACCTGATGGACGAGGTCATCCGGCTCTCCGACGTCCTGGAAGCAGTCGGAAACGGCATCGCCCGCCCCACCGGCCTGAGCGTCGCGCGGTACCAAGTGCTGGCCGCGGTCGAAGCGGAACCCGCCCCGGTCGGGACCATCGCCACGCAGCTGGGCCACACGAGGCAAAGCGTCCAACGAGTCGCCGACCTGCTCGTCGACGACGACCTGGCCAGCTACCGTCCGAATCCCGCGCACCAACGCGCCAAACTGCTCGAGGTGACCCCGACCGGCCGCGCCGCTTTGCACCGAATGCAAGCGGCGTACGACGATCTGGCACTGCGCACCACCGACGGCCTAGACCTGGCACGGCTGGAATTGGTCCGGCAGACGCTCATCGAACTGCAGCACCGATTGAAATCCGAACTGCCCTCCTGATCACTAAGCTGGCGGCTCTGGACGCCCTGCCAAGGAGAAACCGCCGATGCGCAAGCGAAAGACGCTGCCGAAGAACTTCGACGAGATGCTGACGTCCGCGTCGCTCGCCGAACTCCAGGCGGTGTTCGAACGCACCGAGTTGGACGCTCGCGGCGGATACGGCAAGGAAACAGCGATCGGATACCTCGGCTGCCCGGACGAACTCATCGTCTGGCTAGTCGAGCAAGGCCTCGACGTAGACGCGGCCAACCAATACGGCGAAACTCCACTGTGGACACGTGCCGCAAGAGGCGCAGCAGCGCAGATCCCGCTGTTGCTCTCCCTCGGCGCTGACATCGAACGGTCACGCGGCTACAGCGGCACCCCACTGCACGGCGCGGCCAGCCGACAGCGACCGGAAACCGTGCGAGTACTGATCGAACACGGCGCGAATGTCCACGCCACGATCGACGGCAAGCCGAACCTCACGCCGCTCCTGTTCGGACTGCGGCACACCGAGAACATCGGGATCGCGGGCATGGCCGAAACTGCCGCGCTTCTCCTCGAAGCCGGCGCACCCGTGCCGGACGCGGCGCGAGACCTGGTCCGCCGGATCGGCACCAACTTCGAGTTCCACCGCAAGAGCTTCAACCGCGACTTCCTCGACGAGACCGACGCCGGACTGCAGGAGTTGTACCGCCTATTCGACGTCGAACCGGTCCCGCCGCGACTAATCCACGACGGAACCTCCCCGATCACGGTGCCCGACGGTGCCTGGCAGAAGCAGCACGATCAGCTGTGGGAACTGCTCGTACCGTCCTCGGGCGCGGCGGAAACCGTGCAGGGAGAAGCGATCCGCGTGACCGGGAAAATCGCTCGCGAGATCCTCGACAACGGCAGCGGCAACTGGGACCGATCCTTCCGCGCGATGGCCGACGCACTCCCCGGCTACTTCGCGTCGGGCACCCCGCTGCCCGAACTTGAAGAGGCACAGGCTCTCGCCAAGCGCACCCGCTCCGGCAACGGAACCGACGAAGAACTGTCGCGGCTGTCCGAACTCGCCGTCGCATGGGTCCGGCTCAACCCGACCCCGTTGCCGATGGCTTCGCCCCCATACAACCGCTAGCCGGACAGCCCCACGCCGACAAAGCTATGCGACCGTTGATTCCTTCGCGGACATTCCAAGCGACAGACTGCGCACCATCCGATAACGCCGGAATCCGCTACCACGCACTCCCGGAAATTCCTGCACCTTCCGCCACTCGTCAGACACCCCGACGGTCCCTCGGCCGGACCGTGCCAACGCGTCGCGATGTGCCTGCTCGTCAGTCCACTCCGCATAGTTGAGCACCCGAGTCCCGTCGGCGCTGACATGGAAGTGCCCGGAGAGCCCGCCGGGCGCGGGCGTTTCTTCACTGCCCAACGCACCGAACACGGTGTCCACCCAACGCCGCTGCCGCTGCGCATCAGCACCGTCGAACTCGACACTCACCACGACAACGCACCCCGGAACCGCCGAATCCTCCCGAATTCCGCTGCGGTACAAGCGATACTCAACGGGGTCGCCTCCGGAAACCCGACGCACGAACCCGGGGTCCGAGGTTCCCTCCGCCCACTGGGTGTAGACCAACGACGCTTCCCCGTCGGTACTGGCCAACGCACTAAACGAAATCAGCCCCCCAGGCCACTGCTCGTTTTTCAGCTCTGCAAGCACATCCGTCGCCCCGACGGCTGTCTCTGCGACCAGTACAGCTCGAACGTCCTGGCGGGCAAAGTCAGGACGCGCGACTTGGTTGACAGTCATGAATCTTCGGTATCCCTTCGAGTTCAGCGATGACTCCCGAAGGATGGAACTTCAAGAGAAGTTGAAGTCAAGCCATCGGCCGGATCATTCGTTACTCTGACGGGCACGAGCGCAAGGGTCTTGATGGTTTCCAAGTAGGCCAGGATTTTGGGCTGTCTCGCGGCGTCAGCACTGCTGGCAGCCGGACGCGGCACCGCGGTCGCGGGCAAGGCTCTTCCGGCCGACACCCGGTCTACGACGCCTGCGCGGTCATGAACCCGTTCCTGATGCAAGAACGAAACGTACAAAACTGTCCCTCGGCATCGGCCAAAAGCAGTACCAGAGCGACGGCATGTCGAGTGACCGGGACATCGTCTGGCGGCTGGCCACCGACCCGGAATCGCAAAGTCGGTCAAGTCCCATCCGGTCAGCCGCGAGACCTGCGGCGACCTGCAGACCTACGTGACCATGGGCGGCCTCGTCCACTCGGACGAGTACAACGTGTCAGGACGGCACCGCCTACGCCGACCACGCGACCTGCCACCCGCGCGCGTCACCGGGATCTGTCCTTCAAAGTGGGCCGCCACCTGGTCACCAGGTCGGCTTTCCGAAGCGAGGACTACCAGGAACCCGCGCTCAATCAGGTGTTCGGGGGTGCCGTCCTGAAGATCATCGACCGGTTGAAGCAGATTCCGCAGCGCCCCCGGAACGCACGAATCCCCGCCCGGCGCTGGCCGAACGGGGATCGCGGGTGGACCTGAGGGGAATCGAACCCCTGACCCCCGCCTTGCAAAGGCGGTGCTCTACCAATTGAGCTACAGGCCCAGTGCGGACCGGGGTCCGCGAGTGTGGGTCAGTTGCGGGACGCGTCCGCGGCCTTGGCCGGCGCGCTGCCGTTCGCCGACGGGGCGGCAGGCGTGGTGGCCTCACGCCACAGGTCAGCCTCGGCCTTGGCGGCCTTGTTCCGCTTGACGACGAACAGGACGCCGCCCGCGACGACCGCGAGTGCCAACAGCTTCTTCACCTGAAGCCCCCTTCTGAGTGCTTGCGCTACCCCTCGATGCTACCGGACCCGCCGTGCGTCCCGTCCGGCGGTTCCGTCTCTCGTTCCACGTGGAACACCGGGAATATCCGGAGTGATCGATCCGTTGAATCAGACGGTCCCAGTGACCGCGCATCACTCAGCCCTGCCGGTCCTTCTCTTCCCGGCAGGGCTGACTCGTCTCCCCGAGCCGCGCGCGGGTGCCGGCGAGACCCGATTCGACCAGGTCAGGCCGGTCGTTCTCCAGTCCGTACGTCACCTCGTACCACGGGCCCAGCTGGTTCCACGCCCCCGCGCGCCGACGCAGTTCGGGCGTGACCTCGTACTCCGCGGAGAACGCCGCGACGCACTCCGCCGACGTCCAGAACAGCAGCCACGCCAGGTCCCGCGCAGGGTCGCCGATCGACACGTCGGACCAGTCGATCACTCCGCTCAACTGGCCGTCCTGCTTGAGCAGATGCTCGGGCCCGAGATCTCCGTGCACCACGGTGTTTGCTGGATAGTCCTCAGCCTCCGCCAGCAAAGCGCGAGCGCGATCTGCCAGCGGACCGAGCAACGGCGGAACGGCATCGAGGGCCAGATCTTCCGGCACCGCACCAAGTTCGCGTGCCTTGGATACGTCCGCGTTGTGCAACGCGCGGAGGAATCGGCCGAGCGCGCGGCCATCGTCAGCGGTCAGTTCGCCCGGCTCGCCTGGCACCAATTCGTGCCGCACGACCAGCGGATTTTCCTGCCACACAACGGGAACCGGCACCGCCAACGGCAGCTGCGGAGCCAGCCACGGCAGCACCGTTGTCTCCCGAAGCAGCCAAGCACGCACCTCGTCCCGCTTGGGCCGCCGCTCTACCCACCGTCCGTCGACAAGCGTCGCGACGCTGTCCCAACCCTCGCCCAAATCCTCGCCGGTCATGCCACACTGAACCAGGTCTTCCCGGCATCGGCCCAGGGAGTTTTCCGTGCCGCCACCCCGTTTGGCACCGCTGCTCGACCAGTTCGACTTCGCCCGCACCCGCCTCGCGAACCGCCTCACCGGTCCGTACTTGGACAGCGGCGACGGCTCCGAAACACCGGTCAGCCCGATGACCGACGCCGAGTACCACTGGCCGCCGGTCCCCGGGCACTGGTCGGTGCGCCGCCGCGCCGACGGACCCGGACCGCGCGCGACGCACCTGGCCGGAACCGGCGAGTGGGGCCGCGACGCTGCCCCGTACCCGCAACCGGTGCCACCGCCGTTCACCACCATCGCTTGGCGGCTCAGCCATCTCAGCGAAATGCTCGCCCTCCGCGCCGACCACACCTCGGGCACGCACACCAAAACCCGCGACGACTACCCGATCGCCGGCGACGTCACAACCGCCGTCGCCGCTTTCGACGCCGGTGCGACAGCCTGGCGCGAAGCCTTGCTGACCGTCGACGACGCCGCGCTGGACACCGTCGGCTACTGCACCTACCCGCACGGCAGCGACGCCGAAAGCCCCTTCCTCGAGATCGTCTGGTGGGTCAACCAGGAAGTCCTGCACCACGGTGCGGAAATCGCCCTGCTGCGCGACCTGTACCGGCAGACCCGCTGATCACCCCGGAATCCCGGCGGCGAACGCGATCTCCGAAACCTTGTGCCGGTCAAGGGAAAGCGTGCTGAGCAGGTCCACGATCCGTTGCCGCTGCACGTCAGTCGGCTGGAAATACATCGGCAGCGCAAGCCTGCCCCGAACCTCCCCGAACTCGAGGTCGGCGATCACCGCCTCCCATCCGCCGCGACTGCGGTGCAACCACCATCCCCGACGCCGAAGCACTGTCTCCGGAGAACCCTTCAACACAGCCAAATCCGCCGGCGACCACAGCTGCGGACTGCTGCTGAGCACTTCCCCCGCCAACCGGGCCACGCGCGAGTGATCGCCGGCCATCTCCCGCAGCAGCCACGGCACTTCCGAAGCGATCGCCTTGCCCCGGAGCAACGCCAACCCGATCTTCTTCAACGGCAGGTCCGCGCTCCGAGCGAGACCGACGATCTCCGAACGGTCCAGCTCAGTCCCAGTCTCCGCGAGCCCGACGTAAGCCCGAGCCCGCACCACCGGCTTGGCGGCGGAACGAGCGAGCGCCGTATAAACCTCGACCGGGTCGCCCCATTTCCCGCCAGCGCAGCCGCGCCCACAACCGCACCAGCACCGACCGGTCGACCAGAAGTCGTTCCACCTCAACGGGATCGAGCTGCGCCGCGGTCAGCTTCACCAATCCCAGCACCCGGCTCTCCGCGGACCGCCCGCGAAGCAACAACTCGGCGATGACGTCCGGCGTCGCCGATTCAGCGACGACACCGATCAACTGCCGCCGGACGATCTGGTCCCGTTCCCGAGGCAGCAACCGGACCGCGTCCGGCAAGCCGAGCAATCCAGACTCGAAGCTGTGCCGGAACGCTGCCCGCCGGACCTCGAAGCCCTCGGAGTTTCGCAAGCACGCCCATATTGTCGCCTCGCCGTGCACGGCGACCAGCGCACGCAGATAGCGCGCGAATACTTCCGAACCCCGCCAGCGCTGCGAAATCCGCTGCAGCAGCGGCATGATCCGCGCCGCCTGCGCCAACGTCGTCCGCCGCAGCACCTCTTGTTCGGCCAGTTCCCGGACCGCCTCGACGTAGTCGGCAACCCGGATCGCCAGCGCCCGGTCGCTCAACGCACTGTCCGAAGAGCACAACAGCCGAACCGCCCGCTCCCGCAGGCGCCCGTCGCGATGCATCGAAGCCAGCACCAGCGCGACCAGCGGAGCGCGCTTCAGCTTCCGGTCCGTCACCCGTCCCATCACCGGTTCCTCGGATCGGGACTGGCGGGAGTAGTAGTCGATCCGCAGCAGCTCGCGCGCGGTCGCCGACTCGAACCAGGCCGAGGTTTCGGCCAAGCCTTCGTAGTCGTCCCACTGCGCGGCGACCACGCCGAGGCTCAGCCGATAAAGGATCTCCGCCGGGGTCTGCATGCGGCTGATTCTGGCGACCGCACCACCGGTCAGTCATCCGAAATACCAGAAGGCCGGTCCGCAGGAGCTGCGAACCGGCCTTCCGAGAAATGTGGGCCCACCAGGACTTGAACCTGGGACCTCTTCGTTATCAGCGAAGCGCTCTAACCGCCTGAGCTATGGGCCCGTCGAACGAGGAGTACTTTACCGGACTCCCCATCCGCACTTGCAACCGGGTTACTCCCGCTCGGACAGGGTGACTTCCAGCCCGCCCGCGAGGTCCGCCGACACGTTGTAGATGAACGCGCTCACCGTGGCCAGCGCGGACACCAGCACGATGTTGATCGCCCCGAGGATGGCCGCGATGCCGAACACGCGACCGGCGCTGATCAGCGGTTCCGGGGACGCGTTCGCGCCCTCGCCGCCGACCAGGGACGAGTACGTGCCGTTCAGCTTGTCCCACACGCCCATGCCGTCGAGCACGGTGTAGAGCACGCCGACCGCGACCAGCCAGACGAAGAACATCGCGACGCCGAGCACCAGTGCCAGCTTCAGCACCGACCACGGGTCGAACCGCTTGATCTGCAGGCTCGCCCGTCGCGGGCCCCGGCCGGGACGGCGCAGCGCGCTCGGCGTCGGCCGGGTGCGGCCCGCGGGCGGCACGTCGTCCGCCGGCGGCGGTGCCTCGCCTCCGAAGAGCCGGGGCGCCGCCGAGCCGGTCACCGGGTAGTCGTTCTCGGCCGCGGCCGGTTCCGGAGCCGCGGTGGGCACGTCCTCGGTCGCGATCCGCGCCGTGGCCATGGCCTCGGAGTCGCCGCCGCCGTCCTTGGCGGTGCGCTGCCAGGGCGGGTTGGCCGACGCGTCGTCGGCCTTGTCGGATGGTGCCACGTTGAGTCAGTCCTTACCCGTGCGTGGGGCGCCGATCACTGCTCCGGCGCCGTGCCGTCTTCTGCTGTGGGCTCCTCTGGCGTAGCCTCGGCCGCTTCCTCCGAAACCGTCTCGGAAGCCACAACTTCCGAAACCTCGGAACCGTCCTCGGCGGAGTCCTCGCCACCATTGGCGACGTCCGAACCCTCGTCCGCGTTGCGTGCGACCGCGAGAAGAGTGGTTCCGTCACCCAGGTTCATCAGCCGAACGCCCTTGGTCTGCCTGCCCGCCTTGCGCACGTCCCGCGCCGGCGTGCGGATGACCCCGCCGCTGGACGTGATGGCGAACAGCTCGTCGTCCTCGTCGACGATGAGTGCCCCCACCAGCCTGCCACGTTTGCTGTCGTGCTGAATGGTGAGCACGCCCTTGCCGCCGCGGCCCTGTACCGGATAGTCCTCGATCGGCGTCCGCTTCGCATACGCGCCGTCCGTGGCGACCAGCAGGAACTTGTCCGGTTTGACCACGCTGATGCCGAGCAGTTCGTCACCCTCGTTGAACCGCATGCCCAGCACGCCCGAGGTCGGCCGGCCCATCGGGCGCAGCGCCTCGTCGGTCGCGTGGAAGCGGATCGACTGGCCGCCCGCGGACACCAGCAGCAGGTCGTCCTCGGCCGCCGCCAGCACCGCGCCCATCAACTCGTCGCCCTCGCGCAGGTTGATCGCGATGAGGCCGCCCGCGCGGTTGGAGTCGAAGTCGGTGAGCTTCGTCTTCTTCACCAGGCCGCGCTGCGTGGCGAGCACCAGGTACGGCGCGACCTCGTAGTTCGGGATCTCGATGACCTGGGCGATCTGCTCGTCCGGCTGGAACGCGAGCAGGTTCGCCACGTGCTGGCCGCGCGCGTTGCGGTTGGCCTCGGGCAGGTCGTAGGCCTTCGCCCGGTACACCCGGCCCTTGTTCGTGAAGAACAGGATCCAGTCGTGCGTGGAGCACACGAAGAAGTGCTGGACGATGTCGTCCTGCTTCAGCGTCGCGCCCTGCACGCCCTTGCCGCCGCGCTTCTGCGACCGGTACAGATCGGTTTTCGTCCGCTTGGCGTAGCCCGTGCGGGTGATGGTGACGACGACGTCTTCCTGCGCGATCAGGTCCTCGACCGACACGTCGCCGTCGAACGGGATGATCTGCGTGCGCCGCTCGTCGCCGTACTTGTCGACGATCTCCATCAGCTCGTCGCGGATGATCGACCGCTGCCGCTCCGGCTTCGCGAGGATGTCCTTGAGGTCGGCGATCTCCAGCTCGATCTCGGCCAGGGTGTCGATGATCCGCTGGCGCTCCAGTGCGGCCAGCCGGCGCAGCTGCATGTCCAGGATCGCGGTGGCCTGGATCTCGTCGATCTCGAGCAGCGACATCAGGCCCGGCCGGGCCTCGTCGGCCGAGGGCGACCGCCGGATCAGGGCGATCACCTCGTCCAGCATGTCGAGCGCCTTGACCAGACCGCGCAGGATGTGGGCCCGTTCCTCGGCCTTGCGCAGCCGGTACCGGGTGCGCCGCACGATCACGTCGACCTGGTGCTTCACGTAGTGCCGGATGATCTGGTCGAGCCGCAGCGTGCGCGGCACGTCGTCGACCAGCGCCAGCATGTTCACGCCGAAGTTCTGCTGCAGCTGGGTGTGCTTGAACAGGTTGTTCAGCACCACCTTCGCCACCGCGTCGCGCTTGATCGTGACGACGATCCGCATGCCGGAGCGGCTGTTGGACTCGTCCGCGATGTCCGAGATCCCGGTGATCTTGCCGTCGCGCACCAGGTGCGCGATGTTCTCCACCAGGTTGTCCGGGTTGACCTGGTACGGCAGCTCGGACACGACCAGGATGGTGCGGCCCTTGGCGTCCTCTTCGACCTCGACGACCGCGCGCATCCGGATCGAACCGCGGCCGGTGCGGTAGGCGTCCTCGATGCCCGAGGTGCCGAGGATCATCGCCTTGGTCGGGAAGTCCGGGCCCTTGACCCGCACGAGCAGCGCGGCGAGCAGTTCGTCGTCGGTCGCCTCAGGGTTCTCCAGCGCCCACACGACGCCTTCGGACACCTCGCGCAGGTTGTGCGGCGGGATGTTCGTCGCCATCCCGACCGCGATCCCGGAACCGCCGTTGACCAGCAGGTTCGGGAACCGCGACGGCAGCACGTCGGGCTCTTGCGTGCGCCCGTCGTAGTTGTCGCGGAAATCGACGGTGTCCTCTTCGATGTCCGCGAGCATCTGCATCGCGAGCGGCGCGAGCCGGGACTCGGTGTACCGCATCGCGGCGGCGGGGTCGTTGCCCGACGAGCCGAAGTTGCCCTGGCCGTCGATCAGCGGGTAGCGCAGCGACCACGGCTGGGCGAGCCGCACGAGCGCGTCGTAGATCGCCGAGTCGCCGTGCGGGTGGTAGTTGCCCATGACGTCGCCGACGACGCGGGAGCACTTGTTGTACCCGCGGTCCGGGCGGAACCCGGAGTCGAACATCGAGTACAGGATCCGGCGCGCCACCGGCTTGAGGCCGTCGCGCACGTCCGGCAGCGCCCGCGACACGATGACGCTCATCGCGTAGTCGATGTAGGAGCGCTGCATCTCCTGCTGGATGTCGACCGGTTCGATCCGGTCGTGTTCCGGCGGCAAGGTTTCCGTCATGGGGTCCTTCTCGGTGAGCAGTCCTGGGGAAGTGAGTTACGGGGGACGCCTACACGTCCAGGAAGCGCACGTCCTTGGCGTTGCGCGTGATGAACGAGCGGCGGGCTTCCACGTCCTCGCCCATCAGCACGGAGAACAGTTCGTCGGCCTGTGCCGCGTCGTCGAGGGTGACCTGCCCGAGCAGCCGGTTGCTCGGGTCCATCGTGGTCTCCCACAGCTCGTCGGCGTTCATCTCGCCGAGACCCTTGTACCGCTGGATCGCGTCGTCCTTCGGGAGACGGCGGCCCGCCTCGACCCCGGCCTGGATGACGACGTCCTTTTCCTTCTCGGAGTACGCGTAGTCCGGCTCCGACCGTGGCCACTTGATCTTGTACAGCGGCGGCCGCGACAGGAACACGTGGCCGTGCTCGATCAGCGGCGTCATGAAGCGGAAGAGCAGGGTGAGCAGCAGCGTGGTGATGTGCTGGCCGTCGACGTCGGCGTCGGCCATCAACACGATCTTGTGGTACCGCAGCTTCGAGATGTCGAAGTCGTCGTGGATGCCGGTGCCGAGCGCGGTGATCAGCGACTGGACCTCGGTGTTCTTGAGGACGCGGTCGATGCGGGCCTTCTCGACGTTGATGATCTTGCCGCGGATCGGCAGGATCGCCTGGTACATCGAGTCGCGGCCCTCCTTGGCCGAACCGCCCGCCGAGTCGCCCTCCACGATGTACAGCTCGCACTCGCCGGGGTCGTTCGAGCGGCAGTCCTTGAGCTTGCCGGGAAGGCCGCCGATCTCCAGCGCGCCCTTGCGCCGCACCAGGTCGCGCGCCTTGCGGGCGGCGAGCCGGGCCTGTGAGGACGAGATCGACTTGTTGATGATCGTCTTGGCTTCGCTCGGGTTGCGCTCGAACCAGTCGCCGAGCCATTCGTTCGACTGCTGCTGCACGAACGTCTTGGCCTCGCTGTTGCCCAGCTTGGTCTTGGTCTGGCCCTCGAACTGCGGTTCGGACAGCTTGATCGACACGATCGCGGCGAGCCCCTCGCGCACGTCGTCGCCGGTCAGGTTCGCGTCCTTCTCCTTGAGCAGCTTCTTCTCGCGCGCGTACGCGTTGACCACGCGGGTGAGCGCGGCGCGGAAGCCCTCTTCGTGCGTGCCGCCCTCGTGCGTGTTGATCGTGTTGGCGAAGGTGTACACCGACGGCGTGAACCCGTTGTTCCACTGCATCGCGACCTCGACCTCGAGGCCGGTGCCCTTCGCGTCGAAGGAGATCACGCTCTGGTGGATCGGGTCCTTGCTGCCGTTGATGTGCTTGACGAAGTCCTCGAGCCCGCCCGGGTAGCAGTAGACCTTTTCCTTGACCCGGATCGGCTTGCCCGCCGCGTCCTCTTCGGTCTCCTCGTCGGGGACGCGCTCGTCCCGCAGCGACAGTGTGAGGCCCTTGTTGAGGAACGCCATCTCCTGCAGCCTGCGCGAGATGGTCTCGAAGTTGTAGGTGGTGGTCTCGAAGATGTCGCCGTCGGCCCAGAACGTGATGGTGGTGCCGGTGTCGGTGGCCGGGCCGAGGTCTTCGAGCGGGCCGGGGATCTGGTCGGTGTACTCCTGGCGCCAGCTGCGGCCGCCGACCTTGATCTCCGCGAGCAGCTTCGTGGAGAGCGCGTTCACCACGGAGACGCCGACGCCGTGCAGACCGCCGGACACCGCGTAGGAGTCGCTGTCGAACTTGCCGCCCGCGTGCAGGATGGTGAGCACGACCTCGAGGGTCGGCTTCTGCTCCTTGGGGTGGATGTCGACCGGGATGCCGCGGCCGTCGTCGACTACCCGCACCCCGCCGTCGGCGAGCAGGGTAACCTCGACCTTGGTGGCGTACCCCGCCATCGCCTCGTCCACGGAGTTGTCCACCACCTCCTGGACCAGGTGGTGGAGACCGCGCTCACCGGTGGAACCGATGTACATGCCGGGGCGCTTGCGAACCGCTTCGAGGCCTTCGAGCACGGTGATGGACGACGCGTTGTACTCGCTCTTGTTCTCGGTCACCGGCGTTGTTTCTCCTCGTCTCGCCCGAGCGGACGCCCGCTACTACAACAGTGTACTTGGCCGCGCGCGCTCACATGCGGCAAGGACACCTCTCAGTCTGTCGCAGAGGCACGAAATCACCCTCAGGCGAGTCAGGTCGTATCCGAACCGGCGCGACCCGGTTCTCGGGGCAATGACCCGCCCGACCGCAACCCCCGTCAGCCGTACGTGTCACGCGGTCCGCGGCCAGGCACGTGCCGGGGTCCTTTCCGCCAGCTCGGAGCGGTCGGACCCTGGATCCGCATCCGCTTCACGACGCCGTTGCCGACGCCCGCGGCGATCTTCGCCAGCAACTTGCCCTGCAGCAACCGCAACTGCGTCGCCCACGCGGTGGAACTCGCCCGAACGGTCAGCTCGCCGTCTTTGAGCGCGATCGGCTGGGCGTGTTCGGCGACGTCCTCGCCCACGAGCCGGGCCCACTGCCCGAACACGCGCGCGTTGGTCACGGTGCTCTGCCAGCCGCTGTCGGAGACCAGCCTCGACACGAGCCGGCCGAGCGGCTGGGGGTCGCGCGGATCCGCGCCCGGACCGGACCACCGCCGGCGCGCCCGGTTCTGTCCGCCGCCCCCGGTGATCCGGCCGCGGCGGAGGTTCGGCGGGGCACCGCGCTCGCGGGCTTTCGCCTTCGCCGCTTCGAGCGCGGCGTGCGCGAGGTCGCGGCCGCTCGGAGCGTCCCCAGCGGGCGTCTCGTTCGGCCCAGTGGAACTGTCACGCTCAGTCGCGCCACGCGCGGGATTCCGGGGGGCGTCGTCCGCTTTCGAGGTGTCAAGACGGCCATCCGGCCGGTTCGTCACGCGCGGCGATAACGCGGCTCCGGGTTTATCCACACTGTCCACAGGTTTGTCCCCAGATCGGTGGGCAACTCGCGTGACCCCGGTCACCCGGCGTGGTCGTTGTGGCTGTTCAGGCACGGTTCACCTCCCCGTCGGCCACCGTGAACCTCGCACCGGCGAGCTCGGCGGGCACGTCCTCGGCCACCGCCGCGGTGATGAGCACCTGCTCGGCACTCGCGGAGACCTCGGCCAGCCGGGCCCGGCGCTTGCGGTCGAGTTCGGCAAAGACATCGTCCAGCAACAACACCGGTTCGCCCGCTTCGGCACGCAGAAGCTCGTAACTTCCGAGCCGCAAAGCGAGCGCGAACGACCACGACTCGCCGTGGCTCGCGTACCCCTTCGCCGGGAGTTCGCCGAGGATCAGCTCCAGTTCGTCCCGATGCGGGCCGACGAGACTGATGCCTCGCTCCAGTTCCTGCCGCCGCGAGTCAGCCAACGCCTTCAGCAACAGCTCGCGCAGTACCTCTGCGTCCGCACGCTCTCCGTCAGGCACGCCGTACGACGGCGGAAGCGCGTCGCCGAGCGAAGACTTGTACGCGATCTTCGCCGGGCGAGAGTCCGGTGCGACGCCCATATAAGCGTCAGCCGTGTACGGCGCGAGGTCCGCGATGAGGTTCAACCGTGCGGCCAGCAGCTGCGCGCCAGCCACCGAGAGATGGTCGTCCCACACGTCGAGCGTCGACAGTGCGTACGGATCTTCGCGACCAGTACGGCGTTTGCCCGCAGTCTTAAGAAGCGCGTTGCGCTGCTTAAGCACCTTCTCGTAGTCCGCGCGCACGCCTGCGTACCGAGGTGCGCGAAGCACGAGTAACTCGTCCATGAACCGACGGCGTTCGCTCGGATCGCCGCGCACGAGCGAGAGGTCCTCGGGAGAGAACAGCACCGTACGCAGAATGCCGAGCACGTCGCGCGGCTTGCCGACCGCGCCCCGATTCACGCGGGCACGGTTGGCGCGGCCAGGCGTGATCTCGAGTTCGACCGTCAGCTCGCGGTCTTCGTTGACGACCGCGACCCGGACGAGCGCGCGTTCACAGCCATGGCGGACGAGCGGGGCGTCCGTGGCGACCCGGTGCGAACCGAGGGTCGCCACGTAGCCGATCGCTTCGAGCAGGTTCGTCTTCCCCCGGCCGTTCTGGCCGACGAGCACGACCGGCCCCGGTTCGAGGGCGAGGTCGGCCAGCGGCCAGGACCGGAAGTCGGTGACCTGGAGATGTCGCAGATACACGGGCGGGGACCGCGGGAGCTAGCTCCCGGCCTTCTTCACCGCGTGGCCGCCGAACTGGTTGCGCAGCGCGGCGACGGCGCGCATCGCGGCGGAGTCCTTCTGCCGCGAGGAGAACCGGGCGAACAGCGCCGCCGACAGCACCGGGGCCGGAACCGCGTTGTTGACCGCTTCCTCCAGCGTCCAGCGGCCTTCGCCGGAGTCCTCGACGTAGCCTTCGAGGTCGTCCAGCTCCGGGTCCTCGTCCAGGGCGCGCACCAGCAGGTCGAGCAGCCAGGAGCGGACCACGGTGCCGCGCTGCCAGCCCTTGATCACGGCGGGCACGTCGTCGACGGTCTTCGCGGCTTCGAGCAGTTCGAAGCCCTCGGCGTAGGCCTGCATGATGCCGTACTCGATGCCGTTGTGGATCATCTTCGCGTAGTGCCCGGCACCGACCGAGCCGGCGTGCGAGAAGCCTTCCTCGCGCGGGCCCTCCGGACGCAGCGCGTCGAAGATCGGCATCGCGCGTTGGACGTCGGACGCCGCGCCGCCGACCATCAGGCCGTAGCCGTTGTCCTTGCCCCACACGCCGCCGGAGACGCCGCAGTCGAGGTAGCCGACCCCGTGCGAGGCCAGCAGATCAGCGTTCAGCTTGTCGTCGGTGAACTTCGAGTTGCCGCCGTCGATCACCAGATCGCCCTCGGACAGCAGCTGCCCGAGGGCGGTGACGGTCTGCCGGGTCGGCTCCCCGGCCGGGACCATGATCCACACGATCCGGGGACCGGACAGCTTGGAGACCAGGTCTTCGAGCGAGGTCGAGTCGCTGACGCCGGAGTTGCGGTCGTAGCCGACCACCTCGTGCCCGGCGGCGCGCAGCCGCTCGCGCATGTTGAAGCCCATCTTGCCCAGGCCGACGAGACCCAGCTGAACCATGAGATCCCCTTTGGATTGGATCGGTTTTCCTCGGTTGGACGCGCCCGCTCAGCCCGGCAGCCGGACCGGCATGAGCAGGTAGAGATATCCGGGGACGACGTTGCCCTCGGCGTCGGCGGGCTTGATCAGCGCCGGCCGGTTGGGCGTGGTGAAGGTCAGCTCGGCCCGGTCGCTGTGCAGCGCGCCGAGCCCGTCGACGAGGTAGCCGGGGTTGAACGCGATGGTGACCGGCTCGCCCTCGTAGTCGACCTGCAGTTCCTCTTCGGCGCTGCCCTCGTCGTCGCCGCCCGCGGACAGGCGCAGGGAGCCGTCGCCGAACTCGAGCCGCACCTGGGTGCCGCGCTCGGCGACCAGCGACACGCGCTTGATCGACTCGGTGAGCGCGCTGACCTCGATGACCGCGCGCGAGGTGTGGTTCGCGGGCAGCAGCTGGCGGTACGGCGGGAACTCGGCGTCGAGCAGCCGGGTGGTCGTGTAGCGGCCCGCGCCGGACAGGCCGAGCAGGCCGTCGCCGGAAGCGAGCGCGAGCTGCACGGTGGTGCCCGCGCCGCCGAGCGTCTTGGCGGCCTCGGCGAGCGTGCGCGCCGGGACGAGCACCGCGGCGTCGGACAGGCCCTCGGCCGGCTTCCAGGTGAACTCGCGCATGGCGAGCCGGAACCGGTCGGTGGCGACGAGGGTGAGCGTCTCGCCGGAGATCTCCAGCCGCATGCCGGTGAGCATGGGGAGCGTGTCGTCCTTGCCGGCCGCGGTGGCGACCTGGGTGACCGCCTGGCCGAAGACGTCGCCGGTGAGCTCGCCCGCGTGGGCGGGCTGGGACGGCAGCTGCGGGTAGTCCTCGACCGGCATGGTCGGGAGGCTGAACCGGGCGCTGCCGCACGTGATGGTGGCGCGGGCGCCGTCGACGGAGATCTCCACCGGCTGCGCGGGCAGCGCCTTGGTGATGTCGGCGAGGAGGCGGCCGGAGACGAGCAGCCGTCCGCCGTCGGCGATGGTCGCGGGAACGCCGACCGTGGCCGAGACCTCGTAGTCGAAGCCGGAGACCGTGAGCGCGTCGGACTCCCCGTCCGCGCCCGCGTCGAGGAGGACGCCGCCCAGGACCGGCACCGGAGGCCGGGAGGGGAGGCTTCTGGCCACCCACGCGACGGCGTCGGCGAGCCCGTCGCGCTCGACGCGGATCTTCATGCGCGCTTCCTTTCGACAGCCGAGCCCCTCGGCTCGTGAAGGGGTCGCCGGGTACCGGTCGTGAGCACCGCGTGCGACCGGGTCCCCGCCGGTCCGGTCCGCCCCGCGCGGGAACGGACCAGCTGCAGACATCCACGTTAGGCCGTCGCCGGGGTCGCCGTCACCTCGGCCTCCCCTTCAGTTTGTCGACAAGACGACACGAATCTCGGCTTGTCCCCAGTTTCGTCCTCCGCCTGTTTTTGTTCTGTTCTTTCTTAGAAGAGATGAAAAACCAGTAGCAGTAATAGGGGCTGTGGATTGTGTGGACAGGGCTCGTTCGCGCTGGTCGTGGCGGGCGCGGGCCTGTGGGCAGCCCTGGTGGCGGATCGGTGGATGGTTCGGCCGATCCGTGGATGGTTTCGGGCGGTCCCCGATTCATCCACAGTCGGGCCGAGTTGTCCCCAGGGTTGTCCCCAGGTTGAGGCCGAGTTGTACCCAGGCTCTGGGGGCGGTCTGAGCGCTCGGGATCGCCCTGGTGAGTGACGAACCACAGCTGTGGATGACCTGTGGGCAACCTGGGGAATCAGCGTGGACAACCCTGGGGACAACCTGTGGATTCGGTGTGAGTGGGATGTGGATCAAATCCGGGTCGTCGCAGCTCCGGGATCCGTTGGCACTGTGGGCAAACTGCCCACACCCTGGGGAAAACCCCTTGTGTATCAATGAGTTTGAGAAATTTTGTGTACACAGGCTGTGGACGTCTGTGGATGCGTACGCGTGCTTCGCTCCTACGCCGCTCCGTACACACGCTTCAGCTGCGTACGGGCGAGAAGCCCGTCAGGGCAACAAAAAGGCCACCACGGGGGTCCGTGGCGGCCTTGAGCGTCGAAACAGGACTGTCTACAAGCGAGTGTCCAAACGCGGCAGTCGGCTACTGACGCGCGCGCTGCTTGATCCGCGACGTCAGCTCTTGCACCTGGTCGTAAATCCGCCTGCGCTCGGCCATCTCCTTGCGGATCTTCTTGTCCGCGTGCATGACGGTCGTGTGGTCGCGGCCGCCGAACGTCTGCCCGATCTTCGGCAGCGACATCTCGGTCAGCTCGCGGCAGAGGTACATCGCGATCTGGCGGGCGGTGGCGAGCGCCTTCGTCTTGCCGGGCCCGCACAGCTCGTCGAGCGTCACGTCGAAGAACTCGGCGGTGACGCCCATGATGGTCGGCGCGGTGATCTCCGGCGTGTGCGAATCCGGGATCAGATCGCGCAGCACGATCTCGGCGAGCCCGGCTTCCACCGGCTGCTGGTTCAGCGACGCGAACGCGGTGACGCGGATCAGCGCGCCCTCCAGCTCGCGGATGTTCGCCTCGACCCGCGACGCGATGAACTCCAGCACGTCGCCGGGCACCGCGAGCCGGTCCTGCGCCGCCTTCTTGCGGAGGATCGCGATCCGGGTTTCCAGCTCAGGCGGCTGGATGTCGGTGATCAGGCCCCATTCGAACCGCGTCCGCAGCCGGTCTTCCAGGGTTTCCAGCCGCTTGGGCGGCCGGTCGGAGCTGACCACGATCTGCTTGTTCTGGTTGTGCAGCGTGTTGAAGGTGTGGAAGAACTCCTCCTGGGTGCCTTCCTTGCCCTCCAGGAACTGGATGTCGTCCACCAGCAGGATGTCGACGTCGCGGTAGCGCCGCTGGAAGGCGACCTTGCGGTCGTCGCGCAGCGAGTTGATGAAGTCGTTCGTGAACTCTTCGGTCGAGACGTACCGCACGCGCATGCCGGGGAACAGCCGCTGCGCGTAATGCCCGACGGCGTGCAGCAGGTGCGTCTTGCCGAGGCCGGACTCGCCCCAGATGAACAGCGGGTTGTACGCGCGGGCCGGAGCCTCGGCCACGGCGACCGCGGCGGCGTGCGCGAAGCGGTTGGACGCGCCGATGACGAAGGTGTCGAAGTTGTACTTCTCGTTCAGCTTCGTCTTCGACGTCTGCGGCTGCGCGGGCGCGGTGTAGGGCTGGCCCGCGATCGGCTGCCCGGCGAACCGGGGCCAGATCTCGTTGGCGGTCGCCAGCGCTTCGCCCTCTTCGTCGACTTCTTCGTCCGGGTCCTCGATGTCGTCAAGGCCGGGGTGGGACGGGTGCAGCGGCTGCTGAGGCGGGGGCGGCGGCGGGTCGACCCGCGCCGGCGGAAGACCGGCGGCTTCGACCTGCGGCCGTCGCGGCGGCGGTTTCGGCTTCGGGCGCTCCGGGCGCACGTGGTCGGCCTGGCCGTTCCCCGTGTGCGGGCTCGCGGGCGGCGCCGGCATCGGCTCCGGATGCGGGACATCGTTTTCCACCCGGGCGGGTGACGCCGCATAACGGGGTACCGGCGCTACCGGTTCGGTGCTGTCGACCTTCACCGCGAGCGACACGGGACGGCCGAGCCGGCGGGACAGCGCTTCGGTGATCGAAGTGCGCAGCGCGCGTTCGATGGCTTCCTTCGCGAAGTCGCTCGGCGCGGCGAGCAGCGCGGTGCCGTCGAGGAGACCGATCGGGCGGGTCACCCGCATCCAGGCTCGTTGCTGCGGGGAGAGGGTGCCGTCGGACAGCTCCCGCACCACCTGCTCCCAGATGACGCCCAGATTGTGCTGGTGCTCCGACACCGGTCTGACTCCCCTCCCCTCGTCGGCGCGCACGCCTCGGACCCACCCCGAGCACGTCCTGGAAGCTCGCCTCGAAGCACGCGGTCCGGACTCACCCGCGCGACGGCACAGCGATATCCACAAAGTTGTCCACAGCTGTGCACTAATGTACGGCCGTCCGCAGCCACGCCACCTGCGGGCTCGGCGTACTCCCCGGGCGCCTCCACACCCCCCGGCGCCGGCGAAGCGGCATCAGTCCTGCCCGGAGGCCGAGAGAGGCACGCTAACAAGCCCTGCCCGATGCCACAAGGCGTGGTGCTGCGCAAGCATTTCACGGTGTACGGCGTGTTGCCATTCGGTGCCGCGCCGTGCCGGGAGGCAGTCTCGCGGGCCGGTCGCCGAGGGTGGCGGAGGGGCGCCTGCGGCGTTCACGACCGGGGTGCGTACCCTCGTAAGGTCTCCCGTATGCGACGGGTGCGTTTCGCGTGCCTACGTATGTCGTCGCTCGTCGTGACGAGACCACCCGGTGGTAGGAGACAGCACGAACTTCCGTGCGACCCGCACGACACGCCGGGCGCCGGGGAATCCGCCGTCGCCCGACGGCCGAGACACAGGAGAAGCAGTGAGCAAGGGCAAGCGCACCTTCCAGCCGAACAACCGTCGTCGCGCGAAGACCCACGGTTTCCGCCTGCGCATGCGGACCCGCGCGGGTCGCGGCATCCTCGCGGCGCGCCGTCGCAAGGGCCGCGCCGAGCTGTCCGCCTGATCCGGCTCCGCGCAACCGCGTCGTGCTGCCCGCTGGCGCACGTCTGCGGCGGAGCGAGGACTTCCGGGTCGTCCTCCGCCGGGGGTCCCGAGCCGGCAGGCGCCGCCTCGTCGTTCATGCGTTGACCACGGACCCGTCCGTGGCCGCCTCGTTCGCGGCCAGGGCGGGTTTTGTGGTGAGCAAGGCCGTCGGCAACTCGGTGGTGCGCCACCGGGTGACCCGCCGGTTGCGCCACCTTGTTTCCGCGCGTCTCGGAACACTGCCCGCGGGCACTTCGTTGGTGGTACGGGCATTGCCTCCGGCGGCGTCCGCGTCGAGCGCGGAGCTTGACTCCGACCTCGACGCCGCGCTGCGCCGGCTCGGCCTCGCGCCGTCCGGCCGCCCGGCCGGGGCCGATGCTCCCCGGCAGCCGCGTCAACAGGGCGCGGCACCCGACCACGGATCAGCG
Organism: Amycolatopsis halotolerans; assembly: GCF_042647905.1. NCBI lineage: Bacteria > Bacillati > Actinomycetota > Actinomycetes > Pseudonocardiales > Pseudonocardiaceae > Amycolatopsis > Amycolatopsis halotolerans. The sequence continues at coordinate 82,450 of NZ_JBHRWI010000001.1, forward strand.
GTGTAAACGGCTATGGACGCCACCTCCGAGCACAGCACCACCGAAGCACCCGAGGAAGGCAAGCCGCCCCGGCCGGGACCGGTCGCGTGGGTGCTGCTCCTTCCCGTGCGGTTCTACCGCAAGGCGATCTCGCCCTTCCTTCCCCCGGCCTGCCGGTTCTACCCGAGCTGCAGCGCGTACGCAGTCGAAGCCCTGACCCGCCACGGCGCGGCCAAGGGCTCCTACCTCGCGCTGCGCCGGCTGCTTCGCTGCGGCCCGTGGACCCCGTCCGGCCGCGACCCGGTGCCCGAGAAGTTCTCGTGGCGACACCGCACGCCTGAAACACCGATCGAGGAGTAGCTCAGTGCTCGATTTCATCTACTACCCCGTGTCCTTCATCTTGTGGTGTTGGCACAAGGTCTTCGGGTTCGTCTTCGGGGAAGCGACCGCGATCTCGTGGATCCTCGGCATCATCTTCCTGACGTTCACCGTCCGCGGCATCATGTTCAAGCCGTTCGTGAACCAGGTCCGGTCGATGAAGAAGATGCAAGACTTCGCGCCGGAAATGAAGAAGATCCAGAAGAAGTACGCGAACGACCGGCAGCGCCAGGCGCAGGAGATGCAGAAGCTCCAGCGCGAGCACGGCGTCAACCCGCTCGGCAGCTGCCTTCCGATGATTCTTCAGATCCCGGTCTTCATCGGCCTGAACCACGTGCTGCGCGCGTTCACCATGCCGCCCGCCGGCGGCGGCGCGAAGACCGAGAACTACTTCTTCAACGCGCAAGACGTGTTGTCGTACACGAGCGCCAAGCTCTTCGGCGTCAACATGGGCGAGGCGGTCAACAACGGCGTCGGCGCCGTCGCGGGCCACGTCGCGAACGGCGGGTGGCACTGGGAGGTCCTCCCGGTCGCGCTGCCGCTGATGATCATCGCCTCGATCGCCACGCACCTCACCGCGCGCCACTCGGTCTCCCGGCAGAACGCGTCGGCCGCGGGCACCGCGCAGACCGCGATCATGAACAAGCTCACCATGTACGTCTTCCCGCTCGGCGTGCTCGTGTTCGGTGCGTTCTTCCCGCTCGGCCTTCTCTTCTACTGGCTGGCGAACAACGGCTGGACGCTCATGCAGCAGCGCCTCGTCTACACGAAGATCGACAAGGAAGAGGCGGCTCGCAAGGAGGAGGCGGCGGAGAAGCGCGCGTCGCTCGGCCCGAAGCCGGGCCAGAAGCCGACCGCGCCGAAGGTCGGGCAGAAGCCGGTGCAGCAGAAGAAGAACCAGCAGCAGGGTCAGCAGGGCAAGGTGACCAAGGCGGGTTCGGCGCACGGTTTCGCGCAGACCTCCGCCGGCGGCAAATCCGGCAACGCGAAGTCCGACAACACCGCGTCGTCCGAGACGAAGGCAGCCGAACCGGCGGAGAGCGCGCCGGAGCAGACGTCGAACCAGAACGGATCGAAGGAGAACGGCACCGGAGTGCCCGGGCTCCTCAAGGACTCGAACAGGAAGTCGGGCCGGAAGCGTCGCTGACGCTTCGGGTTCGGAGAGGAGACTAAAGATGTCGGAGACGGTCGACACGATCGACGCCGATCAGGAAGAGACGAGCGCACCGGCCGAGCCGAAGGCGGGCGGTGACGACGCTCTCGTGCAAGAGGGCGACATCGCCGGCGACTACCTCGAGCGCCTGCTGGACCTGCTCGACTACGACGGCGACATCGACCTGGACGTCGAGGCGGGCCGCGCGATCGTCAGCATCGACGGCGGCGACGACCTGGAGAAGCTGGTCGGCCCCCGCGGCACGGTGCTCGAAGCGCTGCAGGAGCTGACCCGCCTCGCGGTCCAGCAGGAGACCGGTTCGCGCAGCCGGCTGATGCTGGACATCGCCGGCTGGCGCGCGGACCGCCGTGAGGAGCTCCGCGAGCTCGGCCGGTCCACCGCCGAGTCGGTGCTGTCGAGCGGCGAGCGGGTGCGCCTGCAGCCGATGAGCCCGTTCGAGCGCAAGGTCGTCCACGACGCGGTCGCGACGGTCAAGGGCGTCACGAGCGAGAGCGAGGGCGAAGACCCCAAGCGGCGCGTGGTGATCTTCCCCGAGGACTGAGCCTCTCGGACGCGTTGAACCGCATAGAGCACTGAGCCGAAGCGGCCCACCGGAGTGATTCCGGTGGGCCGCTTCTTTTGTGCCTGCTTCGCGCTCCGGTTCCGGAGGCGAGTCACGTCGAGTTTCTCGACTGCCGCGATCGGTCCCTCGAAGCGCATTGGCATGGTGCCTTCGCTGAGGAGAGTCTTCCCCCGCGCCGCCGAAGTACGACCGGCCCGGTTCGGCAGTCGACCGTCGCTCAGTTGCTTGGCTGCTGTTGCCGCCGCCTCGATGCCGCGGGATGCGAAGGCGAAGTTCTCGTCCTCATCCGGACGGCCGCCGGGGCGCCGTTGCGCCGGTGTCCCCCATCCCGACTCGCGCTTCGGCCCCGCCGCTGAGATCCGGATCGGCGGCACGGTGGAGCGTCAGTGGTCCCGGTGTCTCTGATGAGATGTGCGGGCTGTTGGGGTGCCGGTCCTGCGGAGCGAATTACAAGCGTGGCGTTTCACGTGAAACTCGCCGCCCCTCTCACCCGGGTCGCCGGGTTTCACGTGAAACGACCTGTGGATCGCTCGGCGACTCGAGTGGAGTTGTCCACAGTTGCGGTCTGTCGACTCGATTTGGCGTCGGCATCAGGGACAATCAACCGAGCGCGTTTCACGTGAAACGCGCGGAGCGAGGAGTGGGAGTAGTGAGCTTGGACGGCGCCACCGGGACGGTCCGGACCGCGGCGGTGGAGGTGTTCGGGGAGCGCGTCGAGCAAGCCGCCGGGTACGTGGAGCTGCTGGCGACTCATGGGGTCGAGCGAGGGTTGATCGGTCCGCGTGAGGTGGACCGGCTGTGGGAGCGGCACGTGCTGAACTCCGCGGTGATCGGCGAGCAGATCCCGTCCGAGGCACGCGTGGTCGACGTCGGGTCGGGTGCCGGGCTTCCGGGAGTACCGCTGGCGATCGCTCGACCGGACCTCGATATCGTGCTCTTGGAACCCATGGCTCGCCGGGTTGACTGGTTAGCCGAGGTCGCCGAGAAGCTGGAACTCCCGATCACCATCGTCCGTGGACGCGCCGAGGAGCGGTCCGTACGCGAGCAGCTGAGTGGCGCAGACGTCGTCACCGCCCGCGCGGTCGCCCCTCTTGCTCGGCTCGCGGGCTGGTGCCTTCCCCTGGTTCGTCCCGAAGGTCGACTGGTTGCCCTCAAGGGCGCCAGCGCCGCTGAAGAGATCTCCCGTGACCGCGACGCGGTGCGCAAGGCCGGTGGTGCCGAACCACAGGTCGCTGAATGCGGGAAGGCAGTACTCGAAGTCCCCAGCACGGTGGTCCTGATCCGTCGCCTGCCGCCGAAGCCGACCCGGCCACGCGGCAGACGGAGCTAGCGAACGACAAGAGCCGCGCCGTTCCACGTGAAACATCGCGGTGTGAACGCCCCGAATCGTCTACCAGGAGGAGGTGTCGAGACCGGTGAATCCCCCGCCGTCCGACTCCGCGCAGGCCAGCCAGGAGATGGGCTGGACGCCGATCGCTGAAGAAGCCGTTCGCGCCGCGAGCGTGCTCCACCCCAAGGAAGGGGTGCTCCCCCGGCCGTCTCGCCGCCGGGTGCTGACCGTCGCCAACCAGAAGGGCGGGGTCGGCAAGACGACCAGCACCGTCAACCTGGCCGCGGCGCTCGCCGTGCACGGGCTGAAAACGTTGGTGATCGACCTCGACCCCCAGGGCAACGCCAGCACCGCGCTCGACATCGACCACCGCTCCGGGACGCCCTCGATCTACGAGGTGCTCATCGGCGAGGTCTCGATCGCTGAGGCAGCGCAGCAGAGCGAGCAGTCCCCCAACCTGTTCTGCGTGCCCGCGACGATCGACCTCGCCGGCGCCGAGATCGAACTCGTCTCCATGGCGAACCGCGAGACGCGGCTCAAGGAGGCGCTGTCGGCCGAGGTGCTCGACCAGATCGGCGTCGACTACGTCTTCATCGATTGCCCGCCGTCGCTCGGTCTCCTGACCGTCAACGCGATGGTGGCGGCGCAGGAAGTGCTCATCCCGATCCAGTGCGAGTACTACGCACTCGAAGGTCTCGGGCAGCTCCTCAGCAACATCGAACTCGTGCAGCAGCACCTGAACCGCGAACTCAGCGTGTCGACGATTCTGCTCACCATGTACGACGGTCGCACCAAGCTGGCCGACCAGGTGACCAACGAGGTCCGGAACCACTTCGGCGACACGGTGCTGAAGACCGTCATCCCGCGCAGCGTGAAGGTGTCCGAGGCACCCGGCTACGGCCAGACCGTCCTCGCCTACGACCCCGGTTCACGTGGTGCCATGAGCTATCTCGACGCGGCGAAGGAGATCGCCGAGCGGGGTGTGAACGAGAGGAGCAGCACCACATGACTGAGCGCAGAGGAGGGCTCGGCCGCGGGCTGGCGGCCCTGATCCCGACCGGACCGGCGACGCCTCCTCCGGCCGCGACCGAGGCCACGCCCTCGGAGCAAGCGGTGCGCGAGGACAAGGGCTGGTTCGCGGCGAACGGTGCCGCGGGCCAGCCGGTCGCGGGCGGCGAGGTCGCCGGCGCGGTGTACCGCGAGATCCCGGTCAGCTCGGTCAAGCCGAACCCGAAGCAGCCTCGCCAGGTTTTCGACGAGGAAGCGCTCGCCGAACTCGAGCATTCGATCCGCGAGTTCGGGCTCATGCAGCCGATCGTCGTCCGCGAACTCGGCGACGACGAGTACGAACTCGTCATGGGCGAGCGCCGGCTGCGCGCCTCGCAGCAGGCGGAACTCGAGGCGATCCCCGCGATCGTGCGGCAGACCGCCGACGAGTCGATGCTGCGGGACGCGTTGCTGGAGAACATCCACCGCGTGCAGCTGAACCCGCTCGAAGAGGCGGCCGCTTACCAGCAGCTGCTCGACGAGTTCGCGGTGACGCACGAGGAGCTGGCCAGCCGCATCGGCCGCAGTCGTCCGGTCATCACGAACACCATCCGGCTGCTCAAACTCCCCCTCGCCGTGCAGCGGCGGGTGGCCGCAGGCGTCCTGTCCGCCGGGCACGCGCGGGCGCTGCTGTCGCTGGAGGATCCGGAAAGCCAGGAGGAACTGGCGGCGCGGATCGTCGCGGAGGGCATGTCGGTGCGCGCAACCGAGGAAGCCGTCACGCTGAAGAAGAGCGAGAAGCCGGCCAAGCCGAAGGCCGCTCCCCGCAAGCCGATTCAGGCGCCCGGATTGCAGGAACTCGCGAACCGGCTGTCCGATCGGTTCGACACCCGGGTGAAGGTCGACCTCGGCCGACGCAAGGGGCGCATCGTCCTCGAGTTCGGCTCGGTGGACGACCTCGAGCGGATCGTCGGGATCATCGACGCGAATTCCGGGGAAAAATCGGCGAATCAGACCGACGAAACCGATTAGGGATCACCCAGGGTCGTTTCGTCACGGTGATGATTGCGGATCGAGGCGGCCATGGTCACCCGGAGTGGCCGCCGGAATCGACCGGCGCGGGGAGGGGCGGCAGACCGCCGCCCGCCCCCGTCCGCCAGGTTTTAGTTCGCGCGAGCGACGGCGCGCGCGACGAGGTCCGCGAAAACTGAACCGAGGGTGGTGCCGGCGGCTTCGACGGCCATCGGCACCGTCGAGGTTTCGGTGAGACCCGGCGAGAGGTTCACTTCGAGGAAGTGGACTCCCCCGTCCGGCGTGATCACCGCGTCGGTGCGCGAGATGTCGCGCAGCCCGAGCCACCGGTGCGCGCCGACGGCGAGTTCGCTGACCGCCTTCGCGGCTTCGTCGGAAATCCGCGCCGGGGTGAAGAAGTCGGTAAGACCCGCGGTGTAGCGCGCGGTGTAGTCGTAGACGCCGCTCTCCGGCACGATCTCCACCGCGGGCAAGGCCTCGGCCCCGTTCTCCCCTTCGATGACCGTGACGGCCACTTCAACGCCGTCTACGAACCGTTCCGCGAGCACGGTGTCGCCGTAGGCGAAGCAGCCGACCATCGCTGCGGGCAGCTCGGATGCCTCCCGAACCACCTGCGTGCCGAGCGCGGACCCGCCCTGATCCGGCTTGAGGATCAGCGGAAGACCGAGCCGCTCGACCATCGCGTCGAGCACCGACTGGGCGCCCAGCTCCCGGAAAGTGCTGTGCGGCAACACAACCCAGTCCGGCGTGAAGAACCCGGCCTGCTGCACGAACGCCTTCGCGGTCGGCTTGTCCCAAGCCCGGCGGCAGCCCTGCGAATGGGTGCCGACGAACGGCACGTCGAGCATCTCCAGCACGGTCTGCACCGAGCCGTTCTCGCCCTCGCCGCCGTGCAGGGCGACGACAACCGCGTCCGGACGCTGCGTGCGCAGCCGTTCCAGCAGTCCGGCGTCGGTGTCCCACTCCTCCACGGTGAGGCCCTCGGCCCGCAGCGCGGCGGACAGCCTGCGCCCGGAACGGAGCGAAACGTCGCGTTCGTGGGAAAGCCCGCCGGCGAGCACGGCAACGGTACGGTCGACCACCGTGGGAACTCCTTAGTGTCGCAGGGCCGGTCAGACCGTGTCCGGAGACGGGGTCTCGGGCCCCGGGATGGTGCGCGCCTTCACGCTACCGAAGGTGCGGCTGAGGTCCATTTCGGACTCGAGCACCGCGGCGAGGCGGCGCACGCCTTCCCGGATGCGCTCCGGCGTCGGGTAGCAGTACGACAACCGCATCTGGCGGGAGCCGAAACCGTCGGCGTAGAAACCGGTGCCGGACGCGTACGCCACCCGAGCGGTGACCGCACGCGGCAACATCGCTTTGGTGTCAACGCCTTCCGGCACGGTGACCCAGACGTAGAAGCCGCCGTCGGGGTTGGTCCAGGAGCAGCCGGGCGGCAGATACTGTTGCAGCGCCGACAACATCGCGTCGCGGCGTTCGCGGTAGTTCTCCCGGAACTTCTTGATCTGGCCCTTCCAGTCGTGCGTCGCGAGATAGCGCGAGACGATCATCTGGTTGAAGGTCGGCGGGCACAGTGTCGCGGATTCCGCTGCCAGCACAAGCTTTTCGCGCACCGCGTGCGGCGCGAGCACCCAGCCGACGCGCAGCCCGGAGGCGAACGTCTTCGAGAAGGAGCCGAGGTACACGACGTTGTCCGGGTCGAGCGAGCGCAGCGCCGGGTAGGCCTGGCCGTCGAAACCGAGCAGGCCGTACGGGTTGTCCTCGATGATCAGCACGCCGTGCTCGCGGCAGATCTCGACGATCTCCGGACGCCGTTCGACAGACAGGGTCACGCCGGCCGGGTTGTGGAAATTCGGGATCGTGTAAAGGAATTTGACCCGCTGTCCGGCCTTTTCGGCCTGGCGCAAGGCTTCCCGCAACCCTTCGGGCACGAGACCGTTTTCGTCCATCGCGACGTGCACGACGTTCGCCTGGTACGCGGAGAAAGATCCGAGCGCGCCGACGTACGACGGGCCTTCGGCGATCACGACGTCGCCGGGGTCGCAGAAGAGCCGGGTCACCATGTCGAGGCCCATCTGGGAACCGACGGTGACCACGACGTCGTCGGGGTGCGCCTTGATGCCCTCGAGAGCCATGATTTCGCAGATCTGGTCACGCAGCGCCGGAACTCCGTGCGCGGACCCGTACTGCAGGGCGACGAGCCCCTCCTCGGCGATGATCTCGCCGACCTGAGCCGAGAGCGTGTCGAGCGGCAGCGCGGCGAGGTTCGGCATGCCGCCGGCGAGCGAGACGACCTCCGGCCGGCTTGCCACTGCGAAAAGCGCGCGGATCTCGGATGCGGTCATCCCGGCGGTACGGGCTGCGTACCGGTCGAGATGCGGGTCGAGATTGTGGCGGCCGGTCTGCGGCATGGCTGGGCGGTTCTCGGTCATCGGACACCTGAGGGCTCGGTGGGTACCTGCTGGTAGATCCATCGAGTGTAACCGCGGCCTCTTCCGGCTCCCCGCTCTTCCGGCGCTTGTCACATCGGCCTATCCTCGGGGAGGTTCTTCCGGTGCTGCCTGCGCTCTTGCGGGCGCTGAGGCCGGAGTTGCGGGGTCCAGGGAGGTTTCAGGTGTCACGTCGCGTGGTGGGCGTCACCCTGGACAATCTCGAGCACCTGCCCAAGAACTGCCGGCAGTGCGTGTACTGGGAGCTCGCGCCGCACCTGAAGGCGCAGGCTGAGGAATACGGCTCCACCGAGGTCGAGAAGGAAGCCTGGGTGTCCAGCGTGCTGCTGGAATGGGGTTCCTGCGGCCGCATCGTCTACAGCGACACGCTGCCGGTCGGGTTCGTGCTCTACGCCCCGCCGAACGCGGTGCCCCGCTCGCTCGCCTTCCCGACGTCGCCGCCCAGCGCCGACGCCGTGCTGCTCACCGCGGCCCAGATCCTGCCGGAATTCCGCGGCGGCGGCCTCGGCCGGATGCTGGTGCAGGCCGTGGCGAAGGACCTGACCAAACGAGGCGTCCGCGCGATCGAATCCTTCGGCGACGCCACTCCTGACGAACAGGACCCGCTTGGCCAGCACTCGTGCGTGCTGCCCGCGGCGTTCCTGCAGAGCGTGGGCTTCAAAACGGTGCGCCCGCACCCGAAGTACCCGCGGCTGCGCCTGGAACTGCGCTCGGCGATCACCTGGAAGGAAGACGTCGAAGCGGCCCTGGAACGGCTGCTCGGCCAGGTGACGATCACGACCGCGGAGCCGAGCCTCGGCCGCGCTTGACCCTTCGCCTCGCTGCTTACGCCATTCCAGGTCTGTTCAGATCAGCCAGAATGACCTTGCTGGCACCCACCATGAACAACCCGCCTGACTCGCTCGCCGCGATCCGTAACTCCCGGCCCCGCTCTGGCTCCATGGTCACTCTCCGTGCCGATCGCCCGGTGTCCCCGGCTTCCCGCCGAGCTTCCCAGGGGCTCCCACCCCTCGCTCCGAGCGCCGCGATGGGCCCTCCCTGACCCGCCTCGCAGCCGCCTGAACAGCATCGACCGAGGTCAGCCAGCGCCCGATCCCCCGCCGGTCCGCTCCGCATCCGGACGTGGCCTGCCGGTGCGCGACGCACCCCATACCACCTCCGGATCGCCGCGAAAACACCCACGCCCGGTACCTGTGCACAACTGTGGAAGAACCCCCGAGTTATCCACAGATTGCAGATAGAGGCCGTGGAAAAGCTGTGGATGGATAGAATGGATCTGGGGACGCCCCCCGGTGAGGGTGGGGGCTGCCCCCAGGGGTGGTGGCGGCTGGAGCGGCTGGGCGCAAGTTCTTGTGGCGCCGGTTAAGCGGTGGGGTGGCTCCGGTTGTTAGGTGCTGGGGCCGCGGTTGGTGGCGTGTGGGGTGGGGTGCAAGGCGTGGGGTGGGGCTGGGGAGTGCCGGGCAGGGGGTGCGCCGGGCGGTGGTGACTGTGGGTAGTGGGTGGCTGAGGTGAGGTCGGGTCAGCACGGGTAAACGGGAGGGGGCGCGGAGGGCTGAGACGGGCACGAGCCGGTTGGGGCGTGCCGAGTGGGGCCCTGGCGGTCTTCGGCGGGGAAAGTCCGGTTCAGGGCGACTCAGGGCTCAGGCAGGGGTCAATGACGAAAGGCCGAGGTCTCGCGAAGGAGCGCTATTCAGCCTTCGCGAGTTCGTGGGCCAGGACGTCGGCGAAGGTGAAGGTGCCGGTCGGCTGGTCGCCCTCGCCCAGGAGGTAGAGGCGCTTCACGGCGATGAGGATGCCCTCGGCCACGACGTCGCGGAAGGCGGGGTCGCCCAGGCGGGCGGCGTCGTCCGGGTTGGTCAGGTAGCCGATTTCCACCCGGACGGCTGGGCAGCGCGTGCGGGTGAAGATTTCCCACGTCTTGTAGTGCGTGCGGCAGTCCAGCAGACCGGTGCGGGCGGCGACCTCGCGCTGGATGAAGCCGGCCAGCAGTTCGCCGACGGTGGACGTCGTGCCGTTGCCGGTGCCGAAGTGGAAGCTCGCCACGCCCTGTGCGCGCGGGGACGGGTTGCCGTCGCTGTGCAGCGACAGGAACAGGTCCGCGCCAGCGTCGTTGGCGAAACGGGCGCGTTCGAAGTCCGTCGGGCTGTGGTTCGGGCCTCGGCTGATCAAGGCTTCCATGCCGGTGGCCTGCATCCGGCCTTCGAGCCGGCGCGCCAGGTCCCAGGCGATGTCCGCTTCGCGCAGGCCGCCGGCGACGACGCCAAGGTCCTCGCCGCCGTGGCCCGGGTCGATCACGATGCGCTTGCCGCGCAGCCGCGGGCCTGCCTGGCGCACCTGCTCCTGCTCGCGCAGGAAGACCGGGCGGCCGCCGCGGGCGCGCGGGGACGACAGGCGGTGCAGTTCGCGGATGGTGGCCGGGCCGCAGATGCCGTCCGACGTCAGGCGCATGTCGCGCTGGAACGTGCGCAGGGCGCGCTCGGTCTGGGGGCCGAAGTAGCCGTCCGGGCGGCCCGCGTCGAAGCCCAGCTCGGTGAGCCGCTCCTGAAGAGTGAAAACGTCGTCGCCGTTCACCGGCGCCGACAAAAGGTACTGGAGCGGGCGGCTCCCGAGGTGATAGCTGGCGCCCTTGAGCGCCTGGTACGTCGCCTGGCCCACTACGCCGTCGGTGATGAGCCCGCGGCGCTGCTGGAACGCGCGCACGGCCTGCTCCACCGCGACGTCGAACGTGTTGTACCGCTCGGTCCCCGCCACCGGCGGGAGCAGATCCATCCCGGCAAGGATCGACCTGATCTCGGCGACGTCGGGACCGGCGTCACCGCGGCGGAGTACCCGCATGCACTCCTCGCTCTTCCTCAGGCACCGAAACCGGCTCGATGCGAAACAGAAACCTGGGTAGGGGTGTACCCAGGCACCTATTGTGCCCTGTGAACTCTCGGTGAGTACGCAGGCCCGGTCGGTGCGCCCCCGGAGGGGTGCGCGGTCCCTCGGCGGACACGCCGAGTGCACCTGCGCGCACACCCCCGTGCGGGTGGTTCCCGAACGTGCGAGAACCCGGACCGGCGAGTCGATCGTCGCTGGCCCGGGTTCTCAGCAGGCGGACCGGCTCAGAGCACGTCGGCGAGATCGGACAGCAGCGCGGCCTTCGGCTTCGCGCCCACGATCTGCTTCACCGGCTTGCCGCCCTGGAACAGGATCAGCGTCGGAATCGACATCACCTGGTAGTCACGCGCCGTGTTCGGGTTCTCGTCGATGTCGAGCTTCGCGACGGTGATCTTGTCGCCGTTTTCCTTGGCGATCTCCTCGAGCACCGGGGCGACCATCTTGCACGGCCCGCACCAGGTCGCCCAGAAGTCGACGAGAACGGGCTTCTCGCTGGTGAGGACGTCGTCCACGAACGACTTGTCGGTCACCTTCACGGGTTCGGACATCGCTTGCTCCTTCAACTCGGTGGGAAAGTCAGTGCTCGCCGGCGGCTGCGGGAATCGGTGCGCCGCCGACCAGTTCCGGTGCCTCGTTTTCGCCGTGCTCCGCGAGCCATCGTTCCGCGTCGATCGCCGCGCTGCAGCCGGAACCGGCAGCGGTGATCGCCTGCCGGTAGGTGCGGTCCACCAAGTCTCCGGCGGCGAACACGCCGGGCACGTTCGTGTAGGACGTGCGGCCCTGGGTGAGCACGTAGCCGTCCTCGTCCACGTCCACCTGTCCGCGCACCAGTTCGCTGCGCGGGTCGTGGCCGATCGCGACGAAGAACCCGGTCACGTCGAGCGTCTTCTCGTCGCCGGACCGCGTGTCGCGCACCTTCAGGCCGGACACCGTCCCGTCGCCCTCGACGCCGGTGATCTGCGAGTTCAGCTGCCACTTGATCTTCTCGTTCGCGCGAGCGCGTTCGAGCATGATCTTCGACGCCCGGAACTCGTCGCGGCGGTGCACGATCGTCACGGACTTGGCGAACTTCGTCAGGAAGGTCGCCTCCTCCATCGCCGAGTCGCCGCCGCCCGCGACCGCGATGTCGTGGTCGCGGAAGAAGAAGCCGTCGCAGGTCGCACAGGCGGACACGCCGCGGCCGAGCAGCTCCTGCTCGCCCGGCACCTTCAGGTACCGCGCGGCGGCGCCCATGGCCAGCACGACCGCGCGCGCGGCGTAGCGCTTGCCGTTCGCGACGACGTACTTCACGTCGCCGGTCAGCTCGAGCGACTCGACGTCCTCCGCGCGCAGCTCGGCGCCGAAACGCTCGGCCTGCTTGCGCATCTCCTCCATCAGGTCCGGACCCTGGATCCCGTCGCGGAAGCCCGGGAAGTTCTCGACCTCGGTGGTCGTCATCAGCGCGCCGCCGAACTGCGTGCCCTCGAACACCAGCGGTTCGAGCTGTGCGCGCGCCGCGTAGACCGCTGCGGTGTAACCGGCAGGACCCGACCCGACGACGATCAGGTTCCTGATTTCCTCGGCAGCCACCCGTCAACCCTCCGCTCGTCATGACCTGTGCTCCAGGCTCAACACGATCGTAGGTGGAGGTGTTCCCGGCGGTGACGTCCGCTACGTCCGGGCCGCTACTTCTTGCCGACCACCTTGTCGAACAGCTTGTCCGCGTTCCCCGGCCCGCAGTCCGCGCCGAACGCGACCAGCCGGAACTGCGCGAGCTTGCCGGTGGTGTAAATCGCCACCACGCCCGGCTTGCCCCCGACGGTCACCGGCCGCACGCCTTCCGGCCGCACGTTCGGGTCCATGCCCGCCGCGGTGACACACGCGTCGAACCGCTTCGAGTCCTGCAGCGGGCCGTAGTTCCGCACGCCAAGACCGCCGCCCAGCAGCGATTCCGCACCGCTGCCGTCGCTGCCGACGGACGGGCCGCCCACCGCGGACGGTGCGGGCGCGGCGACGCCGGACGTGTCCGTCTTGGTCGCCCCGGGAACGGTCAGCGTGATGGCCACCGCGGCGGCCGCGGCGGCGGTCAGGATCCCCGCGCCCCAGCCGAGCTGCCGGTTCCGCCGTTTCCGCGCCGCCGACAGGTCCACCACCGGCGCGACCGGCGGCTCAGCGGGCTCGGGTGCGGGCTGCGGTGCGGCCGCCGGAAACGTGGCCTCCTGCCGGGCCGCCGACTCCGCGGCGAGCGCGGCGTCGAGCCTGGCCGCGAACTCCGCGGGCATCGGCGGGGCCGGTTCCGCGGCGAGCGCGGACAGGTCCGCGGTGGTCGCTTCGAGGGCCTCGAGGATCGCGCGCGCCTCCGGATCCGCGTTCACCCGCGGCCAGAGTCGCTCCGCCTCCTGGTCGTCGAGGACCCCGGCGTGGAGGTCGGCGAGCAGGTCGACAGACCAGGGCGGCCCGATGGTTCCGCCTGCCCCCCGGCTCTCGTCCGTCATCGTCCCTCCCCGTTCCCCGGCGAGCGCTGGGCTCGCCCGGCACTCCGGGACCCCTCCGAAGTGGCGTGCTTGCGTTTGCTTTCGTTAGTTGGGACGTCGCCACCCCCGTCCGGGTTCCGCAGATGACCGAGAACCTTCGCGAGTTTTCCCCGCCCGCGCGCGCATCGGCTCTTGACCGTGCCCTCGGCGATGCCGAGCATTTTCGCCGTCTCGGCCACGGAATAGCCCTCGACGTCGACGAGCAGGATCGGCGCGCGCTGGTCTTCGGGCAGCTCGTCGAGCGCCTTGCGGACCAGCAGGCTGGTTTCCTTCTCCGCCATCGAATCGCCGGGCGCGGCCGGTTCGTTGAACTCCCCGGTCTCCGGAAGCGGAACGGTCGGGCGGGCCTGCCTTCGCCGGATCCGGTCGAGGCACGCGTTCACCACGATCCGGTGCAGCCAGGTCGTGACCTGCGACTCCGCGCGGAACTTGCCCGCCGCGCGGAACGCCGAGATGAACGCCTCCTGCAGCGCGTCCGCCGCCTCTTCCGGATCTCGCAGCGTGCGCAGCGCCACCGCCCACAAGCGGTCTCGATGCCGCCGGACCAGTTCACTGAACGCATGCGGATCGCCCGCGGCGTGTGCCGCGATCAGATCCGCATCCGTGGGAGCTGCAGCCGTCACCCGGCAGAGCCTACTGAGTCGTGCTCGCAGCTCACGCCGCAGGCAGGAAGCTCAGTTCTCCGATCTGGCTCACGAAGCCGTTGCCGCCGTTGTCGCCCAGCTGAGTGATCCAGACGATGAAGTACTGGCTTTGCGTCGGCTGCTGCAGGGTGATCGTCGTGTCCGGCCCGTTCAGGTCGCCGCTTCCGACCACCTTGGTGTCGTCGAGCTGCGGATTCTTGCTGTCCGCCGACCGGATCTCGACCTTCGTGCCCGGGCTGTCCGCGCTGATCTTCACCTGCGCGAGGTTCACCGGGTTGTCGAACTGGACCGCGATCCCGACGCCGGGCTTCAGCGTCGGCAGCTGCTGCTGGTACTGGTCGGTCTTCCAGACCGTGCCCGGGTCGCCGTCGATCGTGTTCTTCGCGCGGCCCGGGTTGTCGCCGGAGCCCTGCGGGTTGTAGAGCGACGCCGACTTCGGGGCCACCGGGTCGCCGATCTTCGGCGCCGCGGGCGGCTGGTTCGCCGGCGGCGGCGCCTGGTTGCCCGGTTTCGCCGGAGCACTGCTCGGCGGGGCCGCGACGTTGATCGCGGGACCGGTGGGCTTGCCGTCGCCCTGGAACAGGTTGATCAGCATCAGCCCGCCCCACGCGAGGATCACCACGGTGGCGACCACCAGCACGGTGACGCCGAAGGCCAGCTTCCGCCGCCGCGCGACGTCCTTCACCGGCTTCTTCGTGGTCCAGATCGTGCCGTCGGTCTCCGCCGCCGCCTCGTCCTTGCCGACCGCGTTGATCAGCTGGGTGCGTTCCTCCTGATCGGCGACCTGGCCGAGCACGCGCAGGATCGCCGAGCTGGTGCGGATCCCGCCGCTGCCGCCGTCCTCGATCGTGCGCACGGCCAGCGAAGACAGCTCCGGCGGCACCGCGGGCACCAGCGACCGCGGCGGCACGACGTGCCCCTGCGGGGTGAGCGGGGCCGCGGGGATCGCGGGCGGTCCGCCTGGCAGCGCCCAGCGTCCGGTGAGCAGCAAATACAGCACCGCGCCGAGCGCCTTGACGTCGTCGCGGAGAGTGGCTTCCGGCAGCGGGCCGGGGAACGCGAGCTTGAGCGCGCCGCCCGGGGTGAGCCGCAGCCGCTGCGGGTGGTCGAGGCCGAGGACGAGACCGTTCTGATGGGCGTGGTCGACCGCTTCGGCGAGCGCCTGCACCATCCGGGCGGCCGCGGCGGGGGCCACCGGGCGCTGCGCGACCAGGTCCACCAGGTCGCTGCCCTTGGTCCACTCCGCCACCACGACGCCGAGCAAGCCCTCGCTCGAGGTGACGCCGCTGCCGAGGCTGAGCACGTCCAGCACCCGTGCGACGCCGCCGTGCCCGAACTTGGACGCGTGCGCGGCCCGCTCCAGCGTGCGCCGGGCCTGCCGGGCCGCCTCCGGATCCGCCGGATCGCCGACCAGCAAGGTCAGTGCGACATCCCGCTTGAGCTGCCCGTCTCGCGCCCGCCACAGGTGCGCGGCGGCTCGTTCGTCCACCCCGAACTGGGCAAGCAGGCGATACCGGCCGTCGCCTACGACGCGTCCGGGCGCGAGCGATCCGCCCCGGGCGCGAATGCCCGCGGCGTCCCCCGCCTGCTCGCTTCGTCTCGTGTCCACGCTCTCTCCCGCTTCGCTCCCGGCACCGAGGGTACCCGGATCATCAGCCGTAGAAGCGTCGTGAGTCGTGAATCAATCGTTACCCGCGCTTGATCAATCGGGTGAACCTCGATGTTACGGGCCTCAGCTCCTCGACCTTCAGCGCCATGAGCACCCCGAACGAGACCACGATCCCGACGATTCCCTGCAGGACGAGCTTGATCCAGGCATGCGGAACCGGGCTCAGCGACGAGGGCACGATCAGCCCGACGACCCACGCGGCGCCGACCCCGAGGACGCTCGCCACGACGGTGAACAGGATCACCCCGATCACCCGCTTGCTGCGGAGGTTGCCGAGCGTCACCCACAGCCACACCTGGCCGAGCATCGCGCCGATCACATACGTCAGCGCGTTGACCATCATCACGCCGAGCACGACGTTCTCCGCGTTCAGCAGCACCGGGCACAGGAACAGCAGCGGCACCTTGACGACGGTCATCACGATCATGATCAACGTCGGCGTGCGGGCGTCCTTCATCGCGTAGAAGACGCGCATCTGGAGCATCACCAGCGCGTACGGCAGCAGCGCGAACGCTGTGATCGCCAGCGCCTGGCCCATCCGCTCGGCGTCCTCGAGCCGCCCCTTGCCCATCGCGAACAGCGCGATGCCCATCGAGGTGCCGACGATCGTCATCACCGCGGAAATCGGCACGAGGGTGACCGTCGAGATCCGCGAAGCATAGGACAGGTCGCTGACCAGCTTCTTCGTGTCGCCGTCGGCGGCCGCGCGGCTCAATCGCGGCATGATCGCGGTCAGCAGCGAGACGCCGAGCACGCCGTAGGGCAGCTGGAACAGCAGCCACGCGTAGTTGTAAGCGGTGACGCCGCCCGAGGTGCCCTTGGTGAGCACGCGGGTGGTGATCGTGAGGCCGACCTGGCTGACCGCGACGTAGCCGACGACCCACAGGGCCAGCCCGCCGAACTCCTTCATCCGGCTGTCCAGGCCCCAGCGCCAGCGCGGGCGGAAGCCCGACCGCAGCAGCGGCGGGATCAGCATGAGCGCCTGCGCGGCGATGCCGCCGGTGACGCCGAGGCCCAGCGTGAGCACCTTCGGATCGGTGATCGCCGGATGGTCGGTGTCGATCGAACCCGGCATCAGCCACACCACGAGGATGGTGAAGATGACCACCAGGTTGTTGATCACCGGGGCCCACGCGGTCGGCCCGAACACGTGCTTGGCGTTCAGCATCGCCGAGACCAGCGCGAACACGCCGTAGAAGAAGATCTCCGGCAGCAGCAGGTAGGCGAACGCCGTGGTCAGGCCCGCGCTCGCGTGGCCGGACGAATCGATGTAGAGCGACGTGAACGCCGGCGCCGCGATCACCGCGATCACGGTGCCGATGAACAGCACGGTGACGCCGGTGGTCAGCAGCCGCTGCGCGTAGGCCTGCCCGTGGTCCGGGTCGTCCTGCGAACGCACCAGCAGCGGCACCACCACACTGGTGAGCACGCCGCCGAGCAGCAGTTCGAAGATGATGTTCGGCATCGTGTTCGCGACGTTGAACGAGTCGGTCGCGATCCCGGAACCGATCGCCGCGACCAGCAGCACCTTCCACAGGAAGCCGGTGATGCGGCTGATCAGCGACGCGATCGCCATCCGGCCGGACGCCTTGGCGACCGACGGACCCTCGTCCTTCGGCTGCTGCGGAGCCTCGCTCGGACGCGCGAGCGGCGCGTCCTTGATCCGCGGCATGACCTGGGTGGCCAGCGCGTCGTACGGGCGCAGCACGTCCGGGTCGGCGGTCGGCCAGCGCGAAGGAGCCGCGAGCGGGACGCCCGCGGTGCGCGGGATGAACCGGGTGGCGTCCGGGTCCCGCATCGCTTCTTCCTGCCACGGCCGGACCGGCGCGCCGGGACGCGGACCGCGGCCGCGATGCACCGGCGGCTGCGGGCCCGGCGCGTTCGCGGGCGGCGGGGTCGGCTGCGGAAGCGTGCCGCGGTTGGGCGGCTGGTTCGTCGGCGGAAGCGGTTGCGGGCCCGACGGCGGGAGTTGCTGCGGGCCCGACGGCGGACCGGACGGCCTCGGCGGGGGCGGCCTGCGCACCGGCGGCATGGCGGCCCTGGTCGGGGCCGGGCGCTGGCCGTTCGGCGGAGGCGGCGGCGGGACGCGGCGCGGCGCGCGGTCCCGTGGTTCACGGGGCTCCCGTGGTTCGCCGCCGCGCGGGTCGATCCGGCGCGGCTGAGCCCGGTCGGAAGGGGCGGGCGGACGGTCTTCGGGCAGCGGCATCCGGCGGGTGCCGTTGGGCGGCGGCTGCCTGCGGTCGGCGGGCGGCGGCGGAGGGGGCGGCTGGCGGCGCGCGTCCCGCACCGCGCGGCGAGGAGGCTGGTCGTCCCGCCTCGGCGGCGCGCCGTCCCGCCGAGGACGACCCGCACGCTCGGGCGGTTGACCCGGCTCTTTGTCCAACGCGTGCCCAATCCTCTGCGGTCGCATGGTCCCTGCCATTGTGGCAGCGCCGACCCAGGGTAATCGGGAACGGGCGCGCGCACCCGGCCCCTTCGGATGTCAGGGCGTGCCGCCTCGGCTTTCCTTGATCCGCCGGTAGATCCGCCGGGACGCCAGCAGCAACAGCGCGCAACCAGCGGCGACGGTGACGATGATGGTGATCGGGCCGTATTCGGTCGAGGTCAGCTCGAACCGGGCGGTCGCGCCGAGATCGGTGCCCGATGGGGTGGTCAACGACACATCGACCGACAGGTGCCCGGCCCGCAGCGCCTCGATCTGCACGTATCGGGTCTGCCCGCCCTTCGCCGGGAAAAGCAGGTCCTTGGCCTTCTCGGGCCGGATGCCCATGTTGTTCTTGAGCGCGATCTGTGCGGTGACGCCGACCGGCAGGTCGTTGTGCACGTACACCGGCAGCGGCGAGGACCCGGACGCGAGCGCAATCGTTTGCTTCGGCTGTTCGACGGTCACCTGGTCGCGGATCGCGGCGAGTTCGGCGGTCGCGTTCGCCGAGGCGGACGAGGACGTCCCCGACGGCCCGAACGCGGTCGAACTGCCGCGGACCAGCGCGTCGCGCACCGGCCCGACGATCGCCTTCGGCTCGACCCGGTTCCGCTGGTCTATCTGCATCGCCGACAGCAGGCCGGCGCTGTCCTGGTCGAGACTGGACAGCTGGTCGGCGACCGCGGCGCCGCCGTCCGAACGGGTGCCCGTGACCAGCGAAGCGCTGCCTTCGGGAGTGCTGCTCAGCAGGTCGGTGAGCGTCGACCCGGCCGTCACGCCCGCGGTGGTGAGCTTGCCGAGCCCGGACAGGAAGGCGTTCAGCTCGTCGGTGGTGGCGTCCCAGCGGCGCGGCGGAGCGATGAGCATCGGGCCGCCGGTCGAGCCGTCGGTACGGCCGAGCCCGGCTTCGAAGGCGATCGCGGCGAGCCCGTTCTGCGTGGAGACCGCGCGCTGCGACGCTCCGCTGAAGGTGGTCGGCGTCTGCGGGCTCGGCGCGAATCCGGTGAGACCGGTGGTGGCCATCGAGTTGGTCGGCTGCGCGCGCAGGCCGTCGGAAAGCGTGGCCGCGCCGGTGACGGTTTCGTCGTCACCGCCTGCCTTCAGCTTCGCGCTGTCGGTGAGGACGGTCTGGAAGCCGCCCGCCGAAATCGCCGCCAGTGCCTTGTCGTCCGGCGTCCCGCCCGGCCACAGCACGCCGCTTTGCGATTCGACGCCGAGCACCTGGCGGATCGTCGCGGTGCCGTTCAGCGCCGTGGTCATGAGGCTGGCGTCCGGGTTGCCGTCAGCGCCGCGGATCTTGCCCAGCGTGGTGAGGTCGGCGTCGGCGAACGGCAGCGGGATCACACAGCGGCCGGTGACCAGCGCGCGCAGCGACGCCAGCCAGTTCGACGCGGCGTCCGCGCCTTTGCCCGTCACCCCGCCGCTGACCCGGTAGCCGCCGCGCATCGCGTCCACGGTGCGCAGCAGGTCGGGATCGAGGGCGAAGCACAGCGAACCGCCGATCTTCTGGTTGTTCTCCTGTGCCGCCCGCGCCGCCGAGACCAGGGAATACAGCCGTCCGCCCGGGCCCAGCTCGTCGGCGAGCGAATCGTCGGTGAGCGTCATCGGCACGCCGAACGGCGCGGACTGGATGTGCGGCGTGCTGTCGGTGATCGGCCACAGCACGGCCAGCTTCGAATGCCGCTGCGTCGCCTGGTTGTTCGCGTGGCCCGGAGTCGACAGCACCGGCATGAGCAAGCTCACTGCGGCGAGCCGGGCCGGGCCGCCGTACTCCGGCGTGCCGTTCACGTTCACCAGCAGCGGGTACACGCCCGGTCGCAGCGCCGCGCCGCGCGGCCCGGTGAGCGGCACCGTGATGGTCAGCGGGGCGCTCTGCCCCGGCTCCAGGTCCTCGGCGAGCGGAGCGAAATCGGTGAGCGGGGTGTCCTGCACCGGGTTGCCGGCGAGCACCGAGTCCATCGCGCGCGGGCTGGCCAGCCGTTCGCCGATCTGCAGCCGGGCCATCGGCTTGACGATCCGCCGGGACCCGGTGTTGGTGACCGTCCCGGTCACCGTGATCGCCTGGTCCGAGCTGGTGATCAGGCGCGGGGCCACTTGGCCGAGGTCGAGCCGCAGCCGGGCGGGTTCCGGCGACGGATTCTCCTGCGCGCCCGCCGGCGCACCGAACAACGCGGTGGCGGCGACGATCAGCAAGGACAGCAAGAAGGCGGCGGGCCGCTTCACTCGGGTGCTCCCTCTCAGCCGCGCTCGTCGGGCGCGAAAAGTTCTGCTGCCCCGCGAACCAGCTTGCGCTCGTCCGCGTAGGCGAGGGTGGTCTCCAGCTCGGCCAGCGGGACCCAGGCGACCTCGGTCACCTCGACGTCCTCGTCCGACAGTTCGCCGCCGGTGGCCTCAAGCAGGAAATGGTGCACGGTCTTGTGCACCCGGCGCTGCTGCGCGACGAACCAGTAGTCGATGGCGCCAAGCGGGTGCAGCACGCGCGCGGAGATGCCGGTTTCCTCCTTCACCTCGCGCACCGCGGTCTGCTCCACCGTCTCCCCGTCCTCGATGTGGCCCTTCGGCAACGACCACAGCAGTCTGCCGTGTCGGTCGAGCCGCCCGATCAGCACCGCGCGTTCCCGCTCCGGGTCGACGACCAGTCCGCCCGCCGAGGTCTCGTCGACCGTGGTCAGCCGCCTGCCGCGGTGGCGCCGTCGCCGCCGGCGCGGCGTCGGCGGTCCGGCGCGACCGGCAGATCCAGACATGCTGCGATGCTAGAGCAAACGGCCGCCCGGGTACTCTGGCTCTCCGTGTCCGTGTCCGGCGGCGTCCGCGGTGGCGGCGCCATTTTCGTGGTGGGATTCGAGTGAACAACCTGGTCGCCCAGCAGAACGCGGTGACGGAACTGATGCGAGTGTCCCCGCTTGCCGACGAGCTGGCCGAGCGCTTCGCGCGCGCCGGCCACAGCTTGTACCTGGTGGGCGGCAGCGTGCGCGACGCGCTGCTCGGCAGGCTGTCGAACGATCTCGACTTCACCACGGACGCGCGCCCGGACCGGGTGCTGCAGATCGTGAGCGAGTGGGGCGACGCGGTCTGGGACGTCGGCATCGCGTTCGGCACCGTCGGCGTCACCAAGAACGGCACGACGCTCGAGATCACCACGTTCCGCGCGGACAGCTACGACCGCGTCGGCCGCAACCCCGAGGTCACCTTCGGCGACACCATCGAGGGCGATCTGCTGCGCCGCGACTTCACGGTCAACGCGATGGCGATCGACCTGGTCGGGAAGACGTTCATCGACCCGCACGACGGGATGGACGCGCTGCGGCTGAAGGTGCTCGACACCCCGGCGCTGCCGCAGGAGTCGTTCGCCGACGACCCGCTGCGGATGATGCGCGCCGCCCGGTTCTCCGCGCAGCTCGGCTTCACCGCCGCGCCGCGCGTGGTCGAGGCGATGACGTCGATGGCCGAGGAGATCGACCGGATCACCGCCGAGCGGGTCCAGACCGAGCTGTCGAAGCTGATGCTCGCCCCGGACCCGCGGCCGGGCCTGGAGCTGCTGGTCGACACCGGGCTGGCCGACCGCGTGCTGCCCGAACTGCCCGGCATGCGGCTGGCGATCGACGAGCACCACCAGCACAAGGACGTCTACCAGCATTCGCTCACCGTGCTCGCGCAGGCGATCGCGCTCGAGAAATCGCACGAGCCGACGAGCGAGCCGGACCTGGTGCTGCGGCTGGCCGCGCTGCTGCACGACATCGGCAAGCCGGCCACGCGCGAGTTCGCTCCCGGCGGCGGCGTGAGCTTCCACCACCACGAGGTGGTCGGCGCGCGAATGGCCCGCAAACGTTTGCGCGCGCTGAAGTACTCGAAGGAGATCATCGAGCAGGTCTCCCAGCTCGTGTTCCTCCACCTGCGGTTTCACGGGTACGGCGGCGGCGAGTGGACCGATTCGGCGGTCCGCCGCTACGTCACCGACGCCGGCGACCTGCTGACCCGCCTGCACAAGCTCGTCCGCGCCGATTCGACCACGCGCAACAAGCGCAAGGCGGCCGCGCTGCAGGCGACGTATGACGACCTCGAGGCCCGCATCGCGCGGATCAAGGAGCAGGAGGACCTCGACCGCGTCCGGCCGGACCTCGACGGCAACGAGATCATGCGGCTGCTCGGCCTCCCGCCCGGCCCGCAGGTCGGGCAGGCCTGGAAGTTCCTCAAGGAGCTGCGGCTGGACCGCGGTCCGCTGGAGCACGACGAGGCGGTCGCCGAGCTCAAGAAGTGGGCCAAGGCGGAGGGGCTCGGTTCGGGCGAATAGTCCCAAGAAGTGAATTCGGGATCGCGGGTTCGCCACGATCCCCCTTTGGCCTCTGGATCATCGACCGGGCAGCCGAGATACTCCCTTTCTTGAATCGAACAGGGGGATCGATGACGCGGCAGCACGACGGGAACCGGCGAAGCGCCAGCTTTCTCGTCATGTTGCTGCGTCGCGGTACGCCCGCGCTGGCGACGGCGACGACCGGGCTGACCGACGAAATCGGCGATCCGACCCCGGTGCGTGCGCTGCAGCGGATCTCGCGGATGGCCGGTCCGGTCGACGAGCGGCAGCGCGACGGACTGCTGCTGCGTGCGGCTCGGTACGTGGTGCTGGTCCCGCTCGTCTACCGGCTGCTGGTGGTGCCGGTGACGTTCGCTTCCTATGCGGTCAAGCACGGATCGGCCGGGCTGGCGTCGGTCGCGATCGTCGCGGTGTGCTCGGTGGCACTGAGTGCGTTCGGCCTGTTCTGGATGATGCGGCGAGCCCCGTTCCGCAGCGATCTCGCGGGGCGGCTGCTGCTGGTCGACCTCGTGGCCACGCTCACCTTCGAGCTGTTCATCGGCGCGACGGTGTCTCCCGCGGTGTTCCACGACGCGGTCGGTGTCGCCGACAAACACCTGCTCGGCAGCGTCGCCCTGCTCACGCTCGCCGTCGGCATCCCGTCCGGGATCGGGCTGGCGGTGCTCAGCCTGCCGGTGCGGCTGCTGTCGGATCTGCTCAACCACGGCACGTTCGATTTCGAGCAGGCCGCGTCGCTGTACCCGACGCTGTTCGGCGTCCTGTTCACCGCGGTCGGCGCGCTGGTCCTGCTCGGGCTCGGGATCCGGCTGGCGCTGGCGTACGGGATCCGCAACGGGCGGCTCGCCGAACGCGCGCGGCAGCACCGCATGCTGCACGACACGGTGTTGCAGACGCTGGAGGCGATCGCGCTCGGCGGTCCGGGCGATTCGGATCAGCGGCTGGTCGAGGTGCAGCGGCTGGCCCGCGCGCAGGCGATCGAGCTGCGGCAGACGATCGAGACCGCCGCCGCGCAGCGGGCCGAGGAGGGCGCACGGCCGCTCGGCGAGAAGCTCGCGGCGCTGGCCGCGGAGATGGCGCGCGACGGTCTGCGCGCGCAGTTGGTGATCGCGGAGCTGGACAACGACACGCTGTCCGAGGTCCGGCAAATCGCGATCCGCGACGCGGTGCGGGAAGCGATGCGCAACACGATGAAGCACGCGGAGACCGACAAAGTCGTGGTACGCGTGGAGGAACGCAACGGCGGGATCGCGGTGATCACGCGGGACCATGGCACCGGCTTCAGTCCGCAGGATCGGCCTGCCGGGTTCGGGATCAGCGAGTCGATCACCGCGCGGTTGTCCGAGGTCGGCGGGACTTCGCTGGTCGAATCGAGTCCCGGGAGCGGAACGAGGGTGACGTTGTGGGTGCCGCTGTGAGCGGGGTGGCCGGTGCGCTGGCGGCGTATCGGGACGGCGATGCCGAGCGGGCGGGTGCGCTTGCCTCGGCTTCCGGGACCCCGTTGGGCGCTGAGCTGGCGACGTATCTCGCGGACGGGTCGAGCGGTCCGGTTTATGACCGGCCCGCCGCGTTCACGGCGTTCATTCGCGGGGGCGGGAACGTCGGGTTGTACCGGCGGTTGAGCGAGGAACTGGCTGCGCGGTACGACTCCTGGCGTCCGGCCGCGTTGCTGGATCTCGGGTGCGGCGACGGGTTGGCGATCGAACCGGCGTTGGCGCGGGCCTCGTTCCGGCCGGAGCGGATCGACCTCGTGGAGCCGTCGGAGGCGCTGCTCGCGGACGTCGAAGTCGCTGGTGCGCGCCGGTTTTCGTTGACCGCGCAGGACTTTCTCGCCGGGGCTGGTTCCACGTGGAACCTCACGCAGTCGACGTTCGCGCTGCAGTCGATCGAACCTTCCGCCCGGGCCGAGGTGCTGAGCGCGTTGCGGCCGCGGACGGAACGGTTGGTGCTGGCCGAATTCGACGTGCCGGACACTGCCGACCTGGAGTCGCTCGCGCGGCGGTACGAACGCGGCGTCGCCGAATACGGCGAGCAGGCTTCCCTGGTGGCGCAAGGGTTTCTGCTGCCCGTGCTGCTCGGCGTCGCCGCCGGGAAGGCGCGGACGAACTGGGAGCATCCGGCCGCGCAGTGGACCCGGCAGCTCGAAGCCGCCGGGTTCGCCGACGTGACCGTGGAACCGCTCGCGGACTACTGGTGGTCGCCCGCCGTGCTGATCACGGCTTCACAGCCGGGATAGCGTTCCCTGCTCCAGGTGCTGCGCGATCGGCCGCGGCAGCAGGTACGCCGTCGCTCCGCCGGGCTGCTGGCCCCACGGGGTGGTGACGCCGGTCAGCACCCGGATCGTGCGCTGCACGCGGTATTCGTGCCGGTCGCGTTCGCGGTCCGGCGTCAGCGAGGTCTCGAGGAACCGCACCGAATTCGCGTGCACCAGGTTCCCGGCCTCGGGGCCGAACCGGACCACCGTCGTGCCGGCGGGCAGCGCGACGATCCGCTTGCCGCGGAAGAACGACAGCGGCGGTTCGCCGCGCATCGGCAGGATCGGCCAGTCCGCGGGCTGATCGGATTCCTCCGGGGCCTGCGGCGGCAGCATCAGCAGCGTGCCGAGGAGGAACCGGGCCGCGTCGGCGAGAGTGGCGAACGCGACCGGCTCCACCGCGGGCGGACGCGAAACCTCCCAGCGGTTTTCCGCGCGGCGCAACGTCCACACACCCTCGGCGGGCACCTCGTCCGCGCCGATCCGGTACGCCGACGACGGCACCCCGTGCTCGACGAGCCGTTGCTGCAGCAGCGCCAAGGTCTCGGCCCCGCGCAGGGCGTGGGTCTGTTCGCCGCGGGCCGCGCGGGCGAGCGAGCTGTCGTCCGGGAGATCGGCCTCGGTACGCCCCGGGCGCGGTTTGCCGAGCACGTCGGCCTCGGCGGTCGCGCGCACCAGATCGCGCACGATCGGCGGCCGGAACCCGGCGGCGCGGATGTGCTCGACCAGCTCCGGCTCCGGCGGAACGCCGTATTTGCGCAGGTAATGCGGCACGGCGGCGGGCCAGATCCAGGTGCCGTCGGTGTGGAAGGCCTGCGGCACGTCCGGCGGCGCGCCGGGCGCGAAGATGTCCGGCTGCGGGACCGGCCGGTGCAGCACGACCGGCGAGCGGAACAGGTAGTCGAGCACGCCGCGGACCTGGTCCGGCGGCACCGGCGGACGGTTCACCACGGGCCGTTCGCCCTCGTTGTGCACGTCGACCGGCCGCGCCTGGCGGAAGCCGACAGTCAGCGGCAGCCCGGCCTTGGCGCCGAGCCAGTCCGGCAGGTGCTTGTCCGGGCGCGGGAAGCGGGTCAGCTCGACGAGGTAGGACTCGCGGGCGGGCTCGCCGCCGTCGTTGGGCGGCAGCCGCCAGTCCGGCTCCTGGTCGGCGTCGAAGTCGAAATCGAACTGCGAATCGGCGTCGAGCGTGAAGGTGCCTTGGAACCAGGTGCCGCTTTCCGGCTGGTACATCGACGCGCGCAGCTGGGTGAACAGCGTGCTCAGCTGCGGCGTGCCGGGCAGCGACACCGAAACCGGGCCGTTCTCGTCGCCGACCGCGCGGACCTCCAGCTCGGAGTAGTCGCCGACCTGCCGGAACTGCGCCGCGACCCGCGACCACCCACCGGGCACCTGGCGCAGCGTGCGGCCGATCCCGCGCAGGATCCGCGTCTGGTCGCCGCCCTCGGTCTCGGCCTTCGGCTCGCCGTAGTCGTGCCGGGTCAGCCACAGCCCGGTGAGCTGCTTGCCCGGGACGGTCACCGAGAAATCGGTGAGCCCGAGCTGCGCCGCGCGCGCCGGATCGTGCCGCGTCCAGCGCAAGGTCAGATTCGCCTGGTCGCCCGGCGCGACCTCGAACAGCTCGTCGTCGTATTCGACATAGGTGCGCAGGTCGAACGTCGCGGGCACCTCGTTCGCGAGTACGACTCTGGCCGGCTTGCCCTCGTGCTCGCGGTCGAAGCCCTCGGGCGCTTCCTCGTCACCGATGACGGTCAGCAGCAGCGTGCCGTCGGTGGTGGAGCGTTGTGCCGCGAAAGTGCGATCGTCGAGCGTCGCGTACAGGCCGTCTGGGCGTTCTCCCGATTCCACCCGGTACCGCACGTCTGGTTCCTCCCCGAAGTCCCCCGTGTAGCCGCAACGAACCTATCTGACCGTGTCACGACCCGACCATCGGTCACCGGAGACGGGAGAATATGCGCCCACAAATACCTGCTCGGGTGACCGATCAGTGCCGTGGGTAGCGCTGAACCCAGGCGTCGCCGAGTGCGTTCCGAGCCGAATGGCGGTCGAAATGCCACAGCGCGTCGGTCGCCACCTGTTCGATCAGGTGGTGCAGTTCAAGCTGCTCGACCCACTTTCGGGGCAGTCCGGGAACGCCCACCCGCGCGCCGAGCAGCGCACCGGTCAACGCGCCGCTGAGCGCGCTGCGGCCGGAATGGTTCACCGCGCGCAGCATCGCCTGCTCCGGGTAGTTCTCGAACCCGGACAGCGCGGCGAACGAACGGCCGAGGACGGACAGCGTGCTGTGCCCGTCGCCGATCAGCTCCGGCATCCGCAGGTCCGGCAGGCCGTGCTCGCCGAAGAACGGCACCGCCTCGGCGACCAGATCGCGCACCGGACCCCACTCCGGACCGTCGTGCTCGTCGAGGACTTCGCGGGACAGATTCCACACCGGATAGCTGAACGAATCTTTCGTGAGCGCCTTTTCGAACACCCAGGCCAGGTAAGTAGAGGCAGCCACGTCGTCCGGCTGGTGCGTCACGCCGGCCAGATCGCGCACGACCTGGCCGATGCCGCCGCTGAACCCGGTGCCCGGACCGGCCGCGGTCAGCACCGCGGGCAGCGCGCCGACCAGCGCGGCCGGGCCCGACAGCGGCGCGGCTTGCGGATCGCCGGTGACCAGCGCGTGGTACGCGTTGAGCTCGGCGTCGTCGATGGCGCGGCGGGCGTGCAGTTCGGGCACCTTGACCAGGAAACCGTCGGCGTTCTGGATCGCCGCGCCCTGTGTGTGCAGCCAGCGGCCGAGCGCGCCGCGGACCACGCTGGGGAACAGCTTCTCGACGTCGCGCGACTCCGGCTGTTCGCGGTGCGGGCTGCGGATCACCGCTTCGGTGAGGAAAAGCAGCCGCTGCGTCATCGAGCCGATCCGGCCCGGCTGGTCGAACGCGAGCGGCAGTTCGCGGACGCCGTCCGGACCGTAGGTCGAGACGATCTCGTCCAGCCGCATCCGGTCGACGGCCGACCCGAGCGCCTCGCCGAGCGCGAACCCGACCCACGCGCCGACGACCCGCTGCCAGCCGTAGCGGAAGTTCTCCAGGCTCGTCTCGGGGTACTTGCCGAAGGTGTCGAGCCTCGGGACGACCCGGCCGTCGTTGTCCCAGGACGGCACGAGACCGTTGGCGCGCAGGTCGTTCGGCCGTGAGCGGCTCGGTTCCGGCTGTTCGAACCGGCGCAGCCACGACCGGCCGAGGACGGTCTTGCGGCATTCGTCGGCGGTCAGCTCGAAACCGTGCCGCCGTGCGCGTTCCGCGGCCGCCTTCGGCACGTCGACCGGCTTCTCCAGCCCGATCCGGGCAGCGGTTTCGACGGCGAACTTCTCCAGGTTTTCTTCGATCTCCGGGCAGCGGCCGTTCTCGTCGACCCGCGGCTCGTGCCGCGGGAACCGCTTCGCGATCGTGGTCAGCTCGGCGCCCGCGACGTCCTCGAACGTCGCCGGCCCGCCGTTGATCACCAGGTTCGGCGGGTGCTCGAACTCGGCGAGCGTCGCCAGATCGACGCGCCACCAGGCGTGCTCGCGGGAGGGCAGATGCCGGGTCGAGCTGAAGACACGCAG
This sequence comes from Amycolatopsis halotolerans, assembly GCF_042647905.1. Taxonomy (NCBI): domain Bacteria; kingdom Bacillati; phylum Actinomycetota; class Actinomycetes; order Pseudonocardiales; family Pseudonocardiaceae; genus Amycolatopsis; species Amycolatopsis halotolerans. Next base: position 110,625 of record NZ_JBHRWI010000001.1, read on the forward strand.
CTCGTTGCGTTCCTCGGAGAAGTAGAAGCGGTCGGTCGCGCCGGTTTTGAGGTCGAACGGCACGAAGACCTCGCAGCGCAGCAGGCCGATCAGCAGCTGTTCGCGCGAGAGCCAGCCGACGCTCGCGAAGGCGAGGAGGGTTTCCAGCGGGTTTTCCGGCTTCGGGTAGCCGCGGCGGATCGGACCGGCCTTGTACTCCGGGTTCTCGCGTTCGTCACCGGTCTGGTGGCCGTCGTTGTCGACCTTCACCCAGCCCGCGACCGCGGGAAGCGGCACGCCGAGCTCGCCGAGCCCGGCCTTCGCGTACTCCGGGTCGACGACCTCGCGCCAGCTCTCCTGGCCCGGGTACGCGACCGGGGTGCTGAGCCCGCCCGGATGCGGATGCGCCTGGCGCAGCTCGCCGTCCGGCTCGCGCACGAGCACCGACGGAGCGGGGAAGAGTTCCTTGTCCGGACGGCCGTCGTCGAGGAACGCGACGGTGTTGTAGGGGATCGACCAGCCTTCGGGGACCCGCAGCACGCGGTCGTGGTCGACCCGGAGGCCGCCCGGCCCGGAGACCTCGGGGCCGTGCACGGCGCGCAACCACTTCCCGACCTTGTCTACCGCTTCCGCCGCTTCCACCTACTCGATCCTCTCCAGGCTTCCGTCGGACTCGTGCTCCGCGATCGGCTTGGGCAAGACGTACGCCACCGCGCCGCCGGGAAGGTTCGCCCAGGGCACCGTCACCCCGATGATCACGTGGAGTGATCTTCGGAGGCGAAAAGTGCTGGTCATGCGCTCCCGTTCGAGTGGCAGGGACGTCGTCGCGAACCGTACCGCCTGGTGGTGGACCAGGTTGCCGGGTTCTTCGCCGAATCGCAGGACGACGGTACCTTCCGCCAACCGAGTGAGTCTCTTGTTCCGCAGCAGCGTGAGGGGAGGGTCACCCGGCACGGGCTGGACCGGCCAGTCGGCGACCTCCCGCGCGGTTTCCAGCGGAGTTTCGCGGCCGCCGGTCGCGCGGGCGGGATGCAGCAGCAGTGCGCCGAGCAGCTGCTGAGCGGCGTCTTCGAGGCGGGCGAAGGTCTGTTCGCGACCGTCCGGCGCGACCACTGCCCAATCGGCTTTGCCCTGGTAGAGGCTCCATTTTCCGGCTTCCCGGCCGCCGAGGCAGCGGACGTCGCGCCAGATGCCGAAGGAATCGAGCCGGTGGCCGAGGTGGGCCAGGAGTTCGGCGTCGGACAGGACCGGGTCCGGGTTGGTCTCCCGCTCGGCCGCGATGTCGCCCGCGGTCCGCTGGACGTCGTCCGGGGTCGGTCGCGGACGGGGCTTCCCGGCCAGGTCGGCTTCCGCTGTGCGGCGCACCAGGTGCTCGACGTACGGCGGGTGAAAGCCCAGGTCACGGATGTGCTGGAGGAGTTCCGGCTCGGGCGCTGTGCCGTGTTCTCTTAAGCGCTCGGCCACCTCGACCGGCCAGATCCAGGTGCCGTCGGTGCGGTGTTTTTCGCCGACCTCAGCCTCGCGTTCGAGGTACCGAAGCACGAGCGGCAGCTCTTCCTCCGACAGCGGTTCGCCGGCTCCGGCTGCGGCGCGCCGGAACTTGACGCCGAGCGGGAGTCCGACGTGCAGCCGCCACCAGTCGGGAAGGTGCTCGTCGTCGCGGGGGAAGGTGGTGAGTTCGGCGAGGTAGGCGGTCGAATCGGGCGGCGTGGTCCACGGGGGTTCGCCGTCGGTGAAGTACTCGAAGTCGAACGCGCCGTCCGGGGTGAGCACGTAGCGCGCCTGAACCCAGGTGCCGCGCCCCTCCTGATACATCTCAGCCCGCAACGCGGTGAGCCGCTGGACGACGTCTGTGCTGGCGACGGTATTGCGCGCCTGCACCTCGAAATGGTCGCCGAGCTGGGCGAACCCGATACCGGCCGCCGCGTCCGGATCGGCCCGGTGCGCCTTGATCAGCCGACCGAGCTCGACGAGCGCCTGCTGACCGGTACTCGTTGGTTCCACGTGAATCATTTCGTCCGGAGCGGACGACATCAGGACCCGCGACGGCGGTTCTGCGGAACGGTTCCGCGCGGACGGACGCGGCGCGGAGTCGGCCGCGGGGCAGGCATCGAGGACGTGTGCTGCGGTTCGGGTGCGTCGGCCAGGTGCTGCACGAGCGCCTGGACGGTCAACGCGAGCTGCGCGGGCGTTGTCCGCTCGAAGGCGTCCGGGGCGAATTCGAGCCGGCCGAGCGTGCCGGCCGGCCCGGCGGTCGCGCGGACGAGCCCGTCGGGCGAGGTCAGGACAGCTGGAGCGGCGTCGAGACGGGCACGGTCGTCGCCGATGGTGCTCACGGTGGCCCCTCGTGTCGGTTGCGCGTGCCGAGATTAACTCGACCGGGTCACAAGTCACCCTAATGCCAGACGGTGAGTTACTACCCCCGTTTGGCTTCAACGGTTTGCGGCAGCGAATCGCCGCGGCGTCGGCGGGCCAGCAGATATCCGGCCCCGCCCAGCAGATAGAGCACGGTCGCGACGACCATCAGCTCCGGCGAGTACCCGTTGTCCTTGACGAACGCCGCCGCGATCGAGACCGCGACTACCTGGGTGATGTTGAACAGCGTGTCGTAGAGGGCGAAGACGCGCCCGCGAGCCTCGTCTGCGACGTCCAGCTGTACCGAGGAATCGACAGACAGCTTCAGCACCTGGCCGGTCCCCATGATCAGGAACGACGCGACCACCGCCAACGGCAGCAACATCGGCAACCCGAGCGCGGCCTGCGTGACCGCCGAGATGAGCAGCGACCCGAGAACCGTCCGAAGCCGCCCGACCGACCGGATCAGCCTCGCCGTCACCAGACCCGCGACGAGAATTCCTGCCCCCGCACACGCGACCAGCTGCCCAAGCCCAGGCAGTCCCGCGCGGAAAACCCCGTCGTCAGTGAAGTAATTGCGCATCAGCAACACGCTGACCAGCAACGAAATCCCGTACGCGGCGCGATGCGCGAACAACGCGACGAACCCAGCCGTGACACTGGGCGCCCGCCACGCGTGCCGGGCACCGTCCGCGAGCCCCCGCGCAACCGCCACCACGGGATTAGGCGGCTCGTCCACGACCGTCGGCCCCAACACTCCCTTCGCGAACCGACGCGCGAGAAAGGCCGACAACAACGCCCCGACCGCCGCGAACGCCGTGGTCTCCGCCGACCCGACGTCGCCAGACCCGAACACCGCGCGCAACCCAATCGCGCACCCGCCCCCGACGACCGCGATCGCCGACCCGAGCGTCGCCGCCACCGCGTTCGCGGAAACGACTGCCTTGGGCTCCACGATGTGCGGCAACGCAGCCGACAACCCAGACCCGATGAACCGGCTGACCCCCTCGGCGAGCAACGCGAGCGAAAACAACCCGATCCCGCCGACCCCGGCCCCCACCGCGAAGACCGACGCCACGATCGCCAGAGCCCGCACGAGATTCGCGAACACGAGCACCCGCCGCCGGTCCCACCGATCGAGCAACGCCCCCGCGAACGGCCCCACCAGCGAATACGGGAGCAGCAGGGCCGCAAACCCCTCCGCGATGGCCAACGGATCCGTCGCCCGCTCCGGATTGAACAAAACGGCCCCAGCCAACCCGGCCCGGAAAACGCCGTCCCCCCACTGCGCCGCGAACCGCGTGCACAGCAACCGCCGAAACAACGGATCCCGAACCAATTGCCAACCCAGCCGCCGCTCCCCCACCTTCACCCCGCAACCCTACCGAGACCCCCCGACAAAACCCGAAAAATGAGACACCCCAACCACTCCCCACCCCGCGGGGCGGGGAGGGAACGGCCCGCCAAGCCAGCCAGAGAAGAGAACGGCCGAGCAACACGCGGAGAACACGGAGACCAAGCAGCCCGACGCAACAGCCCGATGAGAAACGCCCGCCGACAAACCCAGACCAACGCCGCACCCCGAGACCACCGCCCGCCGAGCCGAGAACGTTCGACAGAAAGACCACCGAGCTCAGCCCAACGACCCCACAACGCGCGCCCCGCAGACACCGCAAACCGGAGTCGCGGGCGAGTAAAGAACAGACGGCGCGAACTGCCCGGAAGCTGCACCGCAAACCGAAGGCGCACCAAGCGCGCACCCCACGAATCAGAGCCTGGCCACCGACGAACGAAGACAGCGCACCAAGAACAGAACGACACTCGCGCACCCGGAGCGCGCGGCTCCCAAACAGAACAAAAGCTCACGGCAGAAGAGCAAGGATCGAGCAACAAAGCCCGCCCAGCCCAGCCCAGCCGAGCCGCAGCCCCCGCATCACCGGCCGGACCAAGTTCTGGGGGCACCGGCCGGACCGAAGTCCCTGCAGCACCAGCCGGACCGAACTCTGGGGCACTGGCCGGACCAAGCTCTGCGGCTACCAAACGGACCGAGCTTGGGGGCACCGGCCGGACCGAGCCCCTGCAGCACCGAACGGACCGAGTTCTGCGGGCACCGGGAGGGACCGAGCTCTGCGGCCACCGGACGGACCGAGTTCTGCGGGCACCGGACGATCCGAGCTCTGCGGCCATCAAACGAACCGAGCCCTGCGAGCACCAAACGCTCCAGCACTCCCAACAGAAAACAGCACAAAAGCCAACAAACCTTCAGCGATCCACCCCACCGCCAACAACCCGGCCAAAACCCCAACCGCACCCCTCAACGAAACCCAGCCACCCCGGAAGCCAAAGGGGGGCCCCGCCCCCGACCACCCCGAAAACCGCACCGAAGGCACCGCGGGGGTCCGGGGGCTCGGCCCCCGGGTACTCGGCGCCGGTGGCGAAGGGAAGGTGCGAAGCACCGAACAGGAGGAGAGAACACCGGCGCACTCGTTTCGCCTCTCGGCGGCTTGGCGCAGTGCGGCTCCGGCCGGACCGGTATTCCACAAAGGCGGTTCTTCAGTGAGCCCGGGGGACACGAGTGCGCCGGCTCATTGTTCTCAACGGGGCGCGTGGTGCTGGTGTTCCCGTGCCGGGAGGATTTCCCGTGGCGGGTGATGGGATCATGGGTGGCGTGCCAGCGGACGCCGAGGTTGAACCGGGAACGCTCCTGGTCGCCGCACCCACGATGTTCGACCCGAACTTCAAGCGGACCGTGGTGTTCGTGATCGATCATCGGGCGGAGGGCACGCTCGGGGTGGTCTTGAACCGGCCGTCTGATGTTCCGGTGAATGACGTCCTGCCGGGGTGGGGCGCGCATGTCGCCGAACCTCAGTCGGTCTTCGTCGGCGGGCCGGTCGACAAGAAGACCGCGCTTTGTCTCGCCGCGTTGCGGACTGGGGAGTCCGCTTCCAGCGTTCCGGGCGTGGTCGCGGTGCGGGGGCCGGTCGCGCTCGTCGACCTGGACAGCGATCCCGAAGTCCTGGTGCCCAAGGTTCGCGGTGTGCGGGTGTTCGCGGGCTACGCCGGGTGGGATTCAGGGCAGCTCGCGGGCGAGATCGAGCGCGAGGACTGGGTGATCGTTCCCGCCTTGCCCAGCGACATTCTCGCGCCGCCCAGCCGTGATCTGTGGGGGCAGGTGCTGCGCCGCCAGGGGGTGCCGCTCGCGTTGCTGGCCACCCACCCCGGCGATTTGCAGCGGAATTAGGCCTCGCTGGACTTCTGCAGGACTCCGCAGCCGCCCGCGCCGCACGCGCAGCCGCTGCAGCCAGCGGGAACCGGCGACGGGGCGGGCACGGTCAGGGCGGCTCGGGCGCCCATGCGGGCTCCGGCGACCACCATGACCAGCAAACCAAGCAGCCCGACGATCGCGGCGGCCACCAGGCCGGCCGTGGCGGGGATGGCGAGGCCGGCGAGTCCGCAGACGACCGCGGCCGCGCCGCCGGCCAGGGTCGGGATTCCGGCGACCCGGTTGGCGAGCTTGAAGGCCTCTTCGCTGCGCATCGAGGCTTCGGTCCGGACTCCGGCACCGCCTGCTCGGGTCAGCCGTCCGCGCACGCCGAGGAAGCCACCCCAGCCGACGACGACACCAAGGACGATCGGGACGAGCGCGATAGCGAACACCTCTTGAGGATAAGCGTGACCTCGCGGCCATGTCCCGGATACCCTCGTCGGCTGTGCTACGGGCCATGTCTTCGTCCACGCGACACCGGCTGCTCGCCGCCGCCGGGATCGTCACGCTGTCCTTGCTCATTCCAGGAACCGCCGAAGCCGCGCCGCGGCCGGTCCGGCTGCTCGGCGAGCAGCGGGTGCCGCATAACCTGCAGTTCCAGGGCACCACGGTCGGCGGATTGTCGTCGATCGACTTCGATCCGCGCACCGGCGGTTACGTCTTCATCAGCGACGACCGGTCCGCGATCAACCCGGCCCGCTTCTACACCGCGAAGTTCGACGTCAGCGCGAAGGGCGTGGGGCCGGTCACCTTCACCGGCACGCATCCGCTGCTGCGCCCCGACGGCACGCCGTACCCGCCGCTCGCGAAGAACGATCCGGCCGCTCCGCAGAACGAGCAGACGATCGACCCCGAGGAGTTGCGCGTCGACCCGTGGACCGGGCATTACACCTGGTCGCAGGAAGGCGACCGGCTCGCTGATCAGCACCTGATCCAGCCGTCGATCCGCGAGGCCGCCCGCGACGGGCACTACGTCCGTGACCTGCCGCTGCCCGCCAACGAGCGGATGACGCCGGACGCCGGTCCGCGCCGGAACTACGTTCTCGAAGGCCTCGCCTACACCGGGTTCGGCACCCTGCTGGCCAGCGAGGTCGAGGCCCCGCTGCTGCAGGACGGCCCGCCGCCCACGCCGACGTCGGGCGCGTTGTCGCGGATCACCCTGCAGAGCCGGTTCGGGCACGTGCTGGCGCAGTACGCGTACCCGCAGGAGAAGCTCTTCGCCGAGCCGAAGCCCGCGACCGGGTTCGCCGACACCGGGGTGTCCTCGATGCTCGCGGTGAACCAGGCCGATCCGACGAAATTCCTGATGATGGAGCGGTCCTTCGTCACCGGCGTCGGCAACAAGGTGCGCATCTTCGAGATCGACACCACCGGCGCGACGAACGTCCTGAACACCCCGTCGCTGACCGCGGCGAAGCACGTGAAGCCGGTGAAGAAGCGGTTGCTCGCCGACCTTTCCGATCTCCCGCTGTCCACTGTGGACAACATCGAGGGGATGACCTGGGGTCCGGCGCTGCCGTCCGGGGAGCGCAGTCTCCTGCTCGTGAGCGACAACAACTTCTCCGCGTCCCAGGTGACCCAGGTCGTCGCTTTGGCGGTCCCGTCGGAACGGCTTTGACCAGCGCGTTACGATGAGTGCATGAACACGGCTCGGCTGCTCCTTGGCCTGCCGCGCTGACCTGGTCCGATGACCGGCTCGGCGCGGCGACCCCTCATGCCTTCTGGCTTGGGGGGTCGAGTTGTTTCTGGGAGTGGCTCGACACGGAGGAAGACGGCGATGACAGGGTCTGACGAGGCCACCGGGGCCGCGGCGAAGAGTGCCGCGGACGCTGAGCACGCCCCGCCGTTCCGCTACACCGCGGAGCTGGCCGGGCAGATCGAGCAGCGCTGGCAGGACCACTGGTCCGACCACGGCACCTACCACGCGCCGAACCCGGTCGGCCCGCTCGCCGAAGCGGGCGAGCCGGTGCCCTCGGACAAGCTGTTCGTGCAGGACATGTTCCCGTACCCGTCCGGCTCCGGCCTGCACGTCGGGCACCCGCTGGGCTACATCGGCACCGACGTCTACGCGCGCTACCACCGGATGATCGGCCGGAACGTGCTGCACACGCTGGGTTACGACGCGTTCGGCCTGCCCGCCGAGCAGTACGCGGTGCAGACCGGCACGCACCCGCGCACCACGACCGAGCAGAACATCGCCACGATGCGCCGCCAGCTGAAGCGGCTGGGCCTGGGCCACGACGAGCGCCGGTCGATCGAGACGATCGACCCGGACTACTACAAGTGGACCCAGTGGATCTTCCTGCAGATCTTCAACTCCTACTACGACGAGGACGCCCGCAAGGCGCGGCCGATCGAGGAGCTGGAGAAGGCGTACGCCGCGGGTGAGCGCGCGACGCCGGACGGCCGTCCGTGGGTCGAGCTGAGCACTGTCGAGCAGCGCAAGATCATCGACGACCACCGGCTGGTCTACATCTCCGAGGCCCCGGTGAACTGGGCCCCGGGCCTGGGCACCGTCGTCGCGAACGAGGAGGTGACCGCGGACGGCCGCAGCGACCGCGGCAACTTCCCGGTGTTCCGCAAGAGCCTGCGCCAGTGGATGATGCGGATTACCGCGTACGCCGACCGCCTGGTCGACGACCTGGACCTGCTGGACTGGCCGGACAAGGTCAAGTCCATGCAGCGCAACTGGGTCGGCCGCTCGCAGGGCGCGCGGGTCTCCTTCGCCGCGGGCTCGCCCGAAAAAACTGAGAAGATCGAGGTCTTCACGACCCGTCCGGACACCCTGTTCGGCGCCACCTACATGGTGATCGCGCCGGAACACCCGCTGGTCGAGAAGCTGACCGCGGCGCAGTGGCCGGGCGAGCACCCGGAAAGCTGGACCGGCGGCGCGAAGACGCCGGCCGAGGCCATCGCCGCCTACCGGGCCGCCGCCTCCCGCAAGTCCGATCTGGACCGGCAGGAGAACAAGGAGAAGACCGGAGTCTTCACCGGCACCTACGCGGTGAACCCGGTCAACGGCAAGGAAATCCCGGTCTTCGTCGGCGATTACGTGCTGATGGGCTACGGCACCGGCGCGATCATGGCGGTGCCCGCACAGGACCAGCGCGACTACGACTTCGCGAAGAAGTTCGAGCTGGAGATCGTCCGCACGGTCGACCCGGGCGAGGGCTTCGAGGGCGAGGCGTTCACCGGCGACGGCCCGGCGATCAACTCCGCCAACGACACCGTCGACCTGAACGGCATGGGCGTCGCCGACGCCAAGAAGACGATCATCGCCTGGCTGGAGGACCGCGGCGCGGGCGAGGGCACCGTGCAGTACAAGCTGCGCGACTGGCTGTTCGCCCGCCAGCGCTACTGGGGCGAGCCGTTCCCGATCGTCTACGACGAGAACAACCTGCCGATCGCCCTGCCCGAGGACCAGCTGCCGGTCGTCCTGCCGGACATCGACGACTACAAGCCGAGGACCTTCGACCCGGACGACGCCGACTCCGAGCCGTCGCCGCCGCTGTCGCGCGCGACCGACTGGGTCGAGGTCACCCTGGACCTGGGCGACGGGCCGAAGAAGTACCGCCGCGACACCAACGTCATGCCGCAGTGGGCCGGTTCCTGCTGGTACCAGCTGCGCTACGTCGACCCGACGAGCCAGGACGTGTTCTGCGCGCCGGAGAACGAGGCGTACTGGCTGGGCCCGCGTCCGGCCGAGCACGGCGGGGACGACCCGGGCGGCGTCGACCTGTACGTCGGCGGCGTCGAGCACGCGGTGCTGCACCTGCTGTACTCGCGGTTCTGGCACAAGGTGCTGTACGACTTGGGCCACGTCTCCTCGAAGGAGCCGTACCGCCGGCTGTTCAACCAGGGCTACATCGAGGCGTTCGCCTACACCGACAAGCGCGGTGTGTACGTGCCTGCTGAGGACGTCGTCGAGCGCGACGGCAAGTTCTTCTTCGGCGACGAAGAGGTCAAGCAGGAATACGGCAAGATGGGCAAGAGCCTGAAGAACGCCGTGACGCCGGACGAAATGTCGGACACCTACGGCGCGGACACCTTCCGCCTGTACGAGATGTCGATGGGCCCGCTGGACATGTCGCGGCCGTGGGCGACCAAGGACGTCGTCGGCGCGCACCGGTTCCTGCAGCGGCTGTGGCGGCTGCTGGTCGACGAACAGACCGGCGAGCTGCGGGTCTCGGCGGACGAGGCGACCGAGGCGGACCGGAAACTGGTGCACCGCACCATCGCCGGGGTTCGCGAGGACTACGCGGAGATGCGGTTCAACACCGCCGGCGCGAAGCTGATCGAGCTGAACAACCACCTGACCAAGGCGTACGGCTCGGCCGCGGGAACCCCGCGCGAGGTGGCCGAACCGCTGGTGCTGCTGCTGGCTCCGCTGGCCCCGCACGTGGCCGAGGAGCTGTGGCACCGGATGGGCCACGCGGACTCGCTGGTGCACGGGCCGTTCCCGGTCGTGGACGAGAAGTACCTGGTCGAGGACTCGGTCGAGTACCCGATCCAGGTCAACGGCAAGGTCCGTTCGCGGATCACCGTGCCCGCGGACGCGAAGAACGACGCGGTGCAGGCGACCGCGCTGGCGGACGAGAAGATCGCCGCGCTGGTCGGCGACAAGACGCCGCGCAAGGTGATCGTGGTGCCGGGCCGGTTGGTCAACATCGTGCTCTGAAAAAGCTCGTTCCGGCCCGGGAGCCGATCCCGGGCCGGTACTGTGCTGTCCGTGCGTAACCGAGCGATCACCGCGGTAATTGTCGCAGTGGCGGCAGTGCTTTCCGGGTGCGCCGTCGCGCCTGCTCCGCCACCGGGGAAACCCGCGCCGAGCCTGCCGGCGGATTCGATCGCTTACGACACGCTGCCGGTCATCACGAGCAGGCCGAAGCTGTTCCCTGGCGACTGTTCACAGCTCGAAAAGAACCCGCAGCTGCTGGCCTCCCTCGGCGGCAGTTCGCCGATGTACAACCCGTATGCCAAGGCCTGCGTCCTGAAGCGGTCGGCGGGCACGCAGGTCGAGATCGGCTCGATGGACCCGGACCAGCGCATCCCGGAGCCGTGGCCCGGCTGGTGGAAGGTCTACGACTACAGCGTCCACCACTTCCGCCGGATGCTGGTGCTGGACCGCTACTACGCGGTTTCCCAGCTCCAGGGATACGGCTGCGTGGTCGCGGTGAACACCGGCTCGCTGCAGGTCGTCACGGTCCGGGTCGGCACCGAAGCGGGCCGCGGACCGGTCCCCGGAGACAATCTCGACGTCGACCGCCAGACTGCTCAGCAGTTCTGCCCGGACGCGCAGAAGGCCGCCGAGGACTACCTGAACACGGTCGACCCCGGCGGCGGCTCGCTGGCCGGCTGACCCGCGGTCACGCCGCTTCTCGCGTGCCCGCCCGCCAGATCGCGACCCCGGCCAGACCGATCCAGACCACCAGCGACGTCGCCAGCGCGACCGGTCCGTGCTTGGCGATCCCCGCGAGCTGCCGCGCGGGTTCGGCCGGATCGACCCATCCCGCGTAGTCGATGCCGCTCTGCAGGAACACGAACAGCAGCGACAGCAGGACGTAAGCGGTGATCGATCCGGCGGTATTGGGGATCAGCCAGCCGATGGTCACCGCGAGCAGGGTCATGCAGAACCCGCCGAGCAGAATCGTCGCGACCATCGCGCCAGGCCGGGCGTCGAGCAGGAACTGGGTGTCGTATCCGTCGAGCTGGCTGCGGTAGTAGGTGAAGGTCATCAGCAGGTTCAGCCCGGAGGTGATCAGCCAGACCCCGATCGCGATGGTGGCCTGCGCGAGCACGTAGCGCAGCCGCGACGGTTGGGCCAGCAGCGTCGGCTGCGCGCTGCGGTAATGCCATTCCGCGGCGATCAGTTTCACGAGCACGACGTTCATCAGCACCGCGCCGAGCCGGATCGTGAGGAACACCGGCAGCAGCTGCTTGTCGAGCGTGTAGTCGCGCAGTCCGCCCTGCAGGAACAGCAACGACAGCGCCACCAGCAGGATCGGCGCGGCGATCACCAGGATCTTGTCCGCCACCGTCGCGGTCATCTTCCGCAGTTCGACGCCCACCACGGTGCCGAACGACGCGCGCCGCTGAGCCGGGGCCTGCCACGCGGGCGCCTGCGCCGGGATCATCGGGCTCCTCCGGTGAGCCGGAAGAAAAGCTCTTCCAGGTTCTGCTGTTCCTCGCGCAGCTCCAGCACTTGCACGCGGGCGCCGAACGCGAGGTCGGACACCTGTTTCATCGGGGCGGCGACGGACACCCCGTCCACGCTGGTCTGGCGCAGTTCGAGCCTGGCCTGGCTCAGCGCGGAGGTCAGCCGGGGCAGATCGGCGGTGCGGATGAGCGTGCGGGCCGGTCCGGCGAAGCTCTCCAGCGGACCGTCGGCGACGACGCGACCCTGGCCGATCATCACCACGCGGTCCGCGGTCTGGTCCACTTCGGACAGCACGTGGCTCGACAGCAGCACGGTGCCGCCGCGCTGGGCGTACCCGCGCAGCAACTGCCTGGTGGAGCGGATGCCGTCCGGGTCGAGGCCGTTGATCGGTTCGTCGAGGATCAGCACCGGCGGATCGCACAGCAGCGCCTGCGCGATGCCGAGCCGCTGCCGCATGCCGAGGCTGTACTTGCCGATTCGCCGGTTCGCCGCGTCGGAGAGGCCGACCTGCCCGAGCACCTGGTCCACCCGGGCGGCGGGCAGCCGCATCAGTTTCGCGGCGTTGAGCAGGTGATGCCTGCCGGTGCGGCCGGGGTGCACGGCGGACGCGTCGAGCAGCACGCCCGCGACGTGCGCCGGGTTGGGCCACTCGCCGAAGCGGCGGCCGGCGATGGTCGCGGTGCCGGACGTCGGCGTGGTCAGGCCGCAGATCATCCGCAGCGTGGTCGATTTCCCGGCGCCGTTCGGTCCGAGGAACGCGGTCACCGTGCCCGGCGCCAAGCTGAACGACACGGTGTCGACCACGCGGCGTTGGCTGTAGACCTTCACCAGCTCTTGGACGTGCAGCAACCCGTCCCCCTCCCCGTTCTCCCGCTGGCAGGAGTTTGTCACACGCTGTGGCCGCCCGGGTGCGGAATCGAACCGCCACGGCCGAAAGACGCCAGCTTCGCCCATCGTCCGGCGCTTCGATGGTTGAAAGCGAAACAAACGGAAGGACGGACATGAACCTCGACGGCAAAGTGGCGCTGGTGACTGGTGGGAGCCGCGGAATCGGTGCGGCGACGGCACTGCGGCTCGCCGAGGCTGGGGCGGATGTGGTGCTCACCTACGCGGTGAACGCCGAGCAGGCGGCGGAAGTGGTCGACCGGATCAAGGCGCTCGGGCGGCGAGCGCTCGCCGTCGGTGCGGACAACGCGGATTCAGCGGCCGTAGAAGCAGCGGTGGAAGCGGCGGTCGCCGAGTTCGGGCGGTTGGACGTGCTGGTCAACAACGCGGGCGTCGGTTTCGTCGGGCCGCTCGAGCAGACCGGGATGGACGACGTCGACCGCGTGCTCGCGGTGAACGTGCGCGGGGTGCTGGCCGCGACGAAGGCGGCGGCCAAGCACCTCGGCGAGGGCGGCCGGGTGATCACGATCGGCAGCTGCGTGACCGATCGCGTGCCGGGGCCGGGAATGGTGCTGTACGCGGTCAGCAAGTCCGCGATGGTCGGGCTGACCAAGGCGCTGGCCCGCGAACTGGCCGCGAACGGCGTGACGGTGAACCTGGTGCACCCGGGACCCACCGACACCGAAATGAACCCGGCCGACGGCCCGTACGCCGCGGACCAGGCGTCGATGACCGCGGCCGGCCGGTACGGCAAGCCCGCGGAAGTGGCTGACACGGTGGCGTTCCTCGCCTCGCCGGCCAGCGCGTACGTGACCGGCTCGACCATCTCGGTCGACGGCGGCCACGCGGCCTAATCGCTATAAAGCCCGACGTCGCGGGCGAGGTCGGTGAGCATGGCCTCGAACAGCACGTCCGGCTTGGACACCGGGATCGGGTAGTTGCCGAACACCTCGAGGGTCACGTGGCCGTAGAGCCGCGCCCAGAAGGTGATCATCAGGTAGGTGAGCCCGAGGTCCAGCTTCTCCGGCGGGATCTCCCGCCCGGACTCCTTGAGCACCGTCAGCAGGTCCTGCTGGAACGCGGTGAGGTCGTCGCGGAGTTCGGGCGGGACCACGTCGTTCGGCGGCATGACCAGGTCGTGCTGGGCGAGCACGTGGCCCGCCGCGGCGAGGAAGATCTTGCCGAACGGCTCGTCCAGCCTGCGCAGCGCGCTGCCGGTCGCGGTGCCGGTGGCCCCGGTCGGCGACGCGAACACCAGCGTGAATTCCTTGGTGTGGGTCAGCGCCCAGCGGCGGAATCCTTTGCAGATCTGGAACAGCTGCAGCAGGCCCTCGTCCTTCAGCTCCGCGATGTCCTCGGCGATCTCAGCGGCGAGGTCGGTGCAGACGTCGAGGCGGAGGTTCTCCAGCAGGTCGTCGCGGGATTCGTAGTAGCGGTACAGGGCCGGTGCGGTGATCCCCAGCTCCCGGGCGATGGCCCGCAGCGTCACGGCTTCCGGGCCCTGGCCTACCAGCAGTTTCCGCGCGGTCCGGCGGATGTCCGATTCGGTAGCCGCTCGCGCGCGACCCCTGCGTGTGGGGCTGCTCATTGGGGCAGTCTAGGTGGTCTGGACACCGATCTAGGCGCTGGCGCGCGAATCGGGTCGGTGCCGACGCCGATCACTCGGGGGGCTACGTGATCGGCGCCGGCGACCCGATGCCCTCTCCGGTGCGCTTCCGGTCGGGGCAACGTCATCGGCTCAAGGCCAGTGACGCTCGAAGAAGAGCGAAGGCCGCCGCAGAAGTGACGCCTGGGGGATACGGATCCCCCGATCGAGTGACGGCCGGACGCTGTTCCGCCTGATTGTCGCACTGAGCGCCAAGAAAGTTACAAACGCTTTCACTTTCGGGCACGGATGGCGGAAAGGACGGGTCGTGGCAGAGTAGCGGTATGAGTGCTGCGGTACTGGTAGTCGGGTCCGCGAATGCCGATTTGGTGGTGCCGGTCGACCGTCGCCCCGGCGGCGGCGAGACGGTGCTGGGCGGCGACACCGCGTTGTCGCCGGGCGGCAAGGGCGCGAATACCGCGGTCGCGGCGGGAAAACTCGGCGCGGACGTCGCGTTGCTCGGCGCGGTCGGCGACGATCCGTACGGTCGAATGCTGCGGGATTCGTTGTCGAATGCAGGTGTCGATACGCAATTCGTTCGGACTGTCGATCGGCCTACCGGAATCGCCTACATCACCGTGACTCCGGACGGGGAAAACTCAATCCTCGTCTCCCCTGGCGCGAACTCCGCGCTGGAACCCGGGGACATCGCCGACGAGGCGCTGGAGGGCGCCGGTGTGCTGGTCGCCTCGCTGGAAGTGCCGCTGCCGACGATCGAACGCGCGGTGGTGCGGGCACGCGAAAAGGGCGTGCGGGTGCTGCTGAACCTCTCCCCGGCGGCCGAGGTTTCGCCGGAAACGCTGGCCGCGCTGGACGTCCTGCTGGTCAACGAGCACGAGGCGGCCTACCTGCTCGGCTCGGCGGACGCTGACCCGCGCAAATTGCTCGAACTCGGCCCGCGGGCAGCCGTGGTCACGCTCGGGGCCAAAGGCGCGGCGGTGATCGAGGGCGACAAGTCGACAACGGTCGAGTCGCCCAAGGTGGCAGCGGTCGACACGACGGGCGCGGGCGACGCGTTCGCCGGTGCGCTGGCCTCGGCCCTTGCCGACGGCGCTGACCTGGTCGAAGCCGCCGAGCGAGCGGTGAAAGTCGCCGCGGTGACCGTGACGAGGCATGGTGCTCAGCCGTCGTATCCGACGGCCGCCGAGCTGGAATGAGCCGCGCCCGGGCCGTGTTGTGGCTCACGTGGGCGATTCGTTCGGTTCGGCGTGGTGGCAGGGGTACGCGACCCGGTTGCGGAGGATCGCGGCAGCGCGTGATCCGCTCGCGTTGATGCCGCTCGACGAGACGCTCGCCGCGCTGGGGCGGACGGCGGAAACCTATGAGGGGCTCCGCAAGGTCCCGGTTGACGGCGTAGTGGGGTCTCTCGCGCGTGCCGAGGATTTCGACCGGTTGTTCCGGCCCCGCAACCGCGCACTGCGGGAGCGCTGGCGGGCGATCGCCGACGCCGTCGGGGAGCTTCCGCCGGTGCGGCTCGTGCGGCTGGGCGACATGTACTTCGTGGAGGACGGGCACCACCGGATCGCGCTGGCCAGGGTGCGCGGCGCGGAGACTGTCCTCGCCGAGGTGCGGTCGGTCTGCACGGTCGCGTTCGCGATGCGCTGCCTGACGCTGGCGGATCTGCCGTCGAAGCGGGCCGAACGGATGTTCCTGGAGCGGGTCCCGCTCGCCGACGCCGACCGGACCGACCTGTGGCTCGACGACCCGGCTGACTGGTTCCGGCTCGCGGACTCGGCGGAGGCGTGGGGTTTCCGGCAGACTTTGCGGGGCCGGGTGCTCCGCGACCGCGCGGAACTGGCAGGCGCCTGGTGGCACGAGGAGGTGCGTCCGGTGGTCGAACGGGTGCGAAATCGGGAAACGGGTGCGGCGCCCCGGGAGATCGCCGTCTACGTGAGCTATGGTCTAGACCATGTCTGAGAGTGCCGCCGCTCCGGCCGAGTCCGCTGTCGCTTCCTCGCTGACCGGGGTCGCGGTGAGCCCCGGACGCGCGAGCGGACCCGTCGTGCGGGTCGCCGAGCCGCTCGGGGAACCCGCCAGCACGCCCGCGCCGGACGACCCGGCGGCGGAGGCGGCCCGGATCGAACCCGCCGCGCAGGCGGTCGCCGCGCGGCTGGAAGCGCAGGCCGAGGCCGCGACCGGCGAGGCCGCGACGATCCTCATCACCACCGCCGCGATGGCCGCCGACCCGGCGCTCGCCGCTCAGGCTCAACAGCTGGTGACGGCGCGGAACCTACCCGCGGCCCGCGCCGTCTACCAGGCCGCCGAAGGGTTCGCCGACGCATTGGCGGCCGCCGGCGGGTACATGGCCGAGCGGGTCCGCGACGTCCGCGACGTGCGCGACCGGCTCGTCGCCGAACTGCTCGGCGTCGCCCCGCCGGGGGTGCCCGAGCTGTCGTCGCCGAGCGTGCTCGTCGCCCGCGACCTCGCGCCCGCCGACACCGCGGGGCTCGACCCGGCGAAGGTGCTCGCGCTGGTCACCGAGGAGGGCGGCCCGACGAGCCACACCGCGATTCTCGCGCGGGCGCTGGGAATTCCGGCGGTCGTCGCGGTGCGCGGCCTGCTGGCCTCCGACGCGAAGGCGCTGTCGGTCGACGGCGACACCGGCGTGCTCGAGGCAGTCGACCCGTCCGCGCCGATCGTCACCGCCGCCGCTTCGGGCCCGGCTGAGTGGAATGGCGTCGGCGAGCTGTCCGACGGGCACCGGGTGAAGGTGTACGGCAACGTCGGCTCCCCGGCCGACGCGCAGGCCGCCGCGGACGCGGGCGCCGAGGGCGTCGGGCTGTTCCGCACCGAGTTCTGCTACCTCGACGCGCCGGCCGAGCCGTCCGTCGAAGAGCAGCGAAAAGCTTATGCCGCAGTGCTTTCGCCGTTCCGCGGCAAGCCGGTCATCGTGCGCACGCTGGACGCGGGCGCGGACAAGCCGCTCGCGTTCCTGTCGCCGGACGACGAGCCGAACCCGGCGCTCGGCGTACGCGGCCTGCGGATCGCGTTCGACCGGCCTGAGGTGCTCGACCGGCAGCTGGAGGCCATCGCGGGCGCGGCGGAGGATTCCGGCGCGGAGGTTTCGGTGATGGCCCCGATGGTCGGCACCGTCGAGGAAGCCGCGTGGTTCGCCGAGCGCGTGCGCGCCGCCGGGATCGCGCGGGCGGGCGTGATGATCGAGATTCCCGCCGCCGCGGTTTTGGCGCAGGAGATTCTCGGCGTGGTCGATTTCGTGTCCGTCGGCACCAACGACCTGGCCCAGTACACCTTCGCCGCGGACCGTCAGCTCGGCGCGGTGGCGAAGCTGAACGACCCGTGGCAGCCCGGGTTGCTGCGCCTGCTGAAGCTGATCGGCGACGCGGCGGAAGCGACCGGCAAACCGGCGGGCGTGTGCGGCGAGGCGGCGGCCGACCCGCGGCTCGCGCTGGTGCTGGCCGGGCTCGGCCTGACCAGTCTGTCGATGAACGCCCCGGCGGTCCGCGCGGTCGGCGCGAGCCTGGCGACGGTGTCTCGCGAGAAGGCCCGCGAGATCGCGGCGGCGGCGCTCGCGACCGCCGATCCGGCCTCCGCGCGCAAGGCGGTCGCGGACGCCCTTTCCTAGCAGGGGGACGCCGGACCCGGGAGAGAGATGGGGTACCGGATCCGGCGCCGGACGCTGGTCAGCCGAAGATGCCCCGCCGAGGGTGGCGGATGACCAGCGAGCCTCCGTGGATGCGGCCGGTCAGCACGTAGCGCGGGGTGCCCGCGCGGCCGTTGCTGCCGGTCTTGTCGTCGAGCGAACCGAACTTGATCTCGGTGATCGAGTTGTAGTCCACCGCCGCGTGCTGCGGGATGATCAGCTCGACCGAACCCCACTTCGAGTCGAGTTCGATCTGCACCACCGGGGTGGCGACGCGGGCCTCGGTGAAATCGAGTTTGGTGCTGCCGTACTTGTTGCGCACCACCATCGCGGCCGGGACCTGCCACGGGCCGCTGCGCTGCAGTGACGAGTACTTGGCGTTGAGCTCGAGCCGCCTGCCGAGTCCGTAGTTCGGGCCGTAGCCGGGCGGTTCGGGCAGCGGCGCGTACTGCGGCGCCGCGCCGGGGTGGACCAGCCCGGGCAGGTCGGCGAGAACGGCGTTGAGGTCGCCCCTGGTGCGGGCCGCGAGCGCCTGGTCGGTGCGTTCGGTGAACTCGTCGAGGGTGAGCATCCCCTGCCCGATCGCCTTCTGCAGCACTCCGACCACGTGTTCGCGCTCGTCGTCGGACACCCGGATGTCGCGCTCGGTCAACGGCTTGGTCTCGGTCGCGGGCTGCGCGGCGATCGTCTCTTCCTCGGCCATGGCTTCGATGGTAGAACTCGATTTCCGCTGGCAGATCGGGGAAAAACCCTGAACGGACCCGTACTCCGCGCGACGGCCGCCCTGGCCGCGGCCTGCTGCCTGCTGACCGCCTGCACGAGCGGCGCCCCGGTACCGGCTCCGCTCACCTCGTCGGCGCGTCCGACCCCGACCGCACCCCCGCCGACCGGCCTCGACGGCGGCGTCGCCACCGGCGGCATCGGCGTGGAGTTATTGCTGGCCACGTCGCCGCCGACGGTGTTCGACGCCGATTCGGGCGTGCGCGGAACGCTGCCCGGCGTTCCCGGCGGGCAGCGGGTGGTGTCGGTGCTGCGCGTCGGCCACACCCCCGTCGTGCTGACCGGGCCGATCTGCGCGCAGGCCGCCTGCGACCCGGCCGAGGTGTACGTCTACCTGGGACTTTCGACCCCGCGGTCCCTTGGTAAAGCGGTGAGCGCGGCCCCGGGCGCGGACGGCGCCAGCGTATGGCTGATCCGCCAGGACGGCCCGGACCTCTGCCGGTTGGAACACGTCGCGCTCACCGGTACCTCGTTCGGAAGAGGGTCCGTGGCGTCGTGTCACACGCTCGTCCGGGTGGAGACGTCGCACGGGTTGCTGATCACCGTCGGCGGCGGCACCGCGGAGACCGTCGACGTCCTGATCGACCCGGCCACCGGGCGCACCGTGCAGCAGTCGCCGCGCATCCTCGCCGCGGCAGGCGACCGGCTCGTCCTGGGCGGCCTCACTGACCTGACCGTGCTCGACCTGCGCAGCGGAGCGCGGAAACCGGTGACCCTGCCGGTGCCGCAGGCCAATCCGTACGTGCTGCCCAGCCGGGACGGCACCGTCGCCGCGGTGGATTTCGGCACCCCGTCGTTCGCCGGA
The DNA here is from genome assembly GCF_042647905.1 of Amycolatopsis halotolerans. Taxonomy (NCBI): domain Bacteria; kingdom Bacillati; phylum Actinomycetota; class Actinomycetes; order Pseudonocardiales; family Pseudonocardiaceae; genus Amycolatopsis; species Amycolatopsis halotolerans. The sequence continues at coordinate 130,097 of NZ_JBHRWI010000001.1, forward strand.
ACCGGCACGCAGACCCGCGATCTGTGGCTGCTGAACCTGACCGACGGCACCTGGCAGCAGGCTCCGTCGATGCCGTACTCGACGGAAAACCTGAAGCATTCCGGCCTGGAGTGGACGGAAGCAGGAGACCTGGTCCTCGACGACGGGGTGGTCGCGGCGTGGCATCCCGGCGAACCGGCCTGGCGGCTGGGGAAGGCGAAGCTCGCTGCGGCGCAGCAGGAAGCCGGGGTCGCGACCTCTTGACTCAGTCCTCGTCCAGCCCGTGTTCGATCGCGTATCGCGCCAGCTCGACCCGGTTGTGCAGCTGGAGCTTCCGCAACGTCGACTGCACGTGGTTCTCCACCGTCCGGTGCGACAGGACCAGCCGTTCCGCGATCTGCCGCGCGGTCAGCCCCTTCGCGACCAGCCGGAGCACGTCGGTCTCCCGATCGGTGAGCCGCGGCGGTTCCGGCGCACCGTCCGGAACGTCGGCCATCCGCCGGTACTCGCCGAGCACCAGACCTGCCAGCCCGGCGGTGAACACCGGATCGCCGTCGGCCGTGCGGCGCACCGCGTCTACCAGCTCCGTCGCGGACGCCGATTTCACCAGGTAGCCCGACGCGCCCGCCTTCACCGCTTCCAGCACGTCGCTGTGCTCGCCGCTGGCCGAGAGCACCAGTACGCGCGTGTCCGGCGCCGCCGCGGTGATCTCGCGGGTCGCTTCGACGCCGGACGTGCCGCCGAGGTTCAGGTCCATCAGCACGACGTCGGGACGCACCGCGCGTGCGATCCGGATCGCCGCCGGGGCGTCCGGGGCGGTCGCGGCCACCTCGAACCCGTTTTCGCTGAGGTCGCGGGCCACGCCGTCGCGCCACATCGGGTGGTCGTCGACCACCATCACCGAGATCGTCCGTTCCGTCATCGCCCGTCCCTCATCGTGGCTGGCACCCGCACTTCCCATTCCGTGCCCCGGCCGGGAGCGCTGTCCAGCTCCGCGGTCCCGCCGAGGTCGGCCACCCGGCCGCGAATCGACTTCACTACCCCGAGCCGGCCCTCGGCCGCCGCTCGTTCCAGCCTGCCGCCCTCGATGCCCGGCCCGTCGTCGCGGACGCTCACCACGACCTCGCCGCCGAGGTCTTCCAGCAGCACCCAGGCGTGTGCGTCCGGACCAGCGTGTTTCTCCACGTTGGCCAGCGCTTCCCGGGTGATGGCGACGAGTTCCTCGGTGACGTGCGCGGGCAGGTCCACCGTTCCGGCCGGCGTCGAGACCTGCACCGATGTGGTCGCCAGCAACTGCAACGCCGAGCGGAGGTCCGCGGTGTCGCCGGACCGCGTCGGTTCGCTGGTCACCAACGCGCGCAACGCGATCTCCTGCTCCCCCGCGAGCCGCGCCAGCTCCGCTGCTTCGCCGCCTACTTCGAGACCGCGACGCCGTACGCGCGCGAGAACCTGAAGCACACCGTCGTGAATCGAGCGCGCAAGCCGTTCACGCTCGGCCGTCGCTGCTTCGGTGCGAAGGGCACGCGCGAGTGTCTCGGCGGAGCTACGCGCGAGCGTCGCCGCCATACCGACAAGGAGACCGCTCGCGCACAACAGCACACCGTCACGGATGACGTCGATGTCGACGTGCCAGCGTGCGACACCAGTACTTACCGCCACGACGAGGCCCGCCGATACGCCGCAGCGCGCGCCGAAGCGCGTTGCCACCGCGATCGGCGCTACCGCTGCCCAGACCGTGGTGATCAACGGCGTAGTCGCGTTGGCGAACTGCGCGTCCGACAGGATCCACGGCGACGTGAGCAGGAGCGCTGTGGTGAGTACGAGGTCGAAGATCACCAGCCAGCGGTGCCGCCCGTTCTCGCGCGTGTACGCCAGACTCGACACGACAGACCACACGGCCATCACTCCGATGACGAGCCACGCCAGCCACGGCCGCTGGAAGCCCGGGTGGTGTGCGATCGCCACTGCCAGCGCGAACAACCACGTGACGACGCGCAGCACCACGACACCGCGCCACAGCGGTGCCGCCGGATCCCGGATGGAACGAACGGTCACTTCTCGTCTTCGCCGGAGCCGGCGTCCTCGTCTTTCTTGTCCTTGCCGGACTTTTTGCCTTCGGCCTTGTCCGGCGCGTCGTTCGGGTACGCGGCCTTGCTGTGCAGCGCGTCGACGGTCGCCGGATCGGGATCGTGTTCGTGCAGCAGCGACCGGACCCCGGCGTTGAGCACCGCCAGTAGCGGCACCGCCAGCAGCGCGCCCGCGATGCCCGCGGCGACCAGGCCGGTGGCAATCGCGAGCACCACCGCGAGCGGGTGCAGCCGCACCGCGCGGCCGAGCAGCAACGGCTGCAGCACATGGCTTTCCAGCTGCATCACGCCGATCACGATGGCCAGCACGACCACCGCGCCGATGACGCCCTTCGACACGAGCGCGATCAGCACCGCGACGCCGCCGGTGATCAGCGCGCCGATGATCGGGATGAACGCGCCGAGGAACACCAGCGTCGCCAGCGGGATCACCAGCGGCACGCCGACGATCCACAGCCCGATGCCGATGCCGACCGCGTCGACCACGGCCACCGCGGCCGTCGCGCGGATGTAGCTGACCAGCGACGCGAACCCGCGCCGTCCCGCCACGTCCACCCGCGAGCGCACCCGCGTCGGCACGCCGCGCACCAGAAACGACCAGATGCCGTCGCCGCCGGCGAGGAAGAAGATCGTGACGAAGAGCGTCAGCACGAAGCCGGTGAGGATCTCGCCGACGGTGCCCGCGGTGGTCAGCGCGGTGGTGGTGATCGACGCCTGGTTGTTCTGCAGGAAGCCGATCGCCTGGTTGATGAAGTCCTGGATCTGCTCCTGGCGCAGGTGCAGCGGACCGTTGATGAGCCAGTCCTTGATCTGGTTGAGGCTCGTGGTCAGCTGCTGCTGCAGTTCGGGGAGGCCGCTGGAGAACTGGGTGATCACGAACGTCAGCAGCCCGCCGAGCACGGCGAGCCCGGCCACGAGCACGATCGCCGTGGCGAGGCCGCGCGGGAAGCGGATCCGCACGAGCCGCGACACCGCGGGGGCCAGCAGCGCCGAAAGCAGCAGCGCGATCGACACCGGCACCACGACCGACGCGAGATAGCCCAGCAGCCACACCACCGCGTACAGCGCGGCGATCACCACGATGAACCGCCACGACAGCGCGGCGGACACGCGCAGGCCGCGCGGGATGAAACCGGTGACGTCGGTGACTGGTTCGGAAAGGGACGGTTGTTCGCGTTGTCCGCGCCCTGGCTGGCTCACGGGGTCAACCGTATCGGCCCTGTCGACGAAAACCGGGCGGATCGCCCAGCCGGCGGCGCGAATCACCGCTTCGCCGGTGCCGCGCGAACCGACTCGGGAGTAACCCGCCGTCTTCTCCGGGGATGACCCATCGTGAGACCCGGCCACACTCTGTGTTGTTCACACGATGGTGGCATCAAGCCGTGTCAAGGATGCGCGGCGGGTCCGAAATTTGGTTGTCTCGGTTTTGCACCACCGCGGAACTGTGCCGTTCCGCCCGAAAACCGAAATCAATTTTTACTCTCGAGGAGAAATCACCTGTGACGAACGACGCTGTGCACGAGAGGCGGGGCGCGACGCGCTTCGGCCGTCTCGCGTCGCGTGCGTTGTTCGTCGTCGGCGGCGCGCTCGCGGCCACCGCGGCAGCGTGGGCAGTCTCCTCTTCCGCCGCTTCAGCCGACACGGTCGACGCGAACGTCACGCCGGTCACCGACGCGACGGCCGCCGGGATCGGCGACGTCACCGACGGCGCGGCCCGTTTCGCGGGCGACGTCACCGGTGCGGCGCAAGGGCTTTCGTCGTGCGGCCAGGGCGCCACCACGTGGTCTGAACCAGGCACGTCGCGGCCCACCTGCTCGCTCAGCCAGCTCGCCAGTCCGCACCGCGATGATCTCGCCAGCGGCCAGGAGGCCGCCGGAAAGGTCAGCACCGCGGTCAGCGACCTCGGCCAGCACGCGGTCGTCAAGCCGGTGGAGCGCACGCTCGGCTCGCTCGAGCACATCGCGCGCAAGCCGCAGGACGCGCGCCAGGTGATCGCCGACGCGACCACCCCGCCGCCCGCGGCGCAGGATTTCGGCCGGAAGCTGTGGGACCTGCTCGACCCGAGCGCTCCCTCGAACCTGGTCGACCTGCCGAAACTGCCTTCCGCTCCGGCCCCCGGGTCCGAGCAGCAGGTGCCCGCGCCCGGTATTCCCGAGCAGCCCGCCGAGGCGGACCAGAACCTCGGCGCCGCCGCGATGACCACGTCCGACGCACTGCAGTCGGTCTTCCCGTCGATGGACGCGCAGTCCACCGACCCGGTGCAGGGCGTCGAACTGCCGTCGCGGCACCACGGCGGCGACCGGGGCCTGCCCGGCGCGCCGTTCTCCCCGGCGCAGCTTCCCGCCGCGCCGCTTTCCATCCCGAACTCCCCGGCCGGTGGCAGCACCGCGCCCGGCGGACACCTCGACGGCCTGAACTTCGGCGTCCCCTCCTGGGTCACCGCCGCCGTCGACAACGCCGTGGCGGGTTCGACCCGCACCGGCCTCGCGCACACGCCGCGCACCCCGGGCACGCAGCCCGGCGTCACTCCTGACTGATCCACTTCACCCGCGGGGTCTTTGACGCACCCTCGGACACCTTTGTGTGCCGTTGCCATCATCGACAGATATCCCGCGGGTTTTTCGCGCGCTGCGCAATTTCCGCGCACGCATTCCCGGTGCATTCCTTGAGAGACAGGGCGCACCGCCACGAACCCGCAAGGGACCCCGATATGAAGGAGAAAAATCCCATGCAGACCTGGGCAAAGCGCGGACTCCAGACCGCGTTGGTCACGGGTGGGTTGCTGATGCTGGGCACCGGCATCGCCTCGGCCGACGAGAACGTGAACCCGGACACCCCGGCCTCCCCGCTTGATCTCAACGTCACCGTCCCGATCGCTGAAGCGAACAACGCGATCGGCACCCCGCTCGGACAGGTTGACCTCCCGTCCCACCAGAGCGAGATCAGCACCAAGCCCGTGACCTCGGCCGCGAAGGAGGCGCTCGCTTCGGCGAAGACGCCCGCCGGCTCTGCGGGCAGCCTGACCGACAGCCTCCCGAAGGCCAACGCGCCGCGGCAGCAGTTCGAGCCGACCCACGACGCGTTCAAGGGCAACAAGGTCAACGGCGACGTGGTCGTCCCGATCCAGATCGTGGACAACGCGGTCGGCGTCATCGGCGACGCGCACGTGCAGGGCGGCGACCACGACCAGACCTACAGCCACAACCAGGACGTCGCGACCGACGGCAAGTACTCGGGCATCGCGGGCAACGTCGTGGCGCTCGACTACGCGCTCCCGGTGCAGATCGCGGGCAACGGCGTCGGCCTGGCCGGCGGCAGCGGCGCGGTGCACGGCGGTTCGGCGCACCAGAGCACCACCGAGACCGGCAACGTCGACACCACCGGCAAGGGCTCCGGCCTGTCCGGCAACGTCGTCGGCGGCCAGTTCGCGACCCCGGTCCAGGTGACCGGCAACGCCGCGTCCTGGATCCTCGGCAACGCCTACAGCGGCGGGTACAACGCCGACACCACCGCCGCCTCCGGCGGTTCGATGAAGTCCAACGGCAAGGGCGCCGCGGGCAGCGGCAACGTGGTCGGCGCGCCGATCGCGCTGCCGGTCAAGTTCAACGGCAACGCCGGCGGCGTGTGGGGCTCGGACGCGGACTCGACCTCCAACTCCTCGGCCGACGCCAAGGCGGGCGACACCCGTCCGGGCAGCCTGAACGGCACCCCGACCTACCTCGAGACCGACGGGGACCAGTCGTTCCTGTCCGGCAACGCCGCCGCCGCGCAGGCCAGCCCGGTCGCGAACGTCGCGTCGGTCGCCGGTTCGTGGATCGGCAACGCCACCACCGGCCAGGCGCTCGACCGCCAGGCCTCGTCCTCCACCCACGAGACCACCGCCACCTCCGGCGGCTTCGTGAAGACGAGCGGCAACGACGCCGCCGGTTCGGCCAACGTGGTCGACCCGGCAGTGGCGCTCCCGGTCGAGGCGTGCGGCGTCGGCGGCACCTACATCGGCCGCGCGGTCGCCAACTGCGACAACACCACCACCGCGACGTCCGGCGACGGCAGCTACACCCGCGGCAACGGCTCGACGCTGACCGGCAACATCGTCAACACCCAGGTGGCGGGCGCCCCCGAGGTGCACGGCATCGGCGGCAGCCACATCGGCAACGCCTCGGGCACCTCGACCGAGACCAAGACGGTCACCGCGGGCAACTACGACGGCAGCCAGGGCAACGACTCGTCCGGCTCGGGCAACATCGTGCAGGTCCCGGTGGCCGCGCCGGCCGAGGTCTTCGGCGTGGGCGGCTCGTTTATCGGGCAGGGCTCGGCCGACGGCTCCGAGACCAAGGTCGTGAAGGCGGGCGGCGGCGGCAACACCGCTGACGACAACGGCTTCCTCAGCTCGAACCTCGCCACCGCGCCGCTGTCCACCCCGGTGCAGCTGTTCGGCATCGGCGGCTCGTTCGTCGGCCAGGGCCACGGCAAGTCCAGCAACGACACCACCTCCACCGCGGGCAACGACGTGCACGCGACCGGCGCGAAGGGCGCGGGCGCGGGCAACCTCGTCGAGGCCCCGGTTTCGCTGCCGGTCCAGGGCCACGGCGTCGGCGGCTCGGTCGCCGGCATCGGCACCGGCATGTCGGACAACCTGACCGACTCGAAGGCGGGCGGCAACGCCAGCGCCGACGGCAAGGACGGCGCGCTCGCCGGCAACATCGTCAAGGCTCCGATCGCCGGTGCCGGCTCGATCTTCGGCGACGGCGTCGCCGGGGGTGCGATCGGCCACGGCACCGCCACCAACGACGTCACCTCGACGGCGGGCGGCGACGCCCTCACCGACGGTGACGGCGGCGCGGTCGCGGGCGACATCGTCGGCGCGGACGCCGAACCGGTCGCGCAGGTCTTCGGCGACGCGGTCTCCGCGGCGGGCGTGTCCTCGGGCGACGCCATGAACAACACCGTCTCCACCGACGCCGGCAAGGACACCACCTCGGGCACCGAGGGCTCGATCTCGGGCGACATCCTGGACCTCCCGGTCCCGGCTGTGGCGCAGGTCTTCGGCGACGGGGTCGCCGCGGGCGGCGTGGCGCACGGGGTCGGCGACAACGTCACCGACGTGACCGACGGCAACGACGCCACCAGCACCGACGGCACCGGCGAAGCCCTCTCCGGCTTCGACTTCTACCACCCGCTGGGTGCGCTGGTGCAGGTCTTCGGCGTGCCGCTGGAGGTGCTCGGCGTGGCCACCGCCGAGGCCCCCAACTCGACCGACGTCGAAGAGCCGCCCGCCATCGACGTGCCGGTCGGCGGCGAGATGGGCGCCGGCGAGCTCCCCGCGATGCCCGCCGTGCCGGGTCTGCCGGGCGGTTCCGCTCCGTCGCTGCCGTCGGCCCCGGCGCTGCCGGGCCTGGGCAGCCTGCCCACCGCCACCACGCTGCCCGCCCCGGCCCTGCCGGGCACCCAGCGTGCTGACGTGCCGCAGGTCAGCGGACTGTCCGCGCTGAACCAGCTCAACCAGCTGAAGGGTGCTTCGGCGCTGCCTTCGGTTTCCGGGCTGCAGAACGGCATCCACCTGCCGTCGGCTCCGGCTCTGCCCGGCGTTCCGGCTCTGCCGGGTGCGGGTGCCGAGCGCGCGGACGTTCCGGCGGTGCCGGCCGTTCCCGCTCAGCTGCCGGTGAAGACCTCGCTGCCGACGCTGGGCCAGCTGCCCTCCTTCGCCGCGGTGCCCGCCGTTCCGGGCGCCCCGACGACGCTGCCGACCGCCATGCCGACCGCTCCGGCCGTGCCGGCGATCGGTGACGCGACCGGCCCGCTGGGTGCGTTCCAGAAGCTGGCCGCGAAGGTGACCGGCATCTTCAAGAAGTGAACCGCTTCGCCTGAAGCGAACCGGGGATAACCCCGGGCGGGCCCGGAAGCCAAGTGCTTCCGGGCCCGTTTTTTGTGTGCTGGGTCAGGAGAATTCGAGCGACCGCTTCGCCAGGCCGTGCCAGAAACCGTCGATCACTGTGCGGCCTTCGCCCTCGGCCGAGCTGGCGCCGAGCGACACGAACAGCGGCGCGAAGTGCTCGATGCGCGGGTGCGCCATCGCGGCGGCGGGGGCCTTGTGCTGGAAATCGAGCAATGCGTCGAGGTCGCGGGCGCGCAGCACCTCGTCGCCCCAGTGGTCGAATTCCGCGGACCATCCCGGCGGGTTTCCGTTGACGCCGTTGACTTCCTGCATCGCGCGGAGGTTGTGGGTGAAGAATCCGCTGCCGATGATCAGCACGCCCTCGTCGCGCAGCGGAGCGAGCTTGCGGCCGAGGTCGTAGAGCGCCCGCGGGTCGAGCGAGGGCATGGAAATCTGCAGCACCGGGACGTCGGCGTCGGGGAACATCTCCACCAGCGGGACGTACGCGCCGTGGTCGAGGCCGCGGTCCGGGGCGTCGTGCACCGGGGTTTCGGTCGAATGCAGCAGCTTGCGCACCTGCGCGGCCAGCTCCGGAGCACCCGGCGCGGCGTATTTGACCTGGTAGTAGTGCTCGGGGAAGCCCCAGAAGTCGTAGACGAGCGGGACCGTCGTGGTCGCCCCGAGCGTCAGCGGAGCTTCCTCCCAGTGCGCCGAAACAACCAGGATCGCGCGAGGTTTGGCCAGGTCAGCGGACCATTCGGCGAGCTGCCGAGTCCACGTCGCGTCGTCGGCGAGCGGCGGCGCACCGTGGCTCAGGTACAGGACCGGCGTGCGGTTCGCCATGACTGCCTCCGAGTGTTTGAAAGTTCAACTACTACCGTACGCCTGGTTCGAGGACTTGGCTAATTCGTCCTCGGCGGCCTGCTGGATGCGGGAGACTCCTCTGGTGAAGTTCTTCTGCTATCACCGCGACCGCCCCGGCTCCGCCGCGTTGCGCGCCGAGCTGATCGAAGCGCATTGGTCCTATATGGACGGTTTCGAGCTGATCGCCCGCGGCCCGACCCTGGACGGCGAAACTCCGACCGGCAGCGTGCACATCGTCGACCTCCCGGACGTCGCCGCCGTCCGCGAATTCGCTTTCGCGGAACCGAATTACCAGGCCGGCGCCTACCGGGACGTCCTGATCCGCCGCTGGGACGACGTTCTCGGCCGCACCATGTGGGAATTCCCCGGTGATCCGGAGGCGGCCAACCTGTATTTGGTGCTGGGCTTGGGTTCCGGCCCCGCCGTCGACCTCGAGCCGTCCGCCACGGAGTCCTTGATCTCCTACGGCCCGCTGTGGTCCGACGACGGCACCGCCTGGCTCGGCACCGCAGCGCTGGTGCAAGCCGCCGATGCCGACGCGGCCCGCGGAATCCTTACCGCGGAGAACTATGCCGCGATCGAGGTGCACTACTGGCAACCAGGCGGCCGTTCCTGACTGTTAGCGGGCCGACCGCCACACGATTCCGCCAGCAGTCAGTGCGGAAAGTGCGAGAACCGCAGCGAAAACCGTTGTCCCAGTGGCGATTCCGAGGGCGTCACTGAGATATCCGGTGCCGACCGGCAGCAGCGCCGCCGGAAGGTAGCCGCCGAAATTGACCAAAGCATTGGCCTCGGCGCGCCTCCGCTCAGGCACGTGGGTGCTGATCAGGGTGAGCCCGCCGAGTTGGCCGAGTCCCTGCGCGGCACCCGCGAGCACAGCGGTCACGACGATGGCCGCGATCCACTGCGCGTGCACGGCGACCAGCAACGCGGCCATGCAGGCGACGCCCGCCGCCGCACCGGCGAGCAGGATGGCACGGACCTCGAGCCGCTTCGCCGCGAACTGAACCGCAGTCGCCGCGCCGAACATGACGAACGCGGTCGCCCCGGCGAGCAGGCGATTGCTGGTGCCGAGCACGCTGGCCAGCAACGCCGGTCCGAGGGAAAGCACGAACGACGTCGACGTGATCCCCGGTGCGAAAACCGCGATCCCCAGCACGACGTACTTGCGCTGCTCCCGCGGCACTGCGGGAACCCGGACCCAACCGCCCGCACCGGAATCGACCGGACGCCGCAGCGGCAACCGGATCACCACGACGGCCGCACTGAGCAGAAGCACGGCCGCAACCACAAAGATCGTCACCGTCGGCCCCGGCAGTGTCTCCGACAGCGCCCCGGCCAGCAACGGCCCGAGCCCGGCCCCGAACACCATCGCGGTAGACGCCGCGAGCGTCGAGGTCCTCGCACGTTCGCGTCCGCCGACGTCAACCACCGCCGCCATCCCCGCCGACACCGTGATGCCGACCGCGATCCCCGCCAGCAACCGCGCGACCGCCAACGCGAGCACCGACGTCGCGACCGCGAACAACCCGCAAGCGACGAGCGCGAGCAAAACCCCAGGCAGCACAACGGGTTTACGCCCGAGCCGATCCGACGCGCGCCCCGCCACGAGCAGCGCTGCCAGCAACCCGGCGATGTAGGCCGCGAAGATCACCGTGAGCGTGCCGGAGGAGAACCCGAGCCGGTGCTGCCACAGCACGTACAGCGGGGTCGGCGCGTTCGAAAGCACGAACACTGCGGTGACCGGCCAAGCGGCAAGCCAAGGACTGCCGACCCGCGAGGGTGCGACGACGGCCATGGGTCCTCCAGTACGAGATTAGTCGAACTACTCTTCGAACCTAGCAGTAGTTCGACTAATCTCGTACTGGAGTGGTTGAATGAAGACATGCGCTCGTCCTCGGTGACCGACCCGGATGCCCCGCCCGTCGAACTCCCGCCGGCCCTCCCCGAACCGGCGCGAGAAGACCTGCGGCTGGAAATCGTCCTAGGCGCACTGAGCGACCCGCTGCGGCTGACGATCGTGCGAAAACTCCTGCTGGAACGCGAGGCCTACGACCATCCGTGCGGCTGGTTCGGCTTCGACCGCCCGAAGTCGTCGCTGACTCATCACTTCAAGGCGTTGCGCGAGGCGGGCGTCCTGCGCCAGCGGCAATACGGGCTGGAACGCCGCAGCCGGGTGCGCATGGAGGACCTCAACGCACGCTTCCCCGGACTGCTGGACCTGGTCGCGGAGTGGCAGCCCGCTTCGTGACTCACTTTTGGGGAACGATCGTTCTTGACTGATCATTCCCCAAAATCCTATAGTCGAGGCATGGGCAGGCGAAGGGCGTTCGACGAGGACGAGGTGGTGCGCGCCGCCGTGGGGTTGTTCGGCGGCCGCGCGTACGACGGGGTTTCTGTCGACGACCTCGTCACCCACCTCGGCGTGCACCGCAACAGCCTCTACAAGACGTTCGGCAGCAAACGCGGCCTCTATCTGGTCGCCCTGCGCCGCCACCTCGCCGACGACCTCCGCCCACTGGCCGAAAAGCTCGCCGCGGCAACAGATTCCGCGACCGTGCTGCGATTGGTCAGTTCGGCCGACCTCGGCCTGCTCCTGCTCGCGGTGGTCGAACGAGCACCGGCCGACGAGGAGGTGGCCGCTGAAGTGACTGCGGCTCTGGCCTCGCTCGACCAGGCAATCGCCGACGCGCTCGACATCTCCACCGAACTGGCCGCCGCCCTAACGGCTGCCGCATTGGGCCTCCGCCTGCGCGGCAACCCCGACGGTGCCGCCGTCGCGCTGACTCAACACCTCGATCCCCTTAACTGACAAGGAAAACAGAAATGGCACTGGTCTCCATCGACGGCGACGACCTCGTTGTCGTGATCGAAGGTCTCGACAAGCTCTGGGCCTTCAAGAGCAGCCTGACCATCCCGCTGGACCACGTCCGCGGCGCGACCGCGGACCCCGGTATCGCCGCCGACCCCAAGGGAATCCGCGCGCCGGGCGCCCACGTGCCCGGCGTGATCACGGCGGGCACGTTCCACCTCGACGGCGAAAAGGTCTTCTGGGACGTCAAGGACCCGTCGAAGGCCGTCGTGCTCGAACTGGCCGACGAGCGCTACGCCCGCCTGGTCGTCCAGGTCGACGACCCCCGCGCGACCGTCGCGCTGGTCGAGAACGCCTTGCGGTGAGCCGATGTTCACCCACCTCACCGCCGTCGTGCTGTCGTTGGCCGGCGTGACAGCCGCCCCGGTCAGCCTCGTGCCCGCCGCCGACCGCGAGATCGTCTTCACTGTCGACGGGACGACGACGTACGGCACCCTGCACGTTCCCGCACACCACACCGGGCAACGGCTGCGCGCCGCATTGCTGTTGCCCGGCAGCGGACCGACCGACCGCGACGGCAACCAAGCGCACACGTCCCCGAACACCTTGGCGCAGGTCGCCGACGCACTCGACCACGACCGGGTCGCCACGCTGCGGTTCGACAAGTACGGCACCGGTCGCACCGGGCTCGGCGCTTATCGCGACCACCCGGAAAAACTGGACTATCCGGCGTTCGTCCGTCAGGCAAAGGCTGCCTACGAGTCATTGCGCGACCAGCCGGAGACCAACCCGCACGCGCTGACCGTCGTCGGGCACAGCGAAGGCGCGATGACCGCGCTGCTGCTCGGCGGCACCGCCCGCCCGCGCCCGACCGGTCTGGCACTGCTGCAACCGCAGGCGATCCGCCTGCTGGACCTGGTCGCGCTGCAACTACACGCCCAGATCGCCGAGGCTGTCCGCCAGGGCCAGCTCACCCCGGAACAACAGCACTCGATCGACGCGGCGATCGACGCCGCCGTCACCGCCGTGCGCGAACATCGACCGGTCGACACCACCGGCCTGCCGCCCGCCGTCGCGCAACTCTTCAAGGCCTTCCAAGGACAGAACAGCCGCTTCGTGGATAGCGACGATGCCGTCTATCCGCCGGACACCGCAGCATCCCTGCGACCGGGGACCCGGGTACTGCTGACTTGCGGCACGAACGACGCCCAAGTCCCTTGCACCACAACGGACGCCCTGACCGCCGCCCTACGCCGCGCGCACGTCAGCGGACCAGGCCGGATGCCGCTGCCCGGAGTGGATCACCTGCTGCACGACGCCGACCACCCGAGCACCCTCGCCCCAGCCGTGCTCGACGTCCTGCACCGATTCGCCCGATGCTGAGGCGAACCGGACCACGCGTCAGTCGTGGGCGAGGTCGGCGAACCGGCTGTAGTGCAGCTGGTGTGCGACCACGATCGTGCTCGTCGGGCCGGCACGGTGCTTCGCCAGGATCAGGTCCGCTTCCCCGGCTCGCGGGTCGTCGCGTTCCCAGGCGTCCGGGCGGTTGATCAGGATGACGATGTCCGCGTCCTGCTCCAGGGAGCCGGATTCACGCAGGTCCGACAGCATCGGCTTCTTGTCGGTTCGCTGTTCCGGACCACGGTTCAGCTGGGAGATCGCGATCACCGGCACCTCGATCTCCTTCGCCAGCAGCTTCAGCTGACGGGAGAACTCCGACACTTCCTGCTGCCGCGATTCGACGCGCTTGCCGGACGTCATCAGCTGCAGATAGTCGACGACCACGAGCTTCAGGTCGTGCCGCTGCTTGAGTCGGCGGGCCTTCGCCCGGATTTCCATCATCGTCATGTTCGGCGAGTCGTCGACGAACAGCGGGGCCTCGGACACCTCGCTCATCCGGCGGGCCAGCCGCGTCCAGTCGTCGTCGGACATCTTGCCGCCTCGCATGTCGGCCAGGCGGATTTTCGCCTCGGCCGACAGCATGCGCATCACGATCTCGGTGCGGCTCATTTCCAGCGAGAAGATGACGCTGGTCAGGCCGTGCTTGATGGACGCCGAGCGGACGAAGTCCAGCCCCAAAGTCGACTTGCCGACACCGGGTCGGGCCGCGACGATGATCATCTGGCCGGGGTGCAGGCCGTTGGTCAGCTCGTCGAAGTCGGCGAACCCGGTCGGGATGCCCTGGGACTGCCCGCCGCGCGAGGCGATCGCGTCGATCTCGTCCATGGTCGGCTGGAGCAGGTCCTCCAGCGCGACGTAGTCCTCGCTCGTGCGGCGTTCGGTGACGTCGTAGATCGCGGCCTGTGCGCGGTCGACGACCTCGTCGATGTTCGCGCCGTCGGCCGCGGCCGCGCCGTAGCCGTACTGGACGATGCGCGTGCCCGCTTCCACGAGGCGGCGCAGCACCGCCTTTTCGGAGACGATCTCCGCGTAGTAGCCCGCGTTGGCCGCGGTGGGCACGGTCGCGATGAGCGTGTGCAAGTACGGCGCCCCGCCGACGCGGCCGAGTTCGCCGCGCCGTTCCAGCTCGGCCGCCACGGTGATTGGGTCCGCCGGTTCGCCGCGGCCGTAGAGATCGAGGATGCAGTCGTACACGGCCTGGTGCGCGGGCCGGTAGAAATCGCCGGGGCCGAGCGCTTCGATGACGTCGGCGACCGCGTCCTTCGACAGCAGCATGCCGCCGAGCACGGACTGCTCCGCCGCGATGTCCTGCGGCGGCTGGCGGTCGAACCCGCCGGGGCCGGGGTCGCTCGGACCCGGATCGGACTCCGCGTACGCCGGACCGCGGTCATCGGTCACCGCCACTGCCCGGACACCTCCCCTCGCCCCGCCGTCGTCCCGGCTGGCCCCGTCGTCTCGCGTGCGCCTGTCCTGTGCCGAACCGCGTCCGCCCGCCGCCTCGCGCAGAGGCCAGCACAGGCGAACACCTGTTCGAGTATGCCGGAGTCGGCCCGGCTTTCCCACCCGCCCGTCCGGTTCACTTCGATGATGGACCGGGCGGTTCCCCTCGCCGGTGACCGCCACGCGGAGCCACCGGGAGTACTGGGCGCGAACGCACGCTAGGTCCCCCGGAAGGACGAGCGCAAACCCGGGTGTTGACCGTGCTGTGGATAACTTGTGGATGACTGGGGGCAACGAATCACAGGTATCCGTGAGCCTGTGGACAAAGTGGGGACAGTGCAGATCGGCTTCACTGAACCCGCAGGTCAAGCCCTGTGCAGAGACTGTGGAGAACTCCGCGAAAACTCGTTCGGCGTGTCGTGTCGAACTGGTTCTTCGGCGTGTCGCACCCGGGTTGGTCCACTGCCCTGTGGATGGTTGCTACGCACGGTAGATCACCGACCCGATGGGCTGAACGAAGGAGAATTCCCCACGTGGCCTACTCGATGACTGCGCACAGTGAGCGATCGGGCAAAAGCGCAGGTTAACCGCGTGCAAACGCGAAACCGGGCGAGGTTCACCGGCCGGACACCTCGCGGTGCCGTGCCGGGAACCCCACCCGGAGTAACGCTCGGGGTGCTCAGCCCAAGGCGCTGTGCGCCTGCCGGAGCCGTTCGGAGACCGCCTGCCTCGACCAGGGCGTGTACACGAGAATGGACTCGCGCCCCGGTCGCTCCTCCATGAGCCAGCGCCCTTCGGCGATGTCGACGAAGTTGATCGGCTTCGGAATCCGCCTGCGGGTGCCGCTCGATGTCCGGGCGGCGACGTACAACGTGCCATTGCCGATGCGCGGCGCCTGCATGATCCGCTGAATCTCCTTCAGCGGGGAGGCTTGGTGGTTCCGGCCCTGGTCGGTGACCATGATCGAACTCCGCGGTTCAGCGGAGTCGTTGGCCTTCCCGGACTCGAATTCCTTGCGGTCGACAAGCAGCGCCTGCCCAGGAGGCGTTCGCGCGGTCGGGATGATGTCGAGGAAGGTCTCGAGGAGCCGTTCCGGCCGCTGCCGGGTGACGGCGAGCGTCGGTTGCCCGCCGGCCCGGACCAGTCCGAAACCGCCGCCGTTGCCACTGCCCACCAGAGCGGAGAAGTTGGCCGGGCTGCCGTCGTCGAACTGGCCGTCGAACCAGCCGTAGTACTCGAAATGCGGATGGGAGATGGAATCGATCAGCGCGAGCAGATCGCGGTCCATCCCCCGCGGGCCCATCAGCCCGGCCTGCTGAAGCCCCGCGTTGACCTGCTCGTCCAGCTTGCGCTGGTCCTCCGGCACGTAGAACGCGGCGGTCTCGCCGATGATCTTGTGCGGCTCCGCGCCGCGTCGCCGGATCAGGTTGCACAGGGTGTAGGCAGTGAAGGAAACCGGACGGTCGAGAGTGATCACGTCGCCGAGCCTCATTCACCGATGACCGGCGGAACGGTCATCTGGTCCGAGCCGAAGATGTCGTTGCCGTCTTCTTCCAGCAGGTACTTGGTCTGGTGCTCTTCGTCTTCCTGGCCCTTGCCGCCCTTGGCTCCGCCGCCCATGCCGCCCATCCCGGACGCACCGGCCTTGCCTGCCGCGCCGCCGCCAGCGGCACCGCCGCCGCGCATTCCGCCCGCGCCCGCACCGCCGGCCTCGCCGGCCATCGCGCCGGAACCGGCACCGCCGGGGCCGAAGCCCGCCGCGCCGAATCCGCCGGGGCCGAAGCCCGCGCCGCCGGCACCGCTGCCTCCTCCGGAGCCGCCAGGCCCGAAGCCGCCTCCGCCGCCCGGGCCGAAGGTGCTCGGGCCGAAGGTGCTCGGGCTGAACTTCGACGGGTCGGTCGTAGGCGGCGTCCAGCCCGAGGTCGTCGTGCCGTCGCCAGGAGGGGTGAACTTGCCAGGCCCGCCGGGACCGCCGGGACCGCCCGGCGGGGTGTACTTGGGCGGGGTGTACTTGGGCGGGGTGTTGTTGCCGCCGCCCGGCGGGGTGAACTTCGGCGTGCCCGTCTTCGGCGGGGTGAAGCCGCCGCCGCCACCGCCCGGCCCGCCGGTGAAGCCGCCGCTGCCGCCGGGGCCGGTGCCGGGACCGCCGCCGTACTTGCCGGGGTCGGTGCCGCCGTCAGAAATGTTGTTGCCCTGCCAGACGTTGTACTGCGGCATCCCGCCGGCGTTCTGGGAACTCGAACCGTAGTACGCGGTGTAAGCCTGGACGTTCGTCTGGCTGTCCTTGTTGTACTTGTCGATCTCGTCGTCTTTGTCGCTGAACGGCTGGTGGTCGTACCACTTCATCTCGGGCGGGTTCTGGTCCAGTTTCTGGACCTTCCCGTGCACGTCGTGGAACGCGTCGACCTGGTTGGTCATGAAGGTCTGGCTCTTGCCAAGATTGTTGGCGGAGTCGTCGTGCCAGATCTTGAGCGCATTCGCGCCCGACTGGGCCGCGCCGGCGCTGTTGCCCTGCCAAGCGCTGTTCATCTTGTTGTTCAGCGCATCGATCTGCTGAGAGCGACCGGAGTGCAGCTTCTGAAGCGTGTCGGCTGCGCCCCTGCCGCCGTCGAGCGAGCCGGTGTTGCCTTTGCTGATCTTGTCGTAAATCGTGTACGCGTCGATTGACCCGCCACCGACGTTCGCTTGGACGTGTTCGGCGTGCGGTCCGCCGCTGAAGATGCTGGATGCCGCACCCACCAAGCCGCCGACTACGCCGCCGACCACTGCCCCTTCCGGCCCGAGCACGGCACCGTAGGCGGCGCCGACTACCGCACCCTTAGCGGTGTTCTTCAGGGTGCTGCCAGTGCTGTTGTCCTCATTCCCCATAATGAGAATCTTCCTTCCGGGCCTGCTAGAGCCGTGTGGCGATCAAGAAGCTGTCTTGAGGTGGTTGATCATCGCGGCGCCGATCTTGGTCAGCGGCTCGCACGGGTTGTCGTAGTTCTTGCCCTTCGTAATTCCGTCGGCGATGATGACGGCGAGCTGATCGGTGACGCCGACAACGACAGCGCACGCGCCAGTCTTGCGCGAGTCTTTCGGAGACGCGAAAACCGCGGGATAGCCACCGATCTCGGTCGGCTCGAAGTAAGCCTGGCTCGGCTTCATCGAGTAGGTGTCGGCGAGGCCGTTTTTGTTCTGCGGGATCGGCGCGAGGGTGATCCCGTTCGCCTTGAGCTCCGGGTCCGAGGACTGCCAGTCGCATCCGCGTGGCGTGATGTCGTTGAGCTTCCCGGGCGAGGCGAGACCGAGCGTTTTGGCGTCGTCGTCGCTGAGGACAGAGCACGGATCGGCGAGCAGCTTCTCAGTCGGGAGCGGTGCCGGGACTTTCGGTACGCCGTTGCCCGACGAGTTGTCGGAACTCGTCGGGCCGGGGGTGCCGGACGCGGGGGGTTCAGCAGTGCCGCCGGTCCCGCCGCTGCAGGCGGTCAGCAAGCTGAGGGCGACGACAGTGCCGGCGGCGAGCCGCGCGATGTGTTTTGGCATGTGCTGATCAGAGCCCACTCTGTGTCTGCTTCTTCATGTCTTCGGCATTGTGCAGCTCGGTAATGCTGATCTTCTTCTTCGCCGCGGTGAGCGCGTCGATGAAGTTCTGGGTGTAGGTGACCATCTTTTCGTGCTCGTCCAGCAGGCTTTGCCCGGACGGGTTGGAACCCTGGTTGACGAAGGTATGGCTGGCCACTTCGTCGGCGGGCGGTTTTACCCCGGCGATGACGATGGCGTGCGTGCGGTCCTTGACCAGGTCGCCGAGCAGGTCTTGCCACTGCTTGATGACTGAGTCGACCTCGTCCTCGGTGAACTTGTAGCCGCCGGCCTTGCCGTAGCTGCCCACCATGATCGGCGGAACTGGAGGAACCTGAGTCCCTGCGTTCGCGTTGGATGCGGGTGTTCCTTCAGGCATCTCGCTGGCCCCCTTATAACCCACGCCTCGCTCTTCCCCAGCGAGATCAGCACCTTGGATGTTAACGCACGCGAGTTGGTTCCCGCTCGGTGTTCGCAAGTTGGCCGAGTGCGCCTGACCTGGGAACCTGCGGCCGGGACGAAACGAAACCGCCCCCGGGAAAAGTCCCCGGGGGCGGTTCGCGGAAAAAGACGCGAGCGTCAGTTCGCGGCCACGGCCTTGACCTCGAGACGGAGGTCCACCTTCACGTTCGGGTGCAGGCGGGCGTTGACCGAGTGCTTGCCGACCGTCTTGATGTGGTCGCGCAGGTCGAGGACGCGCTTGTCGAGCAGCGGGCCGCCCTGGGCCTTGATCGCGTCGACGATTTCGCCGGCGGTGATCGAGCCGAACAGCTTCTTCGAGCCCGCCGCGGCCTTGCCGGTCAGCTGGATCGCGCCGAGGCCCTCGAGGGTCGCCTTGATTTCCTTGGCGTGGTCGAGGTCGCGGATGCGGCGGGATTCCTGTGCGCGCTGGATCGTGCGCACGTTCTTCTCCGCGCCCTTGCTGGCCACGATGGCGTAGCCGCGCGGCAGCAGGTAGTTGCGGGCGTATCCGTCCTTGACCTCGACGATGTCGCCGGGGCCGCCGAGGTTCGCCACGTCGGTGGTGAGAATGATCTTCGCCATGACTACGGCTCCCCTCAGCGCGCGGTGGACGTGTAGGGCAGCAGCGCCATCTCGCGCGAGTTCTTCACCGCGATGGCGATGTCGCGCTGGTGCTGGCTGCAGTTGCCGGTGACGCGACGGGCACGGATCTTGCCGCGGTCGGAGATGTACTTCCGCAGCAGGTTGGTGTCCTTGTAGTCGATGGTCTCCGGGCGGCCCTTCTTCTCGGCCTTGCAGAACACGCAGACCTTCTTCTTGGGCTTGCGAATGGGTGGCTTGGCCACTGGTGTACTCCTGGAATTCTAGAAAGAGATGAGATCAGAACGGGGGTTCGTCGGAGAAGCCTCCGCCGCCGCTGCTGGCTGCCGGGGCCGAGCCCCACGGGTCGTCGGCGGGCGCGCTGTTGCCGCCTCCGCCGCCGCGGTTGCCGCCGCCTCCGCCGCCGTTGAAGCCGCCGCCACCGCCGCCGAAGTCACCGCCGCCGCCACCGCGGCTGACCTTGTTGACCTTCGCCGTCGCGTAGCGCAGCGAGGGGCCGATCTCGTCGACCTCGAGCTCTACGACGGTGCGCTTCTCGCCTTCCTTGGTCTCGAAAGACCGCTGCTTCAGCCGCCCCTGCACCACCACGCGGGCGCCCCGCGTGAGCGACTCGGCGACGTTTTCCGCCGCCTGCCGCCAGATGTTGCAGCGCAGGAACAGCGCCTCGCCGTCCTTCCACTCGCCGCTCTGGCGGTCGAGCGTGCGCGGGGTGGACGCGACGGTGAAGTTCGCGACCGCCGCACCGGACGGGGTGAAGCGCAGCTCCGGGTCGGACGTCAGGTTCCCGACCACGGTGATGACGGTGTCTCCAGCCACGGATGGCGTCCCTTCGGATCGGGCTCGGATCAGGCCTTGGCGGGCGCGGGCTTGGCCGCGGCCTTGACCTCGCGGCGCATGACCTTGGTGCGCAGCACGGTTTCCTGCAGCGACAGCTGGCGGTCCAGTTCCTTGACGGCCTCGGACGTCGAGTTCAGGTCCAGCAGCGCGTAGATGCCCTCGGCGTTCTTCTTGATCTCGTACGCCAAGCGACGGCGGCCCCAGACGTCGACCTTCTCGACGCTTCCGCCCGAAGTGCGGATCACGTTGAGGAAGTTGTCCAGCGTGGGCGCGACCGTACGCTCGTCGAGCGTCGGGTCCAGGATGACCATTACCTCGTAATGGCGTGACATAACCACTCACCTCCTATGGGCTCGCGGTCACGGCGGATTCCGTGACAGGAGGGTTTGTCCAGGTAAGCGTACCCGGCGGGTACGACAGTCCCGTCCGGCGGGTCAGCTGACGCGGCGCAGCACCCAGGTGCGGACCAGCCCGGCGGTGACGCCGGCCAGCACGATCACCGCGAGCAGCATCGGCAGCTGGACGTCGGAGGGCCGGCCCTGGCTCGCCAGCGATTCGGCGTTGCCCGCGTTGCGGATGTCCGGGCCCTGCTGTCCCTGCGGGTCCTGTCCGGCCGAGGGCTGCTGCGGCAGCGCGCCGGAACCGGGCAGCGTGCCGTAGCGCGCGCCGGGGGCGATCGCGGTGCCGAGCACGCCGGGGTTGCCGGGGCTCGCGGTCGGGATGTTGCCGTAGTCGCGCGGCGGGGCGATCCCGGTCGAGCCCGGCTGGTAGTCGCCGAGCGGGTTGCCGCCGCCGTTCTGCGCGGGCGAGTTCCCGTTCGACTGGGCGCCGCCGTTCGACGAGGAGCTCGAGGACGACGGCGCCTGGTAGTTGTTCGCCATCGTGGTCAGCCCGCACGCGGACGCGACCCCGCTGCGGATCCCGTTCAGCACCTTGGTCTTGGTGTCCGGCAGCAGGCCGATGCCCCACTCGTTCTTCAGCGCGTCCGAGACGACCTGGCCGATCGCGTCGCCGCTGACCGTGCCGCCCGCGGCGTTCGGGATCGTGCCGACCTGCAGGTTGCCCTTGTTCGCGATGTCGTTCGCCAGCGCGTCCGGCCAGACGGTGGCCAAGCGCCAGAAGTTGACCTGGTCCTTGGCCGACTGGCGGACGATCTCCTTGACCGCCGAACCGGGCACGGCGACCGAATCACCCATGCCGCCGGTGACCGTGCCCTTGCACTGGTTCGCGAGCGTGGTCGCCGCGGACGCGGAGCCCGCGCCCAGGAACGTGCCGCCGGTGAAGAGGGCGGCGAGAGCGGTGACGGTGAGTGCTCGACGGGTTCGCTTCCAGGTGGGGAGTTTCCGCACGAGCACTATCCTCCGGGGTCCGTGGGCATGATTCGTCGCATCTGGGACAACGAGTGGACTCCGGTAAAGATACTGGCGCAGTGACAACAGCGCGGCGAAGCCGCTCGACTGAGGGTGGTGGTGGGGCGGGGCGGGCTAACTCGTAGCGGCCATTCGGCGGAGCACCCAGGTTCGGACCAGGCCCGCGCTGACTCCGGAGAGTGCCAAAACTGCCACCAGAACTGGCCAGTCCAACCCGTTCGTGTGGTTGCCGCCGGTGCCAGGCAATGCTTCGGCATTACCGGCGTTCTGGATCGTGCGGTCGCCGCCCGAGGCGCCGTCCGGGTTGGAAACGCCGTACTGCGGCGCGTAACCCGGGATCTGGCTGCCGTACCGCAGCGAGGGCGACGGGCTGAACAATCCGGCCATCGCCATCGGGATGCCGCTGTAATCGCGCATCGGCGCGTATCCGGTGCTGTAGCCGTACGACAAATTGCTGAAATTCGGCAGGAAAGCCGAGAACGGCGCGGCCCCGCCGCCGCTGTAGTCGCCGAGGACCGGGCTGTTCGAGCCCGGCATCTGGGATTGCTGCCCCGGCGAGCCGCCCTGCTGCGGGTTGCCGCCATTGCTGCCGGACGGCGGTTGCTGCGGGTTCGGGCCCGGGTTCTGCTTGCCCGGCTGGCCGCCGCTGAAGGCCTGGCCTGCCGCGGCGACGCCCTGCTGGAGCGTGTTCGTGCCGCCCGCGACCGCGCCGTTGACCGCGCTCGCGGCGGGCGCGCCGATCACCGGGACCGGCGCGACGACGGTGTTCACCACGTTCACCGTGACCTTGCAGACCGTGCCGAGGATCGCGTTGATGGTGCCGGTGAGCACGCCCGAGACCTGGCCGACGATGCCGAGGTCGATCGGGATGCCGAGCAGCGGGGTGGTCGCCTGGACGTGGTCTCCGGGATGCGCGGTGATGGTGGAACCGCAGGTCGCGGTCAGAGTGCCTGCCGACGCGGTGCCTGGTGCGGCGAGCGCGGCGGAGCCGGCCAGGACGAGAGCGGCGGCGCCCACTGCGGTTGCCCTCCGTGCCCGGTGCTGCTGCATGGCCGTCGACCCTTTCGCCGCGTCCGTTGTACCTGCCTTGCTGAGGACAACGACGGTAACGAAGACGAGTAACGCCCGCCTCCCCTCCGACGTCAGGCATTCGGGTGGAAGCGGGCGCTACTGAGAGTCAATATCAGGCGGGCTTGCGGCGCAGCCACGCGCGCACCAGCGCGGCGGCCACCATCGCGAGCGCCAGCACGGCGATCAGCAGCGGCAGCCGGGCGGGCGGGTTGGCCGCGGGCAGCGCCTCGGCGGTGCCGGACTTCTTCGCGTCGACCGTCGGCACCTGGTCCGGCTGCGGCAGTTGGCCCGGGACGACCTGGGTGACGAGCGGGGCCTGCACGAAGCTCGCCGGGAGCATCGCGGCTCCGGAGAAGATGCCGGACACCGAGTCGAGGCCGGAGAGTCCGCCGACCGAGGTCACCGGGCCGAGCGTGTCGCCGCCGGGGACGGGCTGGCCTGGGCCGCCTGGGCCGGGAGCCGGGGACGGCGGAGCTGGCGGGTGGGGCGTGGGGCCCGGCGGTGGCTTCGGTGTCGGCGGCGGGATGTTCGGCAGACCTCCGACCAGGCCCTGGGTCGCGTTGCCGACACCGTTCGCCGCGGCTTGCACCATCGGGCAAGTGTCCTTCGCGGCCGTGTCGCCAACAGCTGGGACCTCGCCGACGCCCAGCGTGCGCGCGACATCGCCGACCGGGACGTTGAGCAACGTGTTGTTGCCGTCGGTCTGCTTGGCCTTCGAATCGAGACCGATCGTGAGCCGGTTCGGCGCGTTGAGCGGAGCGCCCGCGTCGAGCGCGAGGCCGTTGCCGTTCTTGCCGTTCTGCAGGGTGGATTCGCAGTCGCCGCTCACGGTGGGGCTGGGATCCGCGGCGGCGGTGGCGGGAAAGGCGAGAACCGCGGACAGCAGCGGCGCCGCGAGCGCGACCCCCAATGCGGTCATCCGTCCAGCGCGCTTCCGCATGCCTTCCTCCCCCGATGTGCTCACTCCGAATGGATCACGGAACGCGCTCACGGTACTCCACGAGCGTCACCAACTCGGGCGGAAGGGGGAGATTCGCCCGGTAGTAGCGTCAGGGCATGCAGATTGGCGCCCATGTCCGCGACGACGATCCGCTGGCCGCCGTCGCCGAGCGAGAAGCCGACGTCGTCCAGTTCTTCCTCTCCGACCCGCAGGGGTGGAAGGCACCGAAACCGCATCCGCACGGCGAGGAGATCAAGGCCTCCCCGGTCGAGGTGTTCATCCACGCGCCGTACCTGATCAACGTCGCGTCCAAGAACAACCGGATCCGCATCCCGTCCCGCAAGAACGTCACCCAGCACGCCGACGGGGCCGCCGCGATCGGCGCGAAGGGCCTGATCGTGCACGGCGGGCACGTCGGCGCGGGCGACGACGTCGAGGAGGGCTTGGTCAACTGGCGCAAGCTTTTCGAGCGCGAGGCGGAAAAGGGCGGCTTCGCGGTGCCGATCCTGATCGAGAACACCGCGGGCGGTGACAACGCGATGACCCGCGAGCTCGACGTGATCGCCCGGCTGTGGGACAAGGTCGGCGAGTTCGGCGCGGGCTTCTGCCTCGACACCTGCCACGCCTACGCGGCGGGCTGGGATCTCGCGACCGCGGTGGAGAAGGTCAAGGCCATCACCGGCCGGATCGACCTGGTGCACTGCAACAACTCCCGCGACGAGCACGGCTCCAACCGCGACCGGCACGCGTCGGTGGTCGACGGCGACGGCACCATCGAACCGGAGCTGCTCGCCGAGGTCGTGCGCCAGGCGGGCGCGCCGGTGGTCGTCGAGACGCCGGGCGATGGCCAGGCCGCCGACATCGCTTACCTGCGCAAACAACTCGCCTGAGAAGCCGTGAAGGGAACCCTGCGGGAATCAGAGTCAATGCCAGGAACTTAAGCGTGGTTGGTCACGGTT
>NZ_JBHRWI010000002.1:0-156472 GCF_042647905.1 Amycolatopsis halotolerans
ACTCCCCGCAAGCCGGAACTCGATTCCCAGTCCAACTCCCGGGGAGCAGTTCAGTCCCTCAGGGTTCCCCTCACGTACCACTACCCGGCTTCCGCTCCCGGGTCCGGGGCCTACGGCGACGTGCGCTCAGCGGCCGGGAACCCGCGCCGTCGCGCGAGCAGGACGACCGCCAGCACCGGCGCCATCAGCACCAGCACGGTCCACGGGAACGAACCGCTGCCGGCGACGTCGAGCAGCACCCCACCGACGACGCCGCCGGCCGCCATCGCCGCGTTCCACAGCGTCACGAGCATCGCTTGGACCGTGTCCGCGGACTCGCCGCCCGCGTCCCCGGCCGCGGTCTGCAGCAAGGTCGGCACCCCGCCCCAGCCGAGACCCCACAGCGCGGCGGCGGCGTAAACCAGCGCGGGTTCGGTCGCGAGCAGCGCCGCGGCGACCGCGACCAGCAGCGCGCTGAGGACCGTCAGCAACCGCAGCCGCCGGTGGATCTGCGCGCCGACGATCCAGATGCTCGCGATCGAAGCGAGGCCGAACGTCAGCAGGACCAGGTCGGTGTCGCCGCCCATGCCGAGGCCGGTGAGGAAGGTGGCGAGGTAGGCGTACAGCACGGTGTGCGCCAGCACGAACATCAGCGTGACGAACAGGACCGCCGCGACCCCGGGGATGCGCAGCGCGGGAAGCATTTTCGGACGCGCTCCCTCGGCCTGACCAGGGAAGTCGGGCACCGCCGCGCCGATCCAGGCCAGCAGCACCAGGGTGAGCACGGTCATGGCGAGGAACGCGGTACGCCAGCCGGTGAGCTGGCCGACGAACGTCCCGGCAGGCACGCCGAGGCACAGCGCGACCGGGATGCCGGCCATGGCGATCGCGATGGCACGACCCTGAAGAGCGGGCGCGACCAGGCGTCGGGCGTAACCGGCCAGCAGCGCCCACGCGAGACCAGCCGCGACGCCTGCGACGAACCGCGCGACCATCGTCAGGCTGTACTCCGACGACACGGCCGTGACGGTGTTGGCCACGGCGAATCCGCCCATCGCGGCCAGGAGCAACCGTTTGCGTCGCCAACCGGCGGTGATGGTGGACAGCGGGATCGCGGTCAGCACGGTGCCCAGCGCATAGACGGTGACGGTCTGGCCGGTCGCCGATTCGCTGACGTCGAGCGAGCCGCTCATCGCGGGCAGCAGCCCGGCGGGCAGAGTTTCGGTGAGGCTGGTGATGAACACCGCGGTGGCGAGGGACAGCAGCGCGAAAAGCGGAAGCCGCTGAGTCGGCGCGACGGCGGCTGAGGTGGGGCTCATGCGCCCACTGTGCGGACCGGGCCTTCGGGAATGCTTACGATCGACTGACGGTGACCTGCTGGCGCGACGGGAGCAAGGCGATGCGGTTCGGGGTGCTCGGCCCGCTCGCGGTGTGGGACGAGACAGGCGCGCTGGTCACCGTGCCGGAGGCGAAAGTGCGGACGCTCCTCGCGGCCCTGCTGGCCCACGACGGCGGCCCGGTCACCGCGGACCGGCTCGTCCAGGACCTCTGGGGTGACCGTCCGCCCGGCAAACCGGCCGGCGCGCTGCAGGCCAAGGTGTCGCAGCTGCGCCGGATCGTCGGCCGGGACGGCGTCGAACGGCAACCGGCGGGCTACCGGCTGCGGATCGGGCATTCCGATGCCATTCAGTTCCGCGACCTCGTCACCCAGGCTCGCGCGACGGCGAATCCCCGGGCCCGTGCGGAGCGATTCGCCGAAGCGCTGGGCCTGTGGCGCGGCGAGGCGTACGCCGACTTCGCCGACGAGGAGTTCGCGCGATCGGCCGCGCACCGGCTGGCCGAACTGCAGTTGGCCGCGGTGGAAGAGCAGGCTGCGGCGCAGGTCGAAGCAGGCGACTACTCCGCCGCGGACGATCTGACGGACGTCATCGCGCGAAATCCGCTCCGGGAAGGGTTGCGGGCGGCGCAGATGCGCGCGCTGTACCTGCGCGGACGGCAGAGCGAAGCCCTTGCCTCCTATGCGGATCTCCGCACTCGGCTCGCCGAGGAACTGGGCGTCGACCCGAGTCCGGAGCTGCGCGCGGTGTACGAATCGCTGCTCCGGCAGGATCCCGCGCTGGCTGCCGAACCGCGGGGGAATCTCCCCCGCCCGCTGACGCCGTTGATCGGTCGGGAGGAGGCGCTCAAGCAGCTCGCCGGACTGTCGGCGCGGCTGGTGACGTTGACGGGGCCGGGCGGAGTCGGCAAGTCCCGGCTGGCAGTGGGGCTTGTGAGTGCCTATGCCGGTTCCAACCGGGATAGGCACTCACGAGGCGAGTTTCCAGACGGCGTGTGGCTGGTCGAGTTCGCGGGCATCCGCGGCACCGCCGCCGACCTCGCCGAAGCAGTCGCCGCCGTGCTCGGAATCCGCGACTCGGTCGACTCCGCCTCCCCGACGCAACGACTCGCCACAGCCCTGCGCGACCGCCGGATGCTGCTCGTCCTGGACAACTGCGAGCACGTCGTCGAAGCCGCCGCCGAACTCGTCGAAGCACTCCTGCGCGGTACCCGTGACCTGCGCATACTTACCACCAGCCAGGAACCGCTCGGTCTGCCGGGCGAGTCTGTGTTCGAGGTAGCACCGCTGCCGCCCGCGGACGCCGTGCGGCTGTTCATCGAACGCGCCACCGCCTCCGCGCCGGATTTCGCGCGCGACCTCGACGCGATCACCGAAATCTGCCGCCGCCTGGACGGTCTCCCCCTCGCGCTGGAACTCGCGGCGACTCGCGTGCGCGGCCTGGGCGTGCGGGAACTGGCCGCCCGGCTCAACGACCGGTTCGCCGTCCTGACCCGAGGATCACGCGGCGCTCCGGCGCGGCAGCAAACGTTGCGCGCGGTGCTCGACTGGAGCTGGGAACTGCTCAGCGCACCCGAACGGACTGTCCTCAGCAGACTGGCCGTGCACCGGGACAGCTTCGATCTCGCCGCCGCCGAAGCCGTCTGTGCGGGAGACGTGTTCGACCTCGTGCTCCGGCTGGTCGACCGGTCGCTGGTCGCCGTCACGAACGGACCGGCCGGGGTTCGATACCGGCTGCTGGAATCCGTTGCCGCCTATGCCGTCGAACACCTGACGGACCCTGCCGCCACACGCGCACGACACCTGCGCCACTACCGGGAAATCGCCGAGAACGCGCAACTGCGGGGCGCTGGTCAACGAACTTGGCTCACCCGGCTGGACGTCGAAGCGGGCAACCTGCGCGCCGCCCTGGACGAAGCGATCTGCCGAGCGTCCGCCGAAGCGGTTCGGCTGGCGAAAGCGTTGTCCTGGTGGTGGCTGCTACGAGGCAGGCTCACCGAAGGCCGACGCATGCTGTCGGCCGTATTGCGGGTCGCCGCAACGGATCTGGAGCTAACCGTCCTCAATGGATCGTTCGCTTTGCTGACCGGCGAACAAGCCCCGCCCGATTCCCCGGACGGCGTTCGCGCGTTGTGGTTGCGTGCCTACAGTTTGTTCAGCGTCGGCGACATCACCGCCAGCTACGAGGTGAACGAGCGCGCCCTCGCCGCCGCTGGGGACGACGAGTGGGGCGTCGCCGCGGCGCTCGGCCTGCGCGCCATGCTCAGCCTGGTCCGCGGAGATCTCGCAGCACTCGGCCGGGACGGCCTGCGCAGCGCCGAACTCTTCCGCCGCCTCGGCGACCGGTGGGGCGAGATGCAGACCATCCCGCCGCTGGCCGCGCTAGCCGAAATCAAGGGCGACTACGCCGAAGCCGCCCGCCGCCAGCACGACGGACTCGCCATCGCGCGCGAACTGGACCTGCAAGCGGAAGTCTCCGCGAGACTGTCCGGTCTCGGCCGCCTGGCCCTGCTCGAACGCGACTGGCCGCGAGCCCGCGAACTGCACGAACAAGCCCTGCGCATCGCGTCCGACCACGGCTACACCTACGGCCGGATCCACGCCGAAATGGGCCTCGCGCTAGGCGCTCGCCGCTCCGGCGATCTCGACGCCGCCGAACACCGCCTGACCCGCCTCCGAGACGAATACCGCGACGTGTCCTCGGTGGCAGGGGATCACCTGCTGTACGCGGAACTCGGTTTCGTTGCCGAACTGCGAGGCGATTTGGTGCAGGCTCGGACGTACCACCTGCAGGGCTTGGAATACGCGCGGATGCTCGATGAGCCGCGTGCTTTCGCGCTGTCGCTGGAGGGTTTGGCGGGCACTTGTGCGCCGCAGTCCGCCGCGTTGCTGCTCGGCGCCGCCGATGCCGCGCGACGAACTGTCGACGCACCGCTGCCCGCCGCCGAGCGGGGTGATGTGGACCGAATTACTGAAGCGGCACAAGCGGTTCTCGGTTCCGGTTTCGTCGGTGTGTTCGAGAGTGGTGCACGGTTGTCCGTCGAGGAGGCAATGAGGATGGTGTCGTGAACGGGATGACGGTGACCGCGAGCAGCTCATCGGTACCATGGAACTGACGCGCTGATCGGCCGGGGAACCTCCCGATCAGCCAGTCTTGTCGCGACGCAGACGGCCAACAAGCTCACTAAACCTCGCTGCCGTCAGCCTGAATTCCTGTCTACATAGGACAATACGAAACGGAAGGCCCTGGCCGCCATCAGCACCAATGCCAGGAACTTATAATAAGGCTGTGATGCGGACGCGCTTCCGGCGTGTTTCCCCAGCTCAGCTGGCTCGATCCGGTTGAACGCACGTCGCTGTGGGACCCGGACCCGGGAGCCGAAGCCCGGGAGTGCTCCGTGAGGGGGCCCTTGAGGGAATCAGATTCCCTCAAGGGCCCCCTCACGGACTTCAAGACCCGGTCACATGGTGACAAATCGGGCATTCCGGTGCTATTGAAGTCCTTTGTGGACGATCGGCGGGCCGAGGTCACGCGGCTTAAGGTCCTGGCATTGGGAACCAGCATCCAGGACCTCCCGCCCACCAATCCACTACGGACGCACAGTAAGAACCAGCTTCCCCATAGCCTTCCGGTTCTCGATAGCCTCCAACGCCTCCCGCACCTCGGCCAGCGGATAGCTCCCGCCCAGCGGCGGCACGATCGCCCCGGCCGCCAGTTTCGGCAGCAGCTCCGTCCACTGCCCCTGCAAATACCCCGGCCGCGGCAGCGCATAAGCACCCCACCCGACGCCCACGACGTCCAAGTTGTTGAGCAGCAACCGGTTCACCTTCACCTCGGGGATCGACCCGCCGGTGAATCCGATGACCAGCATCCGGCCGTCCGGAGCCAGGCAGCGCAGCGAATCGGTGAACCGGTCCCCGCCGACGACGTCCGCGATCACGTCGACCCCGCGGCCGCCGGTCGACGCCTTCACCGCGTCCTTGAAACCGTCCGCCAGCACGTACTCGTCCGCCCCGGCCGCGACCGCCGCTTCGCCCTTCTCCGGCGTCGACACCACCCCGAGCACCTTGCCCGCGCCGAACGCCTTCGCGACCTGGATCACCGCCGTCCCGACCCCGCCGGCCGCGCCGTGCACCAGCACGGTCTCCCCGGCCGCCATCCGGCCGCGCCGGCACAGCGCGAAGTGCGCGGTCAGATAGTTGAACGGGATCGCCGCCGCCTGCTCGAAGCCCAGGTCGTCCGGAATCGGGAACACCGCGTCCGCCGCGCACGCGACCTGCCCGGCGAACCCGCCCAGGAACGGCAGCGCCGCGACCCGGTCCCCGGCCTTGACCGCCGCACCGTCCGGGGCCTCCGCGACGACCCCGGCGACCTCGGCGCCCGGGATGAACGGCAGCCCCGGCTTCACCTGGTACAGCCCGCGCGTCTGCAGCACGTCCGGGAACGACACCCCGGCCGCGTGCACGTCGATCAGCACCTGGTCGGCAGCACGCGCGGGCGAATCGACCTCGACTGCCGAAACCGTCGACGGGCCTTCGAGATCCTTGATGTGTACAGCTTTCATGCGTTTCTCCTGGTTCACAGCGCCGAGAGGATGTCGTTGACCCGGTCCTTGGCGTCGCCGAACAGCATCGCCGAGTTCTCCCGGAAGAACAGCGGGTTCTGCACGCCCGCGTAGCCGGAAGCCATGGAGCGCTTGAACACGATCACGTTCTCCGCTTCCCACACCGTCAGCACCGGCATGCCCGCGATCGGGCTGCCCGGGTCTTCGGCGGCCGCGGGGTTGACGGTGTCGTTGGCGCCGATCACCAGCACCACGTCGGTGTCGGAGAAATCGTCGTTGATCTCGTCCAGTTCCAGCACGATGTCGTACGGGACCTTCGCCTCGGCGAGAAGGACGTTCATGTGGCCGGGGAGGCGTCCGGCGACCGGGTGGATGCCGAAGCGGACCTCGATGCCCTTGTCCCGCAGCTTCCGGGTCAGCTCCGCCACGCCGTACTGCGCCTGCGCGACCGCCATCCCGTAGCCCGGCGTGATGATCACCCGCGACGCACCGGTGAGCAGTTCCGCCGCGCCTTCCGCGGTGATTTCCCGGTGCTCGCCGTAATCCTTGTCCCCGGACGGCCCGGCCTCGATCCCGAACCCGCCCGCGATGACGGAGATGAACGACCGGTTCATCGCCTTGCACATGATGTAGGACAGGTACGCACCGGAGGAGCCCACCAAAGCGCCGGTGATGATCAGCAGGTCGTTCTCCAGCAGGAAGCCCGACGCCGCCGCGGCCCAGCCCGAATACGAGTTCAGCATGGACACAACCACCGGCATGTCCCCGCCGCCGATCGACGCCACCAGATGCCACCCCAGCGCCAGCGCCAGCACAGTGACCACGACCAGCAGCCACAGGTGCGGGCTGACCACGAACCACGCGGTGAACGCCACGAACAGGACGAGCGCGCCGAGATTCAGGAAGTTCTTGCCGGGCAGCATCAACGGCGCGGACTTCATCTTCGCCGACAGCTTCAGGTTCGCCACGATCGACCCGGTGAACGTCACCGCGCCGATGAACACGCCGATGAACACCTCGGCGTGGTGAATCCCCAGCGTGCCCAGAGAATCCAAATGCGCCGCTTCCCCGCCGGACGGGTCCGATTCCACTTGCAGGTACCCGTTCCAGCCCACCAGCACCGCGGCTAGACCGACGAACGAATGCAGCAGGGCGATCAGCTCGGGCATCCCGGTCATCTCGACCACCGCGGCCCGGCGCAACCCAATCCCCGCCCCGATCACCATCGCGATGATCATCAACGCGATGGAGGTGCCGGTGATGTCCCCGGACACCGCTTGGGCGATGGTCGCGATCAACGCGACGATCATCCCGGCGATGCCGAAATAGTTACCGACTCGCGCGGTTTCGTGCCGGGAAAGCCCGGCCAGCGCGAGAATGAACAACAGCCCGGCCACGATGTAGGCGGCCTGGCTCGCAGTGTGCACAGTCATCTGAAGAAGGCCTCTCGGGTCAGCTGCGGGAGAACATGGCGAGCATCCGGCGCGTCACCGCGAACCCGCCGAAAATGTTGATCGTCGCCAGCAATGTCGCCACCGCCGCCAGCACGACGACCACCGTGTTTCCGCTGACCAGATTCAGCAGCGCGCCCACGACGATGATCCCGGAAATCGCGTTCGTCACCGACATCAACGGCGTGTGCAGCGCGTGATGCACATGCCCGATCACGTAATAGCCGATCACGATCGCCAGCGCGAACACCGTCAGATGCGGCAGCAACGCCGCCGGGGCCAACGCCGCCAGCAGCAGGAACACCGCCGCGATCCCCAGCACCACACCGAGCCGGCGGCCCGAGGACATCGGCTCCTTCTTCGGCTCTTCCTTCTTCTCCGCGGCCGCCGCGGGTTTCTGCGGTGCGGCAGAGACTTGCACCGGCGGTGGCGGCCACGTCAGCTCGCCGCCCTTCACCACCGTGATCGACCGGACCACCACGTCCTCGAAGTCCACGACCAGCTGGCCGTCCTTCTCCGGCGTCATCAGCTTCATCAGGTTCACCAAGTTGGTGCCGTACAGCTGCGACGCCTGCGCCGGAAGCCGACCGGCGAGATCCGTGTAGCCGAGAATCGTCACGCCGTTGTCGGTGACGATCTTCTCGCCCGCGACCGAGCCCTCGACGTTGCCGCCGTTCGCCGCGGCCATGTCCACAATGACCGAACCGGCCTTCATCGAGGCGACCATCTCGCCGCTGATGATCCGCGGCGCCGGACGGCCCGGGATCAACGCCGTCGTGACGATGATGTCTGCCTCGCGGCACTGCGTCGCGTACAGCTCAGCCTCGCGCGCCTTGTAGTCGTCGCCCATTTCCTTCGCGTAGCCCGTGGCGGAGACTTCGGCGTTCGGGTCCTCGATGGACAGGTACTCCCCGCCGAGGCTCTTCACCTGGTCGGCGACTTCCGGGCGCGGGTCCGTCGCCCGCACGATCGCCCCGAGGCTTCCGGCCGCGCCGATCGCCGCCAGCCCGGCGACCCCGGCGCCGACGACCAGGACCTTGGCCGGGTTCACCTTGCCCGCCGCGGTCACCTGACCGGTGAAGAACCGCCCGAACGTGTGCGCCGCCTCCACCACCGCGCGGTAGCCGGCGATGTTCGCCATCGAGGACAGCACGTCCAGCGACTGCGCCCGGCTGATCCGCGGCACCGCGTCCATCGCCAACGCCGTGATCGGCCGCTTCGCCAGATCCTCCACCAGCTCCGGATGCAGCGCCGGAGCCAGCAGGCTCACCACCGCCGCTCCCGGCTTCACCGCGTCCAACTGCTCGGAAGAGGGAGCGTTCACCCCGAACACGATGTCCGCGTCCGCGATCGACCCGGACGTCGCGCCCGCGTCCGCATAGGCCTCGTCGAAGAACCCGGACGCCAGCCCGGCGCCCGGCTCCACCGTCACGTCATAGCCCAGCCCGCGCAGCTTGCCCACCGTCTCCGGGGTCGCCGCGACGCGCGTCTCCCCCGGTTGTGCCTCCCTGAGCACCCCGATCAGCATGCTGTCTCCTTCCCGCTCGTTCGCGGAAGATCCGCCGGCCGGGCCTGACGGCGTTTTGGGTCGCCACCTGGTCCGACTTCGCCCGCTTCAGGTACAGATGCGCTGGATACTCCCATGCCGTCCAGCCTCCGGCAGCCAACCGGAGGCCCTTTTTCGACAGCAAGTGCGACGAGATCACGGTCATAGCCCTGGGCTGTCGCGGCACCGGTTGTCCGAGCCGCTCCCCCGCGTCGCGGCGACCTCCGGGCGCGGCCGAGCCGGAAACCGCCGACTACCCGCCTGAACCGCTCCCCGCCCCTCCCGCCGGTTCCTGCCTTCGCCGCCCGCCGCCGCGTCGCGGCCGGGATCGCGGAATCGATCGCCTGATCGATCACGACGTCCACAGTGATGTCCGCCACTTGACAACCGCCGTTTCCGGGTCGGCGACTCAATGGCGCAACCCGCTGCTCCGCTCGGAGCCAGCCGTCGCGTACCGGGTCAGCATGGCCGCCAGCTCGTCCTCGAACACGGGCAGATCGAGCGGCTCCGGCCCGGCGATCATCTTGTGCACGAGCAGTTCCACCGTGTTCACGATGATCCGCGCCGCCATGTCCACATTGGACACTTCCGGCTCGAGCAGACCGCGCACATACGCGACCCGCTCCTCCTCGTACCGCGCGACCTGCTCCAGCAACTCCGCCGAGCGCGGGGCTTGTTCGGCCAGCACGCGCAACAGCTGCGGATCGTCGAGGTGATTCTGGATCGCGACGTGCACGAGTTCGCGGAGCGCACCGTCCAGCGAGTCCGGCGGCCCAGCGGTTTCCCGGTGGCGGCGCAGGGTTTCCGCGCCGGCGTCGAGATGCTGAGACGCCAACGCGACGAGGATGGCGTCTTTGTTCGGGTAGTACTGATACAGCGACCCGATCGACACCCGCGCCCGCTCCGCGATGCGATTCGTGGTGCCCGCGGCGTACCCCATCTCAGCGAAAATCTGCGCGGCCGCCGTGAGGATCCGCTGCCGGGTCAGTTCGCCGCGCACCTGCTGCGGCTCCTTGCGCGGTTGCAGGCGCTTTCCGGGCATCGCGGGCCTCCTCCGGGGTGAGCTTTTGCTCATAATAGGCCGGTGAGCAGGGTTGATGCCGGTCTTTCCGCAGTTTCCCGAGCAATGGGACAACGAGTGCGGTGAACGCGCGGGGCGTCCCGCTGCCCACGTGAGCCCCCGCCGCGCACGGACGAACCCAGCCAGATTCCGCGGCGCGGCTCACCGACCAGATGAATCCCAGCCCGCTCGACCGGCGCGTTCCGGCGAACCAGACCCCCTGTTCAGGGAGACCTTCCGGCTCCTCCAGCCACTCCGCCCGCTTTGTCTTGTCGAATCGCCGCTCCCCGGCCCGCCCCTCGGCGAGAGACGGGCCGAGGCGCGATCAGCGGCCGAGGCCGGGCAGCGGCGCCGTCCCTTCCTCGCGCACCGCGTCCAGCGCACGCGGGTCCAGGTTCAGCAGTCGCAGGATCGTAGGCGCGATCTGGGTCGTCTCGACCGCCGCCGGAATCCGCACCCCGTGCCCGCCGCTGACCACCAGCGGAACCGCGCGGTCG
This sequence comes from Amycolatopsis halotolerans, assembly GCF_042647905.1. Taxonomy (NCBI): domain Bacteria; kingdom Bacillati; phylum Actinomycetota; class Actinomycetes; order Pseudonocardiales; family Pseudonocardiaceae; genus Amycolatopsis; species Amycolatopsis halotolerans. The sequence continues at coordinate 10,435 of NZ_JBHRWI010000002.1, forward strand.
TCGGCGGCCGCGCCGCCGTGTTCGGCGATTTTCGAGTGGCCGCCGGTGTACACGACGCCGTGCTGGGCGATGCCGACCAGGTCCGGCACCCGCGGGTCGCCTGGGCGCACCTGGAAGTAGCGAGCAGCGTCGGCTCCGGCGTAGGCGGTCGTCAGGCCCGCGTGCGCGAACGGTTTCGCCGCGCCGGTGCTGTCGTTTCCGGTGCCGGACTGGGCCAGCAGGTACTGCCGCGCGAACTCGGCGGCCGACGGCGAGTGGTCGGTGAACCACAGCAGCATCGCGTCGTCGTCGGTCGATTGGGCGACCAGATCGGGCGCGCCGGGGTGCGCGGACCGCCAGGCGGCGTTCAGGCCGGCGAGCAACGGGGCGTCGTCGATGCGGGTCAGCGCGTTCGGGTCGATCGGCGACTGGCCGTGTTTCGCGGAGAGGAGCACGGTCGTCGAGCGCTCGAGGTGCCGGTTTCGCAGTTCGGCGGCGAACGCGCCGACCTGCCGGTCGACGAAGTCCAAAGCGGATCGCAGCACCGGGCCCGGGGTTCCGTCCGGGCGGTATCCGCCGGGCTGGCCGCCGGAGAGCCGAAGCTTCTGCGCGGTCGAAACGGACTGGAAGTTCATGCCGAACACCCCGGGCGTGCCCGCGCGAGTCTGTCCACTGTGGTCAAAGCCGTCGATCTCGTTCAGGACGGCCTTGGCCTTGTAGCCGTCATAACGCTGAGTCGCCGAGTTGTCCTTCGTCCAGTCGCTGGCACTGGGCGCCTTGCTGTTGATCTCCGGCGTGAAGAGGTCGTCGATGCCGCTACCCGACGGACCGTTGAGCATTTCGTACGCCGGGTGCTTGTCCGACCAAGCGGTGCGCAACCCGGCCTGCCGCGCGACCTCGAACACAGTGTTCACTCGAAGATATTGGTGCGGGTAAACAGGTTTGCACGTCTTCGGGTCGACGGGCAACGCGGCCGGGTTGATCAGCGAACGCGGATTTCCGGTCATCGCGAGCACGCCGTCCGGCAGGTTCGGCAGGCCTTGCCCGGCGTCGATGGCACCTTGATTGCGGTCCAGGTCCTCCGTGTAATCCACTGTGGACCCGGGTTTGACACCGGCGCAGGACGTCGTGCCCGCCGGGAGCAGAGCCCGGTTGTAGGTGGCGTCGTAGTAGATCCCGGTGCTCGCGGGGTTGCCGCCGGTCACCTGCCCGACCATGCCGGGGAACGAATCCGACGGCACCGGCGTGTTCGCGTGCGCGTATTCGGTGCCGTGCGCCGCGAGCGCGGCCAGCGCGGACCCGGGATGAGTGCGCGTGTACCAGTCCAGGTCCGACTGGTGGAGACCGTCGACCGAAAGCAGCAGCACATGCTCGGTGCGCCCCGGAGCGGCCAGCGCGGGCACGGCCGCCGCGACAGTACCGGCCGCCGCCATCGCCACCACGACACGCCAACGAATTCTCGACACAGGAGTCCTCCTAGTCCCTGCCGCCCGACACGGCGACCGGCGTATTCCAGGCCGCGCACAAAGACAAGGGAAAACCGCCGGAGAAACACAAGATGAACGCTCTCGCCCGGCGCGGAACAGATTTCCGCAGCGGGAAGAAACCCGTTCTCAGGCGCAGCGGACGCAATTCGCCTGATTCGTTCATCAGCGCGGATACCCGGCAGCCGTCCGCCGGAGTGCTTGCGTCTTGCCAGCACTTGTGGTCCACTGAAAGTGCTTGCAGATCGAAACCACTACGAAGGGACCGGTCATGATCCGTCGAGTGCTCGCCCAGTGCACCGTCTCCGACCTCGCGCGGGCCGAGGCCTGGTACGCGGCCCTGTTCGACCGCGCCCCGGACGCCCGGCCGATGCCCGGCCTGCTCGAATGGCACCTCGGCGACACTTTCGGACTGCAGGTGTGGTCCGAACCCGACCGGGCCGGACGGTCGACGGTCGTCCTCGAGGAAACGGACCTCGACGCGGCCGCCGCCCACGCGACAAAGGCCGGAGCCACCCACGACGGCCCGCAACCCGGCGGCGGCGCGCGCATCCTGCCGCTCACCGACCCGGACGGAAACCGCGTGGTTTTCACCGGGAAGTGAGCTACGACGGCGAGCAATTTCGGCGGTCTTCGCGAGAACAGGGTCATTCCGGGCCGGAACGGCACAATTCCCGGTGATACGTCCGCCGAAAGGCCCCGCGCGACACCGAGGCTCGCGCGACGAGCGGCCGCAACCGCCGCCCGCACCCCTGCGCCCAGCCGCCAAAGACCGCACAGCGTCGCGGGCCGGAAGGCTCGCTCGCCGAGCGGTCGCTCTGCCGAAGACCGTGATCCCCGGCCGGGTTGACCCGCTGCCCCGAACCGGCCTAGTCTCGCGACTAGAGCGATCACTCTAGTCGCGAGATCCGAGGGAGGGTCCGATGCCGCGCGTGGAGCTGTCCGCCGGGCCGATCGAGTACGCCGACACCGGCGGGATCGGCCCGGCGCTGGTGTTCGGGCACGGGTTTCCGATGTCCGGCACGCAATGGCGCAAGGTCGTCCCGCTGCTGACCGGCTACCGCTGCGTCCTGCCGACCCTGCCGCTCGGCGCCCACCGCGCGCCGATGCGGCCCGGCGCCGATCTCACGCAGTTCGGCGTCGCCCGGCTGCTCGGCGAATTCCTCGCCGCGCTCGACCTCCACGACGCGACAATCGTGCTCAACGACTGGGGCGGCGGCCAATTCCTCGTCGCCGACGGGATGGCGCCGGCCGAGCACGTCGCCCGGGTCGGACGGCTCGCGCTCGTCGCCTGCGAGGCCTTCGACAACTTCCCGCCCAAACCCGCGCGCCCGGCCGTCGCCCTGCTCCGGCTCCCGGGCGGGCCGTGGCTGCACGCCCAAGTCACCCGGACGTCGTTCTACCGGCACGCCAAATCCGCGTACGGCGGAATGTGCGAAAGCCGCATCCCGGACGACATTCTCGACGGCTGGTTCACCCCGGCCTTGCGGGACAAGGACATCCGCCGGGACCTGGTCAAGTTCGCCACCGGAACCCCGCCCCGGCGCGAACTGCTCGCGTGGACCGAGCGGCTGCGGACGTTCGACCGGCCCGTCCTGGTCGTCTGGGCGGGCCAGGACCGGATGATGCCTGCCGACCACGGGCGGCGGCTCGCCGAACTCTTCCCGGACGGCCGACTGGTCGAGATTCCGGACAGCGGCACGCTGATCCCGGAAGACCAGCCGGAACGATTGGCCAAGGAATTGACCGCGTTCCTCACCGAAACCGGAGCACCGCCCGAAACGACGGAATAGAGTCTCAGGCCGGAACGGTCAACGGAAACCGCACCCCAGTAAGCTCCTCGGACACCGTCCACAAGCGACGCGCGACCTCCTCGTCCCGAGCTTTCGCCGACCGCCCGACGAGTTTTGGCGCACCGCGGTTCTGCAAGAATCCGCGCGGCCCCGCGAAGCTGTTGCCGGGGACATCCGCCAACGCAGCGTAAAGCGTCGGCCGCGCCCCCTCCTCCGAAGTCTGCGCCAGCAGCCGAGTAGCGGCTTTGACCAGCGGCGACAACACCGGCGTCTCGCCCTTCAGCAGGTTCGTCGCCGCCGTCCCGGGATGCGCCGCGGTCGCCAGCACCGGCGACCCGACTTCGGCGAGCCGCCGCTGAAGCTCCGCTGTGAACAACAGGTTCGCGAGTTTCGACTGCCCGTAAGCCGCCGCCGCCCGGTACCGTTTGCGTTCCCAGTTCAGGTCGCCGAAATCGATGGAACCGACCCGGTGCCCGTTCGACGAAACCGTCACCACCCGGCCGCGGATCCGCGGCAACAGCAGGTTCGTGAGCGCGAAATGGCCGAGATGGTTGGTCCCGAACTGCGATTCGAACCCGTCCGCGGTGCGCGCCAGCGGCGGGATCATGATGCCCGCGTTGTTGATCAGCAGGTCGATCGGCTCGGTGAACTCCGCGCCGAACGCGCGGACCGACGCCAGGTCGGCGAGGTCCAGCTGCCGGACTTCGACGGCGCCGGGCAGTTCCGAAGCAGCCTCGCGGCCGCTGCGCAGGTTGCGCACCGCGAGCACCACCCGCGCGCCCTTGGCTGCCAGCGCCGCGGCTGTCGCGCGGCCTAATCCGCTGTTCGCACCGGTGATCACGGCGGTGCGGCCGGTCTGGTTTTCCGCTAGTAAGTCCATGCCCCCAAAGTAGGCACCGGCAACAATGTTGTCAACGGAAACATACTGCTAGACTGACCGGGTGCCCGACCAGTCCGACGACCGTCCCTATCACCACGGCAGCCTCCGCACCGCCTTGCTCGACGCGGCCGAACGCGGGTTGCGCGCGCACGGAGCCGATCGGCTGTCGTTGCGCGACCTCGCCAGGGAGATCGGCGTCAGCCACGCCGCGCCGCGTCGGCATTTCCCGGATCGGCAGGCGTTGCTCGACGCTCTCGCCGAAGCCGGATTCGCGCGGCTGGACAACGCGTTGCGCTCGGCGTTGAAGACCGCGGACGACTTTCCAGGGCGCGTGCGCGCGGCGGCCACGGCGTACACCCGCTTCGCCACCGAAAACTCGGCGCTGCTCGAACTGATGTACACCAGCAAGCACCGCCCCGGGGCGTCGCGGATCGTGCAGGCCGCCGAAGCGCCGTTCGGGCTGATGAACGACCTGATCGCCGAGGGCCAGGAGCAGGGCGCGCTGCAGGACGGGCCGACGCAGCGGATCGGGGTCGTGTTGTTCGCGACGCTGCAAGGAATCGCGACCCTCGGCAACGGCAACCTCGTTCCGCCGGAATTGCTCGACGGGCTCGTCGAGACCGCCGTCGAACAGTTCCTGCGCGGCGCTCGTCCATAACAAAACCGGTCGGCCACGCGAATGCGGCGCCCGATTGGATACCGTGGGCGGCATGGCTGACCAACGACCGCTCGGCTTGCGAGAACGCAAGAAGCTCGACACGCGCAAAGCGCTGAGCGACGCCGCCGTGGCGCTGATGTACGAGAGAGGTCCAGACAACGTTGTCCGCGAGGACATCGCGGAGCGCGCCGGGGTGTCCCTGCGGACCTTCAGCAACTACTTCGCCACGAAATACGACGCGGTCGCCTACCGGCAGGAGCACCGGATCCGGCTCAGCGCGGAACTGCTGCGGGAGCGTCCGGCGCACGAGCCGCTGTGGACCGCGCTCGCCGAAGCGCTCATCGAACCGCTGCGCGCCGACGGAGTGCCCTACGGCCAGCCCGCATCCGAGCAGCTCAGCGCGGTGCAAGCGTGGAGCGCGACGCCGGAGATGCGCACCGCCCTGGCACGGGTGGAGACCGGCGATCTGGTCAAGGCGATCGCTGAGCGCACCGGAACACGAGTCGGCGAACTGTATCCGCAACTGGTGTCCGACGTCGCGATCGCGGCGATGACCACCGTGCTGAACCGGTTCCTGGACGAGAGTCTGGAGATGACGGTGCCGGCGACGCTGCGACAGGCGTTCGCCTCGATTTCCCTGGGCCTCCCGCCGCGGTGATCAGCGCCGCGACGCCGCGGGCAGCGAGTTTTCCCGTCCGTGGGCGCGGAATTCCGCCCGCAACGCGTCTCGATCCGCCGCGGTGAGCGGCCGGTACGGGCTGGTCCGGCTCGGCGCGTACCAGACCCGGTCGTCCTCCCAGCCCTGCGCGCGCAACGGAGCCTTGTCGATCTTGCCGCTGCCGGTGACCGGGGCCTCGTCGATGATCCGCACGAACGTCGGTCGCCATTTCGTACCGAGATCCGGTTGTGCGGCAAGGAATTCGTCGAAGTCTTCCGGATCGAACACGGCATCCTCAGCGAGAATGACCGACGCCATCAGCAGGTCTCCGGTCTTCGGATCGGGCACGCCGTAGCAGTGCGCCACCGCGAACGCCGGGCAGCGGCCCAGAATCCGCTCGACCGGGGCGGTGCCGAAGTTCTCGCCGTCGACGCGGAGCCAGTCCGCGGCCCGGCCGGCGAAGTACAGGTAGCCGTCGCGGTCGCGGTAGCCGAGGTCGCCGGTCCAGAAGTCCTCGCCGCCGAACTTCAGCCGTTCGGCCATCGCGGCGGGATGCCGGTAGTAGCCCTCGAACGTTTTCCCGCGTCCCACCGCGACGATCTCGCCGGTCGCCTCCTCGGCGTTCAGCAGCAGGCCGTTCTCGTCGAATTCCGCGAGCGGGCATTCCCGGTTGTCCTGGTCGCGGATTTCCGCGCGCATTCCGGGCGCGGGGCGGCCCAGCGCGTTCGGCGGCGCGTCTGGTTCCGGCACGATGCGAAGCCCGCCTTCGCTGGAACCGTAGCCTTCCCGCACTTCGCAGCCGAATCGGCGGCGGAACTCGGCGGATTCGCCCGGCGCGGCTTCCGACCCGAAGGCGACCTCCAGCCGGTTGTCGGCGTCGGTCGGCTGCTCCGGCTGCGCGACGACGTAGCTGAGCACGCGGCCGACGTAGTTGAAGTAGGTCACGCCGTGCGCGCGGAGATCCGGGATGAACCGCGACGCGGAGAATTTCCGGACCAGCACGATCGTCGCGCCGACCTTCGCCGCGTCGGCGAGGTTCATCATGATCGCGTGGCCGTGGAACATCGGCAGGCACAGGTAGGTGACCGAATCGCGGTGCAGCGAGACGCGTTCGGCCAGCGCGTCGGTCAACCGGCCGAGACGTCCGTTGCTGCAGATCACCGCCTTCGGCGTGCCGGTGGAGCCGGAGCTGAACAGCAGCAGGAAGGTCGCCGCCGGGTCCGGCAGCGACGCGGGCACCTCCGCGCCCGCGTGCGCGGCCAGCAGGTCCTGGTACTCCGCCGATTCCACGTCGAGGACACGGCGGACAGTCGGCAGCTCAAGGCTCGCGACCTCCTCGCCGTACAACGGTTCGGTGACCAGCACGTCGACGTCCGTGTGGCTGATGTCCGCCGCCAGCTCCACGCCGCGTCGAGTGGAGTTGATGCCGACCAGGACGTCGCCGGTCACCGCGGCGGCGAGGATCCAGAACACGAAATCCGGCAGGTTCTGCAACAGGACCCCGACGTGCCGCTGTGTCCGGCCGGGCCCCGCCTCGAAGGTGCGCAGCAGCGAAGCCCGCACCGCGGCCTCCTGGACGACCTCACCCCACGTCCAGCTTCGGCCCTCGAACCGCAGCCCCTCGTGCGAGTCCCCGCGCCGGGACCGGACGACTTCCGCGAAGGTCTCCATCAGCGGTCCGCCGCGAGCACGATCGCGGAATGCGGCACCGGGGACCCGCCGGTGACGAGCACGTGCTCCAACGATTTCGCGGGCTGGTTGACCGAGCTGCCGCGAATCAGCCGGACGCCCTCGGCGATCCCGTTGACCCCGTGGATGTAGCCCTCCCCCAACTGGCCGCCGTGCGTGTTGACCGGCAGCCGTCCGTCGAGTTCGAGCGCTCCGCTGGCGATGAAGTCCTTCGCTTCGCCGCGGCCGCAAAATCCGTATTCCTCCAGCTGCAGCAACACCATCGGCGTGAAAGCGTCGTACAGAATCGCGGCGTCGATCCCTTCCGGACCCACGCCCGATTGCGCCCACAACTGCTCGGCGACCAGCCGCACCTCGGGCATTTCGTCGATGTCGTCCCGATAGTAGCTGCTCATCGAAATCTGTTGCGGCCCAACGCCTTGCGCCGCGCCAGCGATCACCGCGGGCGGATGCGGCAGATCGCGCGCCCGCTCCGCGCTCACGATCACCAGCGCTTGCCCGCCGTCGCTTTCCTGACAGCAGTCGAGCAACCGCAACGGATCGGCGATCATCCGCGACGACTGGTGGTCTTCGATCGTTATCGGGCGCCCGTGAAACCACGCTCGCGGGTTCACCGCCGCGTGTTTGCGGGAGAGCACCGAAACGCGGCCGAAGTCCTCGCTCGTCGCCCCGTATTTGTGCATGTACCGCCGTGCCAGAAAGGCTTCCTGCTGCGCGGGAGTGAGCAGGCCGTACGGGTTGATCCAGTTCCGGTATTCCTGATCGGTATTCGCGGTGTAGGCGAACGGCGGCGGCCCGGCCCCGAAGCGGTGCCCGGAACGCTCGTTGAAGGCCCGGTACACCACGACGACGTCCGCGACCCCGGAGCTGACGGCGAGCGCCGCCTGCTGCACCGGCGCGCACGCCCCGCCGCCGCCGTGCGGGATGCGGCTGAAGAACTTCAGCCGCGGGATCCCCAATGCCCGCGCGACCGCGATCTCCGGGTTGGTTTCCATGGTGAACAGGGCGAATCCGTCGACTTCCTCGACCGGGATCTGCGCGTCGGCGAGCGCCGCGAGGACGCATTCGCAGGCGAGTTGCCATTCGCTGCGCCCGGAATTCTTGCTGAACTCGGTCGCGCCGATCCCGGCGATCGCCGCCTGCCTGGCAAAGCTCATGCCGACACCTCCACAAGGAGTTGCACGCTAGTCGATCGGGAGGTGTCAGCATGAATATCGATGATTCGCTTGCAAGCTGCGCTCATGCCGCCACCGTCACTCGAGCCGACACATGCACACCGCGTTCGTGACTTCCGGTGACCTTGATCGTCGCCGATCCGTCCACGACTTCGATGACCTCGCCGACGAAAGCGAGCGTGTCACCCGGAAACAGCGGCAGTCCGAGCCGCAGCGAGACTTTGCGGATCCGGGTCGCCGGGCCGCAGACGTCGGTGACGTAGCGGTCGATGAATCCGTTGGTGGCGTTGATGCTGATGAAGACGTCCGGCATCCCGCGTTCGGCCGCCTTGCCCGGATCGTGGTGCACGTCCTCGAAATCCTGCGACGCGATCGCGGTCGCGACGATCGTGGTGCGGTCGAACGGGATCGCCAGCTCCGGCAGGCGGTCCCCGAGAGCCAGGGTCATCGGGTGTGCTCCTTCGGGTCTCGCGGCCGCAGCTGCGGGAGGATTTCGCCGTGCGCGTGCTCGCTGAAGCCGACCCGCAGCGGCAGGCCCACTTCGAGCCGGTCGTGGTCGACCCCGGCGATGTCGGCCACCAGCCGGATGCCCTCCTCCAGATCGGCCAGGCCGACGGCGAGCGGGTAGTCGAACGCGGGGTCCTTCGGGTGATACAGCACCGTCCAGCTGTGCAATACCGCGCGCCCGCTGGCGACGACCGTGTCCCACGCGAAGCTGCGGCACACCGGACACGCCGGGCCGGGCGGATGCCGGAGCGCGCCGCAGTCGGTGCAGCGCTGGATTTCCAGCCGTCCCTCGCGGGCGGCGGCGAAGAAGAACTGGTTGTCCTGGGTGATCGTGAGCCGCGGGACCGCGGTGTGCTCCCCCATCACGCGCTCCGCTCGGCCGGGCGGAACCGCAGGATGCGGAAGCGTTCGTCGACCAGCAGCTCGCCCGCTTCGTCCAGGTAGTGCTTGCGCAGCGTGACGAAATGGCCGTACCCGAGCGCGGTGCGTTTGCCCTCCGAGACCGCTTCGATGGTGAAATGGCAGGTCACGTGCGTGCCCGGGGTGATCTCGCGGACGTACTCCTGCTCGACGTCGGTGGCCACCACCGAGGTGTAGCCGGCCGCGTCGAGCACGCTCATCAGCCGCGAGTACGCGAAGTCCTCCACCGCGCCCTCGCGGCGCAGCTCCTGGATCTCGCGGTAGCGCCGGTACCCGGCCATGATCCAGGTCGAGCACATCGCGGGCGGCGCGATCACGCCGGGGCGGCCGGTCGCTTTCGCCGCGGCCTCGTCGACGTACACCGGGTTGCGGTCGCCGACCGCCTCGACCCAGTTGCGGATCATCGCCTCGTTCACCGCGTACCGGGCCACCCGCGGCGGCTCGGCCTGCTGGCCGGTGAACTCGGCGAAGTCCGTCCGGAGACCGGTCATCACCCCTCCTTGAACAAGCGTTTGGCAGGACGTTAGGAGCGCGCGGGAGGGCGGGCAAGCGAGAGTCCCGGTGGGCGGACGGCCCGTGAGCGTCTATGCCACAGGGGACGCCAGAAGCGACGAAATACCCGCTTCCTAACCCTGCGACTGCGTGCTGACGTCCGCGAGGGGAACCCTGGGGACTCAGAGTGCCTGAGGGACTCAGAGCCAATGCCAGGAACTCAAGCCGCGCGACCCCGGTCCGCTGACCGTCCACAAAAGACGCCAACAGCACCGGAATGCCCGCTTTTGTCACCATGCGACTGTGTCTTGAAGTACGTGAGGGGAACCCTGAGGGACTCACAGTCCCTCAGGGTTCCCCTCACGGACCACTGGCCCCGCTGAGAACCGGCGCTGCCGCTCACGAGCCCCTACTCCCACCGCACCAGCCGCCGGACCACCTTCCCCGTCGCGTTGCGCGGCAACGGATCCCGGGTCAGGAACCAAGCCGTCGGAATCTTGTACCGGGCCAGCCGGTCGGCGAGATAGCCGCGCAGGCCGTCAGCGTCCACTTCGGACTCAGCGCGAAGCACGACCTTCGCGGCGACGATCTGGCCGTAATCCGGATCCGGCTGACCCGCGACAATGCACTCGGCGACACCGGGATGTCCGGCGAGCTGCTCTTCCACCTCAGCCGGATAGATGTTCTCCGCCCCGCGCAGGATCAGGTCGCTGCGCCTGCTCAGCACGGTCAGCGCACCGTCACGCAGCTGGCCGAGATCACCGGTCCGGAACCAGCCGTCCTCGGTGAACGCGGCTGTCGTCGCGGCCGGGTCGTTGAAGTAACCGAGCATCACTTGCGGGCCGCGAAGGTAGATCTCGCCGTCGGTGCCGTCCGGGACCGGGCGGCCTTCGGTGTCGCGGATCTGCACTTCCATGTTCGGCACGGGACGGCCCGCGGTGTCCGGGTCGGCGAGGAGTTCGGCCGGAGTCGCGAGGGTGGCCGCGGTGGACGACTCGGTGAGGCCGTAGTTGGTGCTGAGCGACGAGGCCGCGCCGGGCAGCGCGTGTCGCAGCTGGTCTTTCAGTTCGGCGGTCGACGGCGCGCTGCTGACCGAGACCGTCTTGAGCGTGCTGAGGTCGTAGCCGGACAGATCGGCTTCGACCAGGCGGGAGAGCATCGTCGGGACCGCGCCCCAGTTGGTGATCCGCTCGGTCTGGACGAGGTCCAGCACCCGGTGGATGTCGAATTTCCCTTGGTGCAGCACGGCGGTGTCGCCCACGGCGAGCCGCACGACGGCGAGGTTGTGCAGGGCGGCGATGTGGAACAGCGGCGTGGCCAGCAGGAACCGCCGGTCCCGCGCCGGACGGCCGAATTCCGCCGCGAGCGCGTCGTTGAACAGGTGGAACCAGACCGCGGCGAGCACGTTGCGGTGCGAATGCGTCGCGCCCTTCGGATGCCCGGAAGTGCCGCTGGTGAAGAGGATGACGGCCGGGTCGTCCTCGTCGACCGGCTCCGGTTTCAGCTCGGCGCCTTCGTGGCGGCCGAGGAGCTCCCGGTACCGCGGGCTGCCGATTTCCAGCACCGGATACCCGTCCGCGACCAGCGGTTTCCGCGCCGCGTCGGTCAGCACGACCTTCGGCGCGGTCAGGTCGAGGCCGTGCGCGACCTCCGGCGCGGCCCACATCGAGTTCATCCCGACCGCGATCGCGCCGAGCGACACCGCCGCCCAGAATCCGACAATCCACTCCGGACAGTTCGCCGCGCACAACGCGACCCGGTCCCCGCGTCCGACGCCGTATTCGGTCCGCAGCACCGCGGCCAGCGCGGCGACCTCGTCGTAGTGCTGGGCGAAGGTGCGCCGGCTGTCCACAGTGACCAGATACTCGCGGTCGCCGAACTCGCGCGAGGCCGTCAGCAACTCGGTCAGGCTCCGATGCCGCCGCGCGAACACCCGGGCCGGGCGGCCCGCGACCGGTTCCGGCCGGATCTCAAACCTCGCGCCCGGCGCGGTCAGCCGCGCGATGATGTCGTCCCGATCGGTCATCGGTCGCCTCCCGTAGTGATCATCGGATCGTCAGCTGTCCGCCGTCGACGTTCCAGCACTGCCCGGTCACCCAGCCCGCCTCGGCACTGGCCAGGAACACCGCCGCCGCCGCGATGTCGGCCGGCTCGCCCGCCCGGCGCAACGGCACCCGCGCGCGAACGTACTCGGCCCACGAATCCGGGTCCACGTCGTCCAGCCTGCTCGTGCCGACGACGCCGGGGCACAGCGCGTTCACCCGGATCCCGTGCCCGCCCAGCTCTTTGGCCGTCGAAGAGGTCAGCGACTGCAGCGCGGCTTTCGACGCGGAGTAGGCCGCCGATCCCGCGCCGGACAGCTTCCCGCCGATCGAGGAAATGTTCACGAACACCCCGCCGTCGCCCTGTTCGACCAGCCGCCTGCCGAACGCGCGGGTCATCAGGAACGGCCCGCGCAGATTGACCTCGATGACCCGGTCCCAGGTCTCGACGTCGAGGTCGAGCACCGGCACGCGATCCGGCCCGCGCGCGGCCGCGGCGTTGTTGACGACGATGTCCACGCGGCCGAAGGCGTCCAGCACGGCGGCCAGCAGACGGTCGACCTGCGCCGGGTCGGCGACGTCGCTCACCACCGGCAACGCCTGGCCGCCGAGCTGGCGGATCTCGTCCGCCACGGACTGGATGTCCTGCCAGCCCGCCGCCCGCTCTTCCGGCGGGAACCTCTCGGGTGCGCGGCCGCTGCCGGTCACCACGACCGCACAACCGGCCCGCGCCAGCTCGACCGCGATCGACCGGCCGATCGACCGCATCCGGCCCGCACCGGTCACCACCGCGACCTTGCCGTCGAAACCGCTCAGCCGATACATCTCAGAGCCGTTCCACGATCGCCGCGGTCGCCTGGGCCCCGCCGGCACAGATCGCCACCAAACCGAGCGTCTGGTCGCGGCGCTCCAGTTCGTCCACGATCTCCGCCAGCAGCCGGATCCCGGTCGCGCCGACCGGATGGCCGATCGCGATGGCGCCGCCGTTGACGTTCAGCCGGTCCTCGTCGACGCCGAGCGTGCGGGCGAACGACAGCGGAACCGACGCGAACGCCTCGTTGACCTCGAACAGATCGATGTCCGCGACGGTCATCCCGGCCCGGCCCAGGACGCGTTCGGCGGCGCGGATCGGCCCGTCCAGCAGGTACTCCGGCTCCGCGCCGACGATGGTCTGCGCGACCAGCCGCGCGCGCGGGCGCAGTCCGAAGGTCTGGTCGGCGTCGACCAGCAGCGCCGCCGACGCGCCGTCGGAGATCTGGGAGGCCGTGCCCGCGGTGTGCAGGCCTTCTTCCTTGATGGGGGCGAGTCCGGCGAGGGCTTCGGCACTGGTTTCGCGCAGGCCCTGGTCGCGGTCGAACTGGCCGTCCTCGAGCGGGACCGGCAGGATCGACCGGCCGAATCGGCCCTCGTCCCAGGCGCGGCGGGCACGTCGCTGCGAGCGGAGGCCGAACGCGTCCAGGTCCGCGCGGGTGAGCCCGCGACGGGCGGCGATCCGGTCGGCGGCCTCGTACTGGGCGGGGAGGTCGACCTTCCAGGACTCCGGCCGCGGACGGCCCGCGTCGCCGAGGTTGCTCAGCAGCGGCACCCGGCTCATCGACTCGACCCCGCACGCCATGCCGACGTCCACCAGCCCGGCCGCGATCTGCGCGGCGATCAGGTGCACAGCCTGTTGCGCGGAGCCGCATTGCGCGTCGATGGTGGTGGTCGCGGTCTCGTCCGGGAGCCCGGCATGCAGCCAGGCGAAGCGGCCGACGTTGTTGGACTGCTCCCCGGCCTGCGTGACGCATCCGGCGACGACGTCGGTGACGAGCGCCGGATCGATGCCGGCGCGGTCGAGGATGCCGCGCTGCACGTGGCCGAGGAGTTCGACCGCGTGGATGCCGGACAGTGCGCCGCGGCGCTTTCCGAACGGGGTCCGGATCGCGTCCACGATGACGGGAGTGCCCATCACGCACCTCCTGAAGTCGTGCGGGCCCAGGCGTCGGTGAGGACTGCCGCGTCGTCGCGTTCGGGGCAGGTCACGCGTAGGGCCAGCTCATTTTCCTGTTGCCACAACGAAATCCTCAGGGTCTCACCGGGAATTACCGGGCCGGCGAAGCGTGCTCCCAGTTCGCGGAGCCTCGACGGGTGGCCGTCGAGGAGGTGGTCGACGACGGCTTTGGCGACCAGGCCGTAGGACGCCAGTCCGTGCAGGATCGGCGCGGCGAAGCCTGCTGCGGCGGCGAATTCCGGGTCGGCGTGGAGCGGGTTGAGGTCGCCGTTCAACCGGTAGAGCAGGGCCTGGTCGGCGGTGGTGGCGACGTCCAGCACGTGCGTCGGGTCGCCTTCCGGTTTCTTCGGCCCGGCAGCGGTGCCTGCGTCGCCGCCGAAACCGCCTTCGCCGCGGGCCCAGACGGACATCTTCGAGGTCCACAGTGGACCGTCGGCGTCCGCGACCTCGTGGGCCAGCACGATGACCGCCGCCCGGCCCTTGTCCTGGATTTCCGCGATCCGCGTGGTCCGTTCCGCCGAGCCGGACGTCGGCAGTCGGTCGCGGTGGAGCGTGACTACCTGTCCGGCGTGCAGCAGCTTCGCGAGATCGACGTCTACGCCCGGCAGCGTCAAACCCTCCGCCGGAATGTCTCCGGCGGAAATGCCTTGTCCGGCAACGAGAGCGAAGGTCGGGAGGACTTCCAGGTCTCGTTCGTAGCCGTACCGGAGCGTGGTGCCGGAGCCGAGGGAAAGGTGGTACAGCAGCACGTCCCGGGTGGTCCAGGCGAGCTGGCGGGTGCGCGGCGGGGCGTTGAGCGCCTTGTCGAGATCGATGGGCACGTGATCCTCCTAAGCCGGCGCGCCGATCGGGGGTGCGGACGGGAGCCGCTCCCCGAGTTCGGCGGCGAGCGCGTCGGCGGTGCCGAGGGTGAAGGCGACCTGGCGGCCCCAGAGGAAGTAGCGGTGGATCGGGTAGTCGACGTCCGCGCCGATGCCGCCGTGCAGATGCTGGGTCGCGTGCACGACCCGCAGTCCCCCGCGCGACGCCCACCATTTGGCCACCAGCGCGGCGATTTCCGCCTCGTCCTCGCGGCCCTCGTCCAGCAGCCAGGCGGCGCGTTGGGTGCAGACGCGGATCGCCTCGGTGTCGAGGTAGGCGTCCGCGGCCCGCACAGCGACAGCTTGATTTGTCGACAGTGGACGTCCGAATTGGACTCGCTCCGAAGTGTACTTCGCGGTGGTCGCCAACGCTTGGGCACACACGCCGACGCTGACCGCCGCCAGCGCGACCCGGAGTCGGCGCAGTGTCCACTGCAGAGCGTCGCCGCCGGACACCAGGATGTCCGCTGCGGCGACCCTTGTTTTGGCGAAGACGACCGACGCGTGACTTTCGCGGCTGGTGACTTCGACGGGGGTCACGCTGAGGTTGACCGTCGGGACGAGTACTAAATGGACTTGATCGTCTTCCTTGACCGGAACCAAGACCAGGTCGGCCTGCGCGCCAGCGGGAACCGACACTACTTCGCCGGTGAGTTCCAGTTCGTCGCCGCGCCGGGTCGCGGTGACCGAGACTGTGTCGTCGAACGCGCCGACCAGCAGCGTCGAACCGTCCAGCACGCGCGGCAGGATCCGGTTCCGCTGATCCGCTGAGCCGAACTGGGCGACCGGCAGCACACCGCCCGCGATCACGTTCCACAACGGAACCGGCGCGACGTGTCGGCCCGCTTCTTCGAGCAGCACGGCCAGGCCGGACATCCCCAGCCCGGCCCCGCCGTCCCTCTCGGACAGGCAGATGCCGAGAAGGTCCGCTTCGGCGAGCACCCGCCAGAGGTCGGCGTCGAAGCCGCCCTGCTTCTCGACGGCCACCACCCGGTCGACGGTCGCGCGGTCGGCGAAGATTTTGGCGGCCAGCTCGCGGACCGCGCCCAGGTCGTCGTTGAGGTCGAAATCCATGTCAGCTCCTGGCCTTTTCCGGACGGCGGCGTGCGGACAGCGTCATGCCGAGGGTTTTCGCGGCGACGATCTCGCGCAGCACCTCGTTGGTACCGCCGCCGAACGTGTTGTTCTGCGCGCGCCGGGCGAGGGTTTCGACGCGCCCGTCGACCGCCGCACCGGGCGAATCCGGCCGCAGCAGGCCGCGAGCGCCGAGCACTTCCTGGAGCCTGCTGTACGCGGTCACCACCGCTTCGGTGCCGAACACCTTGGCGGCGGCGGAATCCCCGCCGCCGAGCGTGCCCGCGGCGACATCCGCGACCAGGCGCAGGTTGATCAGGTCAGTGGCGCTGAGCAGCGCGTACACCTCGGCCAGCGTGTGCCGGACCCAGGGCAGGTCGTATACCGTTCCCGGACCTAACGGCTCCTCTTGCGCCCATTTGAGGACCGCGTCGTACATCTGGTTCGCGATGCCGCCGCGCGCGGCGAGGGCGACGCGCTCGTGGTTGAGCTGGCTGGTGATGAGCCGCCAGCCGTTGTTCAGCTCGCCGACCACATTGGACAGTGGAATCCGGACGTCCTCGTAGTACGTGGCCGACGTGCTGATCCCGCCCACCGTGTGGATTTCAGTGGCGGAGAAGCCCGGCGTGTCGGTCGGCACGAGCACGACGGAGATGCCGCGATGCGGGGGCGCGTCCGGATCGGTCCGGACGGCCAGCCAGATCCAGTCGGCGAAGATGCCAGCGCTGGTGAAGATCTTGCTGCCGTTGATGACGAGCTCGTCGCCGTCGATTTTCGCCCGCGTCTGCAGCGACGCCAGGTCGGTGCCCGCGCCGGGTTCGGTGTAGCCGATGGCGAACATCAGCTCGCCGCGCAGGATCGGCGGCAGGAAGAACTTCTTCTGCTCCTCGGTGCCGTGATGCATCAACGCGGGCGCGACCGTGTTCAAGGTGACCAGCGAGAGCGGGGCCCCGGCGCGCAATACCTCGTCGTAGAACACGAAAAGCGCTTCCGGGTCCTCGCCGCGGCCGCCGTATTCTTCCGGCCAGCCGAGGCCGAGCCAGCCGTCCGCGCCCATCCGGCGCAGGATCCGGTCGAACACCGGACCGCCCTCGGTCTGCTCGACCAGCGCGCGGCGGTCGTCCTCGTCGATGATGCGGGCGAAGTACTCGCGCAACTGCGCGCGGAGCCTTCGCGAGCGCTCCGACAGCTCCGGATGCATGCGTTTTCTCCTAGTAGTCGGGGTCAGCGGGGCAAGCCGAGGACGCGTTGGGCAATGAGATTGAGCTGAATTTCCACCGTCCCGCCGCCGAACAGCACGGCGGGCAGGCCGAGATGGTCGATGACGTGCCCGTCCTCCGCGCTCGCCGAACCGGGGCCGAGCAGGGCGATCACCTCGCGCGACCCCTCCTGCTGGGCGAGCGCGCTGAACACCTTCTGCACGCTGACCTCGGCCCCGAGATCCAGCCCCGCGAGCCGGGCCAGCACGCTGCGAAGGCCAAGCGTGGCGAGTGTCAGTTCCCGTGACACGCAGCGGCCGAGCACGGACAGCGCCTCGGGATCATCCGGATCGTCGCGGAGCAACTGGCGGACCCGGTCCGACGAACCGTGCGCGAGCGTCGCGCCCATGTTGTGCCGTTCGTTGGCCAGCGTGGTCGTCGCGAGCCGCCAGCCGTTGTTCGGCTCGCCGACGAGATCGCGGTCCGGGACGAACACGTCGTCCAGGAAGACCTCGTTGAACTCCGCGCGTCCGGTGGCCTGCCTGATCGGCCGGACCGTGACGCCTTCCGCGGCCAGGTCGACGAGGAAGTACGAGATTCCCCGGTGGCGCGGCGCGTCCGGGTCGGTCCGGGCGAGGCAGACGCCCCAGTGCGCTTCGTGGGCCAGCGACGTCCAGACCTTCTGCCCGGAGATCCGCCAGCCACCGTCCGCTTTGATCGCCCGGGTGCTGAGCGAGGCTAGGTCCGAACCAGCGCCCGGTTCGCTGAACAGCTGGCACCAGCGGATCTCGCCGCGCAGAGTCGGCAGGACAAAGCGGTCGCGTTGCTCCGGGGAACCGTGCACGAGCAGAGTCGGCAAAACCCATTCGCCGATCACCGTGGTGGGCTGGCGAATTCCACGACGGTCGAACTCTTCGGCGATGACGGCCTGTTCGAGCGGTCCGGCGTCCAGCCCGTACGGCTTCGGGTAGTGCGGTGCGGCGAGACCCGCGTCGGCGAGCACTCGGACGGACGGCTCGGCTTGGTCGAGGACGGACGCGACCTGGCTGCGCAGTTCGAGGCAGTCTTGGGGGGTGGCGAGGGTCAGGTCTCTGGTCGTGGTCTGGGCGCGTTCGCCGAGGGTGCGGGCGGCTGATCGGCCCAGGGAGCCAGACAGCGCGACCGCGCGACGCCAGTACAGGTGCGCGTCGTGCTCCCAGGTGAAGCCGATCGCGCCGAGGAGGCGTACGCAGCTGACGGACGCGTCCACCGCGGCGGGAAGCGCGGCGTGCCTGGCCTGCGCGGCCGCAAGTGCTTGCTGCGCAAGCGAATGCCGCTCGGCGCGGGCCGCGTCCCAAGCTGCGGCCGTGGCGATCTCCCGGTGCAGGAGGATGCCCGCCGCCTGATGCTGGACCGCTTGGAAAGAGCCGATCGGACGCCCGAACTGGACGCGGGTGCGGACGTGCTCGACGGCGCAGTCCAGGGCCCAGCCGCACAGCCCGGCCGCCTCGGCCGCCGCTGGGACGGCGAGGGCCAGCTCCGCGCGTTCCGGCTGGAGCTCCACGAGATCGTCCTGAGCTACCAGGAAGTTCTCCAGCTTGAGCCGGGCCGCGGATCTGGTCAGGTCAACGGCTTCGACGGGGATCAGCTGGCCGGGCTCCGGCCGGAGCACGAACCAGATTCGGTCAGCGCGGACCACGGCGATCTCCGCGTCCGCGAGTCCGAGCGCCGGACTGCTGGTGCCGTTGATCCGCCAACCGTCGGCGGTGCTGGCGGCGCTGAGGCCGTCGAGCACGACAGCTCCGGTAGCCCCTCCGGCGAACGCGGCGAGTTCTTCCGTCGGTTCGGCCGCGGCGAGGACAGCGCTGGCGGTGACCGTCGGCAGGAACGGCCCGGGTACCAGATGGCGGCCGAACTGCTCGGTCACCACGGCGAGTTCGAGCAGGCCCGCGCCTTGGCCGCCGACGGATTCCGGCAGGTGCAGGGAGTGCCAGCCTTGTTCGGTGAGGGTCTTCCAGAATTTCGGCTGCCCAGATCCACCCGTCTCGGTCTGGGATTTCCCAGAATCCGGCTGGCCGCCTATTCCAGCGCGGGTCTCGGCGATCGGCGCGTGCCGGGCGGCCCACCCGGCGGCGGAGGCGGCCAGGTCGCGGTGTTCCTCGGACAGGGCAATCGGCATGGTTCAGATCCGTTCGACGAGCACGCAGCTGGTGGCGGCCGCGGCGCAGATCGCGATCATCGCGAGGCTGGCGTCGCGGCGTTCGAGTTCCTCGACGGCCGTCGCGAGGAGGCGGATGCCGGTCGCGCCCGCCGGGTGGCCGAGCGCGATCGCGCCGCCGAGGACGTTGAGCTTGTCCTCCGGGATGTCGTGCGCCCGCGCGAAGGACAGCGGCACGGCGGCGAAGGCCTCGTTGACCTCGAAAAGGTCGATGTCGCCGATCGTCAGACCGGTGCGGTCGAGGAGTTTCCGCGCCGCGGCGACCGGACCGTCGAGGAGGTACTCGAGGTCGCCGCCGATGACGCACTGCGCGAGTAACCGCGCTCGCGGGCGGAGGCCCAGTTCGTCGGCGCGGCTTCGGGACAGGAACAGCGCGGCACTCGCGCCGTCGGAGACCTGGGACGAGGTGCCCGCGGTGTGCAGGCCGTCCGGGACCGTGGTGCGGAGCCCGGCGAGTGCTTCCGCCGAGGTTTCGCGGAGTCCTTGATCGCGGGTGACCGGTTGGCCGTCCGGCAGTTCCAGCGGGAGGACTTGGCGGTCGAAAAGCCCGGCGTCCCAAGCCTTTCGCGCGTTGTGCTGGGAGCGGAGGCCGAACGCGTCGAGGTCCGCCCGGGTCAGTCCGCGCTTCCGGGCGATGCGGTCCGCGGCGGTGTATTGGTCGGGGGTGTCGAGATGCCAGTCGGCTGGCCTCGGCGTACCAGCGCCGGTCCCCTGCTTCGGGGTGAGCGGCACGCGCGACATCAACTCGACGCCGCACGCGACGCCCGCGTCGACGGTCCCGTTCGCGATCTGTCCGGTGAGCAGGAAGGACGCCTGCATCGACGTGCTGCACTGAGCGTCGATGGTGGTGGCTCCGGTCTCGGTCGGGAGGCCGCCGTAGAGCCAGGCGGTGCGGACGATGTGCCCGTACTGCTCGCCCAGCGGCGTGACGCAGCCGCCGATCACCTGGTCGACCGTCTGCGGGTCGAGCCCGGTGCGGTCGAGGACGCCCTGCTGGACGCGGCTGAGCAACTGGACGGCGTGCAGGGCGGAAACCCAGCCGTCGCGTTTGCCGAACGGCGTGCGGACCGCGTCGACGAGGACTGGCGTCGTGTCTTTCAAGCCCGGATCTCCTTCTCGCGGGGAAGGCCGGACCGGCCCCTGGTCGTCGAGTAATCGAGCAAGCGTTTGGTTGGAGGTTAGCTTCGGCCCGGCGAGCGGGACAAGCGCGCGTACTGGTGAGCGGGAGTGGCCGGCCCGCGTGCGACGTCGGCCAGCCTGCGGCGCCTCTCCCCCGCCACGAGCCGCCGATGCCACTCACCGGGAGCAGCCGCACGTCGCGGGCCCGCCATCGGCACCATGGCGGCATCCCTTCCCGGCATTGGAGGCCCCGTGTCCCACCCCAGCACCGCCCTGTCCGGCCGCACCGCCATCGTCACCGGGGCCGGCGCCGGACTCGGCCGGGCCGAAGCGCTGGCGCTCGCCGCGGGAGGGGCGAACGTCGTCGTCAACGACGTGAGCGACGCCGGGGACAAGGTCGTCGCCGAGATTTCCGCGAACGGCGGCCGGGCGCTGGCCGTTCCGGGCGACATCGGCGATTGGCAGTACGCCGAAGACCTCGTCACCGCGGCGACCGAGCATTTCGGATCGCTCGACATCGTCGTCAACAACGCCGGCATCACCCGCGACGCGATGCTTTTCAACCTCGACGAGAAGGCCTGGGACGACGTCATCCGAGTCCACCTCAAGGGCCACGCGGCGCTGTCGCGCGCGGCGGCGCGGCACTGGCGGCAGCTCAGCAAAAGCACTGGTGAGCCCACCTATGGCCGCCTGATCAACACGTCGTCGGAAGCATTCCTCCTCGGCGGCGCGGGGCAGCCGAACTACGCGGCGGCGAAGGCGGGGATCGCGGCGCTGACGCTGTCCTGCGCGCGAGGCTTGAGCCGCTACGGCGTCCGCGCGAACGCGATCTGCCCACGCGCCCGGACGGCGATGACCGACGGGATCTTCGCCGCCGGACGCAGCGCAGGCGGATTGGACATCCTCGCGCCGGAACGGGTCGCGGCGTTCGTCGCGTACCTGGGCTCCCCGGCGGCGGACGCGGTGAACGGACAGGTTTTCGTGGTGTACGGAGACATGGTCGCGCTACTCGCCCCGCCGACGGTCGAGCATCGGTTCGTCTCCGGGCAAGGCGCGTTCGACCCGGCCGAACTGGAACGGACGATCACGCCTTACTTCGCCGAGCGCGACCCGCGGAAAACGTTCGCGGCCAGCGACATCGTGGGGCTCGACGACACCGAGACGACCGCATAGCCCAGGGCCTCGTGGGTGGCGATCCCGGTGAGAACCGTGATCGCCACCCACGACTCACCGCACCGCCGCAGCCATCTCCTCCAGCATCGCCCGCACATCCCGACGGCGATACCCCAGCAACTCCGTCTCACCGGCATCCGGTTCGTACGAGATCGTCGCGCCCCTGCCCGGGACCAGCACCCGATCCGGCAGGAACGGGTGTTCCTCGTCGCGTTCTTCCAGAGTCCGGCCGGAACCGGAGACATCGAAAACCAGCTGAAAGTAGTCCCGGAAGCTGAGGTTTTCGTCCCCGACCAGGTACGCCGCGCCGGATTCCCCGCGCAGCAACGCACCCTCGACAGCTTCAGCCAAGCTCCGCACCGACAGGTAGTTCGTCCCGCCGACCGGCGCGAAGTCCGGTACCTTCCCGACCAGCTCCCCGTCGGCCCAGGCCAGCATCTTCCCGAACTGCCGCGTCGACCGGCCCGGAGCCATTCCGACGATCGACGGCGGGTTCAGCGTGCACACCGCGAACCCGTCCCCGGCGAGGGCGCGCGCTCCTTCGTCGGCCAGGCGGCGAGCGTCGACGTACGGGTTCGTTTCCGCGAGATCCGGCCGGACCTGGTGGTAATAGCTGCCGATCTGGACGAACCGGCCGACGCCCGCTCGTTTCGCGCGCGCGGCGATCGCGGTCACGCCGTCGATTTGGTACGTCCGCCAGAATTCCTCGTCGCCCCAGCCCGATACATGCCGGATGTCTTGTCCCGCCGCGAAAACCACAGCGTCGAACGGGGCCAGCGCGGCCTCGTCGAAACCGTCGTGGGCGTAGTCTCCGAGGAGCACTGGCATGCCCGCGACCAGGGAATCGGCGTCGGGTTCGTGTCGTCCGGCAACCGTCACGGCATGACCAGCACCGCTCAAGTGCGCGGCGGTGTTCGAGCCGATCATGCCGGTGCCGCCGATGACCAAGACCTTCATGCGCAATTCCTCTATCCGAAGTGGACGCGACCGCCGTCGACGACTGGGCCGCGTTCCGACGTGATCCGCAGGCCGCCGTCCGACCAGCCTTCGACCTGCAATTGCTCGCCAGGGAACACCGGCGCGGCGAAGCGGCCTTCCAGAGACGTCAGGTCGGCCGGGTGTGCGCCGACCTGACGGGCCGCGACCAAAGCGCCCGCGCCGAGGGTCGCCAAGCCGTGCAGGATCGGGCGTGGCTGGCCGATTCCGGCGGCTGCCGCGGGGTCGACGTGGATGTGGTGCCGGTCCCCCAGCAGCCGGTAAAGCAGGGCCTGGTTGTCCGCAGTGGACAGTGGAGCAGTCCAATCCGGACTGTCCAATTCGGGCGGACGGCCGGGGCCGCGTTCGCCGCCGAAGCCGCCGATGCCGGGGCAGAACAAGGACCACGTCGCGACGAAGTAGTCCGATTCGACGGCCACGTCATAAACTGCCGCGCTGCCTTTGTCCCAGACTTCCGGAACGCGGGCCCGCATGGAAATCTCGCCCGCGCGCGGCAGCGGCTTCAGGACTTCCAGCCGTTGCGAACCGTGCACCGCGTTGCCGACCTCGAACGCCCCAGCCGAGCCGAGGACGTCCGGGGCCCACTGGGCGAGCGTCAGCGCGAAAGGCGGCAGCACCCGAAGCCGGTCCTCGAAGACCAGGTCGAGT
Organism: Amycolatopsis halotolerans; assembly: GCF_042647905.1. Taxonomy (NCBI): domain Bacteria; kingdom Bacillati; phylum Actinomycetota; class Actinomycetes; order Pseudonocardiales; family Pseudonocardiaceae; genus Amycolatopsis; species Amycolatopsis halotolerans. Next base: position 33,468 of record NZ_JBHRWI010000002.1, read on the forward strand.
TCGTCCGGCCGGGCGCCGATGGCGAGCGCGTAGAGGATCGGGTCGCGGTCGGTGTAGGCGACGGTGCGCTCGCCGAGGACCCGGCCCTTCCAGTCCGCGGGGCTGTTCACTGCGCGCCGTAGACCGGTTCGGGCGCGGGCGCTTCCTTCAGCAGCTCGCGCACGGCCGGACCGGCTTCGGCGGCGGTCCAGCGCCGGTCCAGTTCGCGGGAGGGGCCGTGGGTCCAGCCGTTCTCCAGGCAGATCCGGCCGCCTTCGACCTCGATCACGCGGCCGGTGACGTCCGCGGCGTCCTCGCTGGCGAGCCACGCGACGATCGGCGACACATTGCCCGGGTGCATCGCGTCAAACCCGTCGTCCGGCGCGGCCATCTGGGCGGCGAACGGGCCCTCGGTCATCCGGGTGCGCGCGGCCGGGGCCAGTGCGTTCACGGTGATGCCGTACCGTCCGAGTTCCGCGGCTCCGACCAGCGTCAACGCGGCGATCCCGGCTTTGGCGGCACTGTAGCTGCCCTGGCCGATGCTGCCCTGCAGACCCGCGCCCGAGGTGGTGTTGATGATCCGCGCCGCCCGCGTGCGCCCGGCTTTCGCCTCCTCGCGCCAGTAGCCCGCGGCGTGGTGCATCAGCGCGAAATGCCCCTTGAGGTGCACCGCGACGACCGCGTCCCACTCCTGTTCGCTGGTGGTCACGATCATCCGGTCGCGTACGAAGCCCGCGTTGTTCACGACGATGTCCAGCCCGCCGAACGTGTCAACCGCCTGCCGCACCAACGCTTCTGTCGCCGCGAAGTTCGCGACGTCGGCGCCGTTGGCCACCGCTTCACCGCCCAGCGCGCGGATCGCTTCGACCACTTCGCCGGCCGGACCGTCGGACGCCCCCTCGCCCGCACCCGACGTGCCGAGGTCGTTGACCACGACGCGCGCGCCCTGGCGGGCGAGTTCCAGTGCGTGCTCGCGGCCGAGTCCGCGACCGGCCCCGGTCACGATCGCGACCCGGCCCTCCAAGATCCCGCTCACATCATCTCCGTTCGTCTTCGGCAGGCGAGGCGGTTCCCCGTAAACCAAGCAAGTGTTAGGCTACCAAGCAATCGCTAGGTTAGGAACGCACGTGACGATTTCCACGCAGCTCCACGACAACGGCACCTTCGTGGTCACCATGGACTACCCGCCGGTGAACGCCCTGCCGGTCGCCGGATGGTTCCGCCTCGCCGAAACCGTGCGGGAGGCGGGCGAGGACCCGGCGGTGCACGTCGTCCTGCTCCGCGCCGAGGGCCGCGGCTTCAACGCAGGCGTCGACATCAAGGAAATGCAGCGCACCACCGGTTTCGACGCCCTCGTCGGCGCGAACCGCGGCTGTTACCTGGCATTCAAGGCGATCTACGAATGCGCCGTGCCGGTCATCGCCGCGGTGAACGGCTTCTGCCTCGGCGGCGGCGTCGGCCTGGTCGGCAACTGCGACACGATCATCGCCGCCGACGACGCGTACTTCGGCGTCCCCGAGGTAGACCGCGGCGCCCTCGGCGCGGCGACCCACCTCGCCCGCTTGGTCCCGCAGCACCTGATGCGCACGCTGTACTTCACCAGCCGCACCATCGCGGCGAAGGACCTGGTACAGCACGGTTCGGTACTGGAAACCGTGCCCGCCGCCGAGCTGCACGACGCCGCGCTCGCCCTGGCCGCCGAGGTAGCCGCGAAGGACCCGCGCGTCATCCGGGCCGCGAAAGCCGCGCTGAACGGCATCGACCCGATCGACGTCAACCGCAGCTACCGTTACGAACAGGGCTACACCTTCGAACTCAACCTCATCGGAGCCGCCGACGAACACCGCGACGCCTTCGTCGCCACCGGCCGCCCGATGAACGACTGACTCGAGGAGACCCGTGCCTCTCCGCACCCCGCTCACCGAGCTGACCGGCGTAACCCACCCGATCGTGCAAACCGGCATGGGCTGGGTCGCCGGCCCGCGCCTGGTGTCCGCGACCGCCAACGCCGGCGCCCTGGGCATCCTCGCCTCCGCGACGATGACCTACGACGAGCTCGACCACGCCATCAAAGAAGTCAAGCAGCGCACGGACAACCCCTTCGGCGTAAACCTGCGCGCCGACGCGGGCGACGCCACCGAACGCGCCGAGTTGCTGATACAGCACGGCGTCAAAGTGGCTTCTTTCGCTCTGGCCCCGAAAAAAGACCTGATCGCCCGGTTGAAAGACCACGGCCTGGTCGTAATGCCCACAGTCGGTGCCGCCCGTCACGCCGAGAAGGTCGCCTCGTGGGGCGCAGACCTGGTAATGATGCAAGGCGGCGAAGGCGGCGGCCACACCGGCCCGACCGCGACGACCCTGCTGCTGCCCTCCGTACTGGACGCAGTCGACATCCCGGTCGTCGCCGCCGGCGGCTTCTTCGACGGCCGCGGCCTGGCCGCCGCACTGTCCTACGGTGCGGCTGGAATCGGCATGGGCACGCGCTTTTTGCTCACCAGCGACAGCGCGGTTCCGGACGACATCAAACGCACCTACCTAGGCTTCGGCCTGGACGGCACCGTCGTCACCACCAAGGCCGATGGCATGCCGCACCGCCTGCTCCGCACGCCGTTCATCGAGGGCCTCACGAAGGAAGGCCTCGTGCAGCGGATGGCCCGAACCCTGCTCCGGACCAAGGACTTCAAGCGATTGAGCGGCCAATCCTGGCCGTCCCTAGTCGCCGACGGACTGCGCATGAAGCGCGGCAGCGACCGTTCGTGGACGCAAACGATGCTGGCCGCGAATACTCCCATGCTGCTCAAGGCCGGTCTGGTGGAAGGCGACACGCGCGCCGGCATGCTGGCGGCCGGGCAGGTAGTCGGAGTGATCGAGGACCTGCCGAGCTGTGCGGAACTGGTGACTCGGATTGTGGAGAGCGCGCAGGAACGGCTGAAGGCCACCGCCGCACTGGTGGACTGAGCCCAAGGTCGTGAGGGGAACCCTGATTGACTCTGATTCCCTCAGGGTTCCCCTCACGACCCGCCGCGCGCCGCGATGGCCTCACCCCCGCACGGACAGCCGCGCGCCGCAGTGGCCCTCACCCCCGCACGGACAGCCGATTGGCCGTGCGGGGCCCCTTCACAGCCCGCCCACTCGCTCGCGCCGCCGAGATACGCCCCAATGTGGCGTTGGGTGCATGTGACGCACCGAATGCCACATTGGGTGCATCTGACGCACCCAACGCCACATTGGGGCGCTAACCCCGCCCCCTCGCAAACCGCAGCCGATGCACCCGACCAAGGCACCCACGCCCCCCGCACCCCGATACGAAGCCAAAAACACGGCGCGGAGGTGCTTGTCAAGGCATCTTTCCCGCCTTGACAAGCACCCCCGCGCCGTAGTCACCATCAGCTTCGGGGTGCCCGACCGCACAAGCCGCGCACAGCGAAACCGCAGCCTAAAGACGCTCGAGGACGGTCACATTCGCCTGCCCGCCACCCTCGCACATCACCTGCAGCCCGTACCGCCCGCCAGTCCGCTCCAGTTCGTGCAGCAGGGTCGTCATCAACCGAGCCCCAGTAGCCCCGATCGGATGCCCCAAAGCAATCCCGCCGCCATTAACGTTGACCTTCTCATGCGGCACACCGATCTCCTGCATCCAAGCCAGCACCACCGGCGCGAACGCTTCGTTGCACTCGAACAGATCGATGTCGTCCACGGACAACCCAGTCTTCTCCAGCGCCCGCTGAGTAGCCGGAATTGGCGCGGTCAACATCCACACCGGATCCGCCCCGTACACGCTGATGTGGTGCACCCGAGCCCGCGGCGTCAACCCGTGCTCCGCCACCGCCCGTTCGGAGGCGATCAGCAAAGCCCCAGCCCCGTCACTGATCTGCGACGCCACCGCGGCCGTGATCGGACTGCCCTCCTCAAGAGGCTTGAGCCCAGCCATCTTCTCCAGAGAGGTATCCCGCCGAGGCCCCTCGTCCACCGAGAACTCGCCCACCGGCGAAATCTCCCGCGAGAACCGGCCAGCATCGATCGCGGCCGAGGCGCGACGATGGCTCTCCAGAGCGAATTCCTCAAGGGAAGACCGGGAAAGCCCCCACTTCTCGGCAATCATCCGCGCAGACCGAAACTGCGAAACCTCTTGATCCCCGTACCGGGCCACCCACCCGGGCGACTCCGCGAACGGCGTACTGAACCCGAACTGCTGCCCCACCACCATCGCCGAGGAAATCGGAATAGCAGACATATTCTGCACTCCCCCGGCGACAATCAGATCCGCGGTCCCGGACATCACGCCCTGCGCCGCGAAGTGCACCGCCTGCTGACTGGACCCGCACTGCCGGTCGATGGTCACGCCGGGCACCTGGTCCGGCAGCCCCGCCACCAACCAGGCAGTCCGAGCGACATCCCCGGCCTGCGACCCAATCGTGTCGCAACACCCGAACACGACGTCGTCGACCGCACCCGGGTCGATCCCAGTCCGCTGAACCAGCGCACTGATCGCGTGCGCTCCCAGATCAGCCGAATGCATCCCGGCGAGCGAACCACCCCGCCGCCCCACCGGAGTGCGAACCGCGTCCACCACATATGCCTCAGGCACGAAATCCTCCAGCAGGATCAGGGATGCTGACTGCTCACCGAGACAACCTCACCGGTGAGATAAGACGAATAAGCACTGGCGAGAAACACCATCACGTTGGCGACTTCCCAGGGCTCGGCAGCCCGCCCGAACGCCTCGCGTCCCTTCAACTCGGTCAACAGTTCAGCACTGGTGACCTTCTCCAGGAACGGATGCATCGCCAGACTGGGCGACACGGCATTGACCCGAATCCCCGACGGAGCCAAGTCCATCGCCGCGGATCGGGTCAACGCCATCACCCCGGCCTTAGCCGCGGCGTAATGCGCCTGACCCTCCTGCGCCCGCCAGCCGATCACCGAAGCGTTGTTGACGATCACCCCCCGGGTACCGCGAGCGATCATCCGCCGGGAAGCCGCCCGAACACACCGGAAAGTCCCGGTCAAAGTCACGTCGAGCACCAACGACCACTGCTCGTCGGTCATCTCGGTGATCGAAGCCGTACCCCCGAGCCCGGCATTGTTGACCATCACCTCAACTCCGCCGAACGGCTCGGCAGCGTCAAGCAGAGCAGCGACCTGCTCCTCCTTGGTCACATCGCACACCACCGAAACAACCCGCTCGGCACCGAACTCCGCCCCCAGCTTGGAAGCCGCCTCCGCGAGCCGCCGCTCGTGCGTGTCCCCGATAACGACTGCCCGAGCCCCCTCTTCAAGGCACCGTCGGGCCACAGCCGCACCAATCCCCGCTCCAGCAGCCGCAGTCACCACAACGACGCGCTCAGCAAGCAACCCATGTCCAGGCACGTAGTCCGGCGCGGGCTGTTCCGGTTTGACACTCACGGTCGCGGCTCCTTAGGCAAGCCAAGCACCCGCTCGGCAATAATGTTTCGCTGGATTTCGTCCGAACCGCCGTAAATCGTGTCGGCCCGGCTAAACAAGAAGAGCGTCTGCTGCGCGTCAAGATCGTAAGAACCGGCGGCAGTCAACGCAGACCCGCCGCGGACGTCCATCGCCAGCTCCCCGAGCTCCCGATGCCACCGAGCCCACAGCAGCTTCGACACCGAAGCCTCCGGCCCCTGTGACCCAGCCTCATACGCGCTCAACGTCCGCAACGCGTGCACCCGCAACACCTCAAGGCCCACAGACGCCTGCGCCAACCGGTCCCGCAGAACCGGATCGTCATAACGCCCGTTCGACTTGGCGGTAGCGACAATCCCCGCCAACTCCCGGGCGAACCCGACCTGCTGCCCGATAGTCGACACCCCGCGCTCGAACCCGAGCGTCGCCATCGCGACCCGCCACCCGTCCCCGGGCGCACCCACCACCAGGGACTCCGATGTCCGAGCCCCGTCGAAGAAGACCTCGTTGAACTCACTGGTCCCGGTCAGCTGCCGAATCGGCCGGACCTCGACCCCGGGCTGATCCATCGGCACCAGCAGATACGACAGCCCAGCGTGCCGCCGAGACCCGGCCTCGGTCCGCACCACCGCGAAGCACCACTGCGCGTGCTGAGCGAGCGACGTCCAGATCTTCTGCCCGTCGATTACCCACTCGCCGCCGTCCAGCCGCGCCCGCGTGCCCACCCCGGCCAGGTCAGACCCCGCCCCAGGCTCGGAATAGCCCTGACACCACAGCTCAGTGACCCCGACGATCCCCGGCAGGAACCGCCGCCGCTGCTCGTCAGTGCCATGCGCGATCAAGGTCGGCCCGAGCAGCTCCTCGCCAAGGTGATTGACCCGAGCAGGCGCATCCGACCGGGCGTACTCCTCGTGGAAGATCACCTGCCGCAGCAAGCTCAGCCCGCGCCCGCCGTACTCGACCGGCCAGCCAAGGCACGTCCAGCCGTGCGCAGCCAGGTGCTGGTTCCACGCCTGGCGCTCTTCCGGCGCCTCATGCTCGCGCCCGGATCCGCCGAGGCCCTTCAACGCGGCGAATTCGCCGGTGAGGTGGTCGCCGAGCCACGCGCGCACGTCGGCGCGGAACTGCTCGTCCTCGGGGGTGTAGCGAAGATCCACCCGTCCTCCTGGTCCGCCGGTGCCGGTCCCGCCACGCTACCAAACCAAGCACTTGTTTGGTAGCATCGCCGCCGAACCGAGAAGGAGTGATGCGCGTTGAGCGGAACCGAAGAAAGCACCGACGAGCAGGTCGTGACGTACGAGGTGCGCGGTCCGGTCGCGGTCGTCACGCTGAACCGGCCGCAGTACCGCAACGCCCAGAACTCGAAGATGACCTACGCGCTGGACGCCGCCTTCACCAAGGCGGTGGACGACCCGGACGTCAAGGCGATCGTGCTGGCGGGCAACGGCAAGCACTTCTGCGCCGGACACGACATCGGCACCCCGGGGCGCGACATCGACCAGAGTTTCGAGCGCAAAGCGGTCATCTGGTGGGACCACACCGACCGGGCGGGCGTCGATTCGCGGTTCGCCCGCGAGTCCGAGGTCTACCTCGGCATGTGCCGGCGCTGGCGGGAGATCCCGAAGCCGGTGATCGCGATGGTGCAGGGCGCGTGCATCGCGGGCGGACTGATGCTCGCGTGGTCGTGCGACTTCATCGTGGCCTCCGACGACGCGTTCTTCTCCGACCCGGTCGTGCGGATGGGCATCCCGGGCGTCGAGTACTTCGCGCATCCGTGGGTGATGAACCCGCGCGCGGCGAAGGAGTTCCTCTACACCGGCGACCGGTTCGGCGCGGACCGCGCGCAGGCGCTCGGCATGGTCAACCACGTCGTGCCGCGCGCCGAGCTCGAAGAGGCGACATTCGCGATCGCCGAGCGGATCGCGCAGATGCCGCAGCTGGGCCTGGCGCTCACGAAGAAGGCCGTCAACCAGGCGGAAGACCTGATGGGCATGCGGTCCGGAATGGACTCGGTGTTCGGCCTGCACCACGCCGCGCACGCGCACAACGCCGAGCTGGACACCGATTCGCTCGCCGGGCTCGACGCGCGGTCGATGGCGAAGGCCAACAAGAAGGCCGCGGGAGAATCATGAGCCCGGAATTCACCGCCGCGGAAGAGGAGTTCCGTGCGGAGGCCCGTGCCTGGTTGCAGGAAAACAGCCCCGGCCCGCTGCCGTCGATGGACACCGAAGACGGCGCCCGCGCGCACCGCGAGTGGGAAGCGAAGCTCGCCGAGGGCCGGTGGTCGGTGGTCACCTGGCCCGCCGAATACGGCGGCCGCGACGCGACGCTGACCGAGTGGGTGCTGTTCGAGGAGGAGTACTACCTCAGCGGCGCGCCGACCCGGATCGCGCAGAACGGCATCTCGCTGCTGGCCCCGATCATCTTCGAGCACGGCACCGACGATCAGCGCCAGCGACACCTGCCGCTGACCGCCAACGGCACCCGGATCTGGGCGCAAGCCTGGTCCGAGCCCGAGGCGGGCAGCGACCTCGCCGGGATCCGCAGCACCGCCGTCCGCGACGACGAGCGCGGCGGCTGGGTCCTGGGCGGGCAGAAGATCTGGAGCTCCCGCGCCCCGTTCGCCGACTGGGGTTTCGGCCTGTTCCGCTCCGACCCGGAAGCCGAACGGCACCGCGGCCTCACGTATTTCCTGTTCCCGCTCGACTCCGACGGCGTCACCGTCCGGCCGATCGCGCAGCTCGACGGCGACAGCGGGTTCGCCGAGATCTTCTTCGACGACGTCTTCGTGCCTGATCAGGACGTCCTCGGCGGCGTCGGCGACGGCTGGCGCGTCGCGATGAGCACGGCAGGCAACGAACGCGGCCTGTCGCTGCGTTCGCCGGGCCGGTTCCTCGCGGCGGCGGACCGGCTGCTCGACCTCTGGGCCGAGCGCGGCTCCGAAGCCCCGCACCTGCGCGACCGCGTGGCCGACGCCTGGATCAAGGCCGAGTCCTACCGGCTCTACACCTGGGACACCGTCGACCACGTCCAGAACGGCGGCGACGTCGGCGCGGCGGGCAGCGTCAACAAGCTCTTCTGGACCGGGCTCGACCTCGGCATCCAGGAAACGGCACTGGACCTGCTCGGCCCCGACCAGGAGCTGCTCGGCCCCGGCGCGACGGCGGACGGGCGCTGGATGGAGGACTACCTGTTCGCCCTCGGCGGCCCGATCTACGCCGGCACCAACGAAATCCAGCGCAACATCGTCGCGGAACGCCTGCTCGGCCTCCCCCGCGGCGAACGCAGGAAGGCACAAGCATGAAGTTCCGGCTGTCCGCCGAACAGCGCGCGTTCGCCGAAGCGCTGGACGCCCTGCTGGGCGCGGCCGACGTCCCCGGCGTCAACCGGTCCTGGGCGGCCAAGCGGCCGGAATCCGGGCTGAAGCTGTGGAAGCAGCTGGCCGAACTGGGCGTCACCGCGCTCGGCGTGGACGAGGAACACGGCGGCGTCGGCGGGACCACGGTCGATCTGATCGTGGCCTTCGAGCGTCTCGGGTATCACGGCGTTCCGGGTCCGGTGATCGAGTCCATCGCCGCCGCGCCCGCGCTGCTCACGGACGCTTCGTTGCTGTCCGCGCTGGCGTCCGGGGACGCGGTGGTGACCTTCGCGAGCGCGCCGCACACTCCGTACGCGCTGGATGCGGATGTCGCGACGGACGTCTTCGTGGTCGGAGATTCGCTGGCACGGGCGGAAATCGGCCGCCCGCTGCAGTCGGTCGATCCTTCCCGGCATCTGTTCGAGGTCACCGCCGGTGCCGACGCTCAGCCGCTCGCCCCGGAGAAGCGCGCAGAGGCGCTCGACCTCGCCAGCCTCGCCTGCGCGGCGGAGTTGCTGGGCTGCGGCGAGCGAATGCTGGAGGACACCGTCGCATACCTCGGCCAGCGACGCCAGTTCGGCCGCGTGATCGGCGAGTACCAAGCGCTCAAGCACGCTGCCGCAGACGTCCGAGTGGCGCTCGATTTCGCCCGCCCCCTGCTGCTCGGCGCGGCCCGCGAGCCCAGCGCCCGGGCGATCTCGGCGGCGAAGATCGCGACGTCGGACGCGGCCCAGCTCGCCGCACGCACCGGACTGCAGCTGCACGGCGCGATCGGCTACACGCTCGAATGCGACCTGAGTCTGTGGCTGTTGCGCGTCCGGGCGCTCGTGGGCTGCTGGGGCACGCCGTCCGTGCACCGCGCGCGGGTGCTGGAGAGCCTGATGAGGGGCCGCTGATGCACTTCGCGCTGACCGATGAGCAGCGGGAACTCGCCGCCGCCGTCCGCGGGCTGGTCCAGCGACGAGCCGCGAAGACCGATCTGCGAGCGGCGATCGACTCGCCGACCGGATACGACACCGAACTGTGGTCCGCACTGTGCGAGCAGATCGGCGTCGCGGCGCTGGCCATTCCCGAGGAGCACGGCGGGGCCGGGTTCAGCCTGTTCGAAACGCACGTGGTGCTGGAGGAGCTGGGCGCGAGCCTGACGCCGTCACCGCTGCTGGGGTCTGGAGTGCTTGCCGCGCAAGCATTACTGGCCGCTGACGCACCTGCGCTGCTCCCCGAGATCGCTGCGGGCGAGGTCGTCGCGCTGGCCTGGGCGGATCGCGCCGGACGGCATCGAACCGACGGTTCGGACGTGGTCGCTACGGACGGAACCCTGAACGGCACCGCGACATTGGTGCTGGACGGTGCGCAGGCGGCCCACCTGCTGGTGGTTGCGATGGCTGACGGACGCCCCGCGCTGTTCCAGACTTCCGCGACGGCTGAGGTGACCCCAGCGGTCGACCAGACGCTCAGGTTCGCCCAGGTCGAATTCCGCGACACGCCAGCGACATTGCTCGCGGAAGACTTCACCGAAGCGCTCCCCCGGCTGCACGCCATCGCCGCGATCGCCTGCACCGCATTGCAAGTCGGGGGTGCACAGTCCTGTTTGGACCGAACTGTCGCGCACCTCAAGGAACGCGAGCAGTTCGGCCGTCAGCTCGGCTCGTTCCAAGCGTTGAAACACCGGGTCGCGGACATGCTGGTGCAGGTGGAAACCGCGCGCTCGATCTCGTGGGCGGCCGGGTTCGCGGCCAGCAACGGCGACGATCTCGTCCAGCACGCGGCGTACGCGAAATCGTGGTGCAGCGAGGCTTTCACCGCGGTAGCGGCCGAAACCGTCCAGCTGCACGGCGGAATCGCGATCACCTGGGAGCACGACGCGCAGCTGTACTTCAAACGAGCGCACGCGCTGGCGCACCTCTTCGGCGACGCCCGCGAACACCGGGCACGGCTTCGGAGCGACGCATGATCCACCACGTCGGAATCACCGTGCACGACCTCGCCGCGTCGACCGAGTTCTACCGCGATCTGCTCGGCGGCAGCGTCGAAGGACCGTTCGAGCGCAGCGGTCCGCGGATCGACGAGGTCACCGGATATCCGGGAGTGATCGTGCGCCAGAGCTTCGTGTCGGCCGGCTACGGCGACACGGTGGTCGAGCTGCTGCAGTACGAAAACGGGTCGCCGACGCGAATCGACCCGGACCACGGGCAAACGGGAGCCGCGCACGTCGCGATCACCGTCGACGACCTGGACGCGACGCTGGAACGGCTGCGCGGACGCGGGGTCGCGGCGGTGTCCGAGCCGATCGTCACCAGCCATCCGATGGCGGGCTGCCGCGCGGTGTACGTGCTCGATCCGGACCGGGTCCGCGTCGAACTGGTCCAACTGCCCGCCTGAGCAAGCAAAAGATGGAGGAACGAATGGGCGGCAAGTCCATGACCCTGGACGGCGTCACCGAGTACGTCCGGTCCGGGATGACCGTCGGGATCGGCGGATGGGGGTCGCGGCGCAAGCCGATGGCGATGGTGCGCGAACTGCTGCGCAGCGACGTCGAGGACCTCACGCTGGTCACCTTCGGCGGGCCCGAGGTCGGGCTGCTGTGTGCGGCGGGCAAGGTGCGCCGGGTGATCTACGGGTTCGTCTCGCTCGACACGATCCCGCTCGACCCGCATTTCCGCGCCGCGCGCGAGGGAGGCCGAGTCGAGACGACGGAGTACGACGAGGGCATGTTCGTCGCCGCGCTGCGGGCGGGCGCCAACCGGCTGTCGTTCCTGCCGACGCGCTCCGGGCTCGAGAGCGACGTGCTGCTGATGAACCCGGAGCTGAAGACCGTCGCGTCGCCGTATGACGACGACGTCTACATCGCGGTGCCCGCGGTGCGCCCGGACGTCTCGCTGCTGCACCTCAACCGCAGCGACACCCTCGGCAACGGCCAGTTCCTCGGCCCGGACCCGTACTTCGACGACCTGTTCGCGATGGCGTCGGAGAAGACGCTGCTGAGCGTCGAGAAGATCGTGGACACCGAGGACCTCACCGCGACCGAGCGGTCGACGTCGCTGTTGATCAGCCGGATGTTCGTGAACGGCGTGATCGAGGCTCCGAACGGCGCGCACTTCACCTCGTGCGACCCGGATTACGGCCGCGACGAGGCGTTCCAGCGGCATTACGCGCAGTCCGCGCAGGACGAGGTCTCGTGGAAGCAGTTCCGCGAGACCTTCCTGACCGGCGACGAGGCCAGCTACCACGAAGCAGTGCGCGCCTTCCACCGCGCGACCGAGAAGGAGTCCGCATGACTGCCCCCGCAACCCGCGCCGAGGTCTGCATCGCCGCGTGCTCCGACGCGTGGCGCGGCTCCGGCGAGGTGCTGGCCCACGCGGTCGGCACGGTCCCGGCGATCAGCGCGCGGCTGGCGCGGCTCACCCACTCCCCCGAACTGGTGCTGTCCGACGGCGAATGCCACTTCATGGCCGACCCGCCGCCGCTGGGCAAAACCGCCGCGGCGGGCGGCACCGTCGAGGCCTGGGCCCCGTTCGGCCGGATCTTCGACATCCTCAACACCGGGCGGCGGCATTCGATGATGGGCGCGAGCCAGATCGACCGGTTCGGCAACCAGAACATCTCGCTGATCGGCGACTGGCGGAAGCCGAAACGCCAGCTCATCGGCATGCGCGGCGCGCCGGGCAACACGGTCAACCACCGCACCGACTACTGGGTGAGCCGGCATTCGAGCCGGGTGTTCGTGGACCGGGTCGACATCGTGTCCGGCGTCGGCAACGACCGGGCCCGCGCGCACACCTCGACGGCGCTGCGGTTCCACGACCTCGGCGTGGTGGTGACCGACCTGGCGGTGCTCGACTACGACGAGGACGGGCGGCTGAAGGTGCGGTCGCTGCACCCGGGCGTCACCGAGGACGAGGTCCGCGAGAACACCGGCTTCGAGCTGGACTTCAGCGGCGCCGGGGTGTCCCGGGAGCCGGACGAGCACGAATTGGACCTGATCCGCACCGTGCTCGATCCGAAGGGCGCCCGGGACCGGGAGGTCAAGGTGTCCCGGTCCTGAACCGCTCAGCCGGCGAGCAACCCGCCGTACAGCATCGCGAGGTACTGCTCCGCCACGACGTCGTGGCGGAGCTTTCCGCGCGGGTTGTACCAGCGGACCGACGACCAGACGGTGTCCCGGATGAACCGGTACACCAGGCTCACCTCGAGGTCGGCGCGGAGTTCGCCGGTCTCGCGGCCCGCCTGGAGCACGCTGAGCCACAGTTTTTCGATCTTCAGCGACGTCTTCCCGACGAATTCGAAATCGGCGAGACTGCCGACGACGGCCGATTCGTTCTGGTAGAGCGCCACCGCGAACGGCCGGTCGTGAATGGTCGCGAAGGCGGTGTACACCAGCGCGTCGAACTGCTCGCGCGGCGTGCCGTCCTTCCCGGCGATCTCGGTGAACGCGGCCAGCAGGTCGTCCATGAACTCCTTGAGGATTTCGCGGAGCATGTCCTCTTTGGACGCGAAATGGTGGTACAGGCTCCCCGAAAGGATGCCCGCCTCGTCGGCGATGTCGCGGACGGTGGTCTGGGAGTAGCCCCGGGTCGCGAACAGCTGCGCGGCGATGCCCAGCAGCTCTCCGCGCCGGGTGCCGCCGTTTTTCGCCGGAGCCCGGCCGGTTCGCGGAGTCATCGCATGGATCCCTTCCTGCCCGCTGCTTTCCCCTATGCTACCGAACAAGCACTTGTTCAGTGAGGAGACCCGCGTGTCGACGCCTCGCACGATTCCCGCTCTGCTCGACGAAGCCGCCCGCCGCCACGGCGACGCACCGGCTGTGGTCGACGGTACGACACAGCTGTCCTGGACCGGATTGCGGGAGCGGGTACGCACCGTTTCCCGCGCGCTCGCCGCGGTCGGCGTCCGCTCCGGCGACCGGGTCGCGGTGTGGTCGCCGAACCGCGTCGAGTTCATTCTGACGTTCCTGGGCGCGCAGTGCCTCGGCGCGGCCCTGGTGCCGATCAACACCCGGTACCGCGGCGAGGAAGCCCGCGTGGTGCTGGAGCGGTCCGGCGCTTCAGTGCTGGTGCTGTGCAACGGGTTTCTCGGCAATGACTATCTCGGGATGCTGACTGAGGCCGCTTCCGGTTCGGGTTCCTCTGGTGTGGTACCTGGACTTCCGCGGCTGCACACCGTGATCGACCTCGGTTCGGACGGCGTCGCGTTGCCGTGGAACGAATTCCTCGCTGGCGCGGAGTCGGTTTCGGCCGTCGATGAATCGTCGGTGACGCCTTCCACGGTGGCGGACATTCTGTACACCTCGGGCACCACCGGCGTGCCCAAGGGCGTGATGAGCACGCACGCGCAGACGATCGGCGTCGCGGACGTATGGGCGAAAGGCGCGTCGCTCACGCCTGCGGACAACTACGCGATCGTGAACCCGTTCTTTCACTCCTTCGGCTACAAGGCCGGGGTGGTCGCGGCGATCACCGCGGGGACGACGATCTACCCGGTGCTGACCTTCGACCCGGTCGCGTTGATGGAACTGGTCCAGCGAGTCGGGATCTCAGTGCTGCCCGGGGCGCCGACCATCTTCACCACGTTGATCAACCACCCTCGGCGTGGCGAATTCGACCTGTCGTCGCTGCGCTTCGCGATCGCCGGCGCGGCTTCGGTGCCGGAGAACCTGTTCTCGGACATGCTGGAGATCCTCGGCTTCGAGCAGGTCGCGCAGGCGTACGGGCTCACCGAATGCGTCGTGGCGACCCAATCGCGGCCGAATGAGGACCCGCTGCACGTCGCGCACACGACCGGACCGGCAGTGCCCGGGCTGGAGATCCGGGCGGTCGACGGCGAGGGCAAGGACGTGCCGGTCGACGCCGACGGCGAAATCCTCATCCGGGGCGAGTTCGTGATGCTCGGCTATTTCGACGACCCGGACGCGACCGCGGCGGCGATCGACGCCGAGGGATGGCTGCACACCGGCGACGTCGGACAGTTGGACGAGCACGGCTGCGTCAAGATCACCGGGCGGCTGAAGGACATGTTCACCGTCGGCGGGTTCAACGTGTACCCGGCCGAGGTGGAGAACGTGCTGAGCACGCACCCGGACGTCGTCGAGGCCGCGGTGATCGGCGTGGACGACGAGCGGATGGGCTCGGTGGGCCGCGCTTACGTGACGCTGTGGGCGGGGGTCGAGCTGGATCCGGCGGCGCTGCGGGAGTACTGCCGGGAGCGGCTGGCGAATTTCAAGGTGCCGCGCGAGTTCGTGGCGATCGAGGAGCTGCCGAGGAATGCCAGCGGGAAGATCGTGAAGCGAGAGCTGGGCGGGTGAGGTGAGCCGGACGGGGTCGTGCGTGGCGTTGCCGGTTCTCACCGGCAACGCCACACACGCTCCGCCGGTGGTCAGGCGAGCCGCTCCAGCACCATCGCCATGCCCTGTCCGCCCGCCGCGCACATCGTCTCCAGGCCGAAGGTCGCGTCCCGCTCCTGGAGGCCGTGCAGCAGCGTCGTCGCCATCCGCGCGCCCGTTGAGCCGAACGGGTGGCCCAGCGCGATCGCCCCGCCGTGCACGTTGACGCGGTCGAGGTCCAGGCCCAGCTGGTCGACGCACGGCAGCACCTGCGCGGCGAACGCTTCGTTCATCTCGACCAGGTCGATGTCCTTGACGGACAGTCCGGCCCGGCCCAGCGCCTGCCGGCTCGCTTCGACCGGCCCGAGCCCCATGATCTCGGGGCTCAACGCGGACACCCCGGTGGCGACGATCCGCGCCAGCGGCTGGATGCCCAGCTCGCGCGCCCGGACGTCGCTCATCACCACGAGCGCGGCCGCACCGTCGTTGAGCGGGCAGCAGTTTGCCGCGGTGACCGTCCCGTCCGGACGGAACACCGGCTTGAGCTGAGATACCTTCTCCAGCGTCACGCCCGCGCGCGGACCGTCGTCGGCGGACACCACCGTGCCGTCCGGCAAGGTCACCGGCGTAATGTCCTTCTGCCAGAACGCCCCCGCCGCTTCGGCGAGGTTTTGGCTGCGCACGGCGAACGCGTCCTGGTCCTCTCGGGACACTCCACAATGGTCAGCGACGTTCTCCGCGGTCTCGCCCATCGCGATGTAAACGTCCGGCAGCGCACCGTCTTTCCGCGGGTCTGTCCACTGCAGACCGCCGCCCGCGCGCTTCTCGGTCACGGCCATCGCGTCGGCGTACAACGGGTTCTTCGTGTCCGGCATGCCGTCGGCTTTCCCTTGGGAGAACCGGGAAACACACTCGACGCCCGCCGAGACGAACACGTCGCCCTCGCCCGCGCGAATAGCGTGCATCGCCATCCGCGTGGTTTGCAGCGAAGACGCGCAATACCGGTGCACAGTCGTGCCGGGCACCGCGTCGAGGCCGAGCCGCAGCGCGACCATCCGGCCCAGGTTGTACGCCTGTTCCCCGGCCGGTTGCGCGCAGCCGAGCATCAGGTCGTCGATCCGGCCGACCTCCGGGACCGCCGCCAGCGCGGCTTCGACCATCTGCGCGGCGAGGTCGTCCGGGCGCAGGTCTTTCAGCGAGCCCTTGTACGCCCGCCCGATCGGCGAGCGGGCGGCGGAGACGATCACGGCTTCGGGCACAGCAAGGTCCTCCTCAGGCGTTCGGGGTGTGCTGGAGGAAAGCGGGCCATTCGCCGCCTCCGTCCACATTGAGCACCGCTCCGCTGACATGGCTCGCGAGCGGTGAGGCAAGCAGCAGACAGGCTTGGCCGACCTCGGCCGGCGACGCGAACTGTCCGCGCGGGATTGTCCGGGCGACCGCGTCGCGCTGCGCCGGATCGCCGTAGTGGTCCTCGGAACCCGGCGTCTCGACCAATCCGCAACTGACCGCGTTGACCCGCACCCGCGGCGCCCACTCCACGGCCAGACTGGTCGTAAGACTCTCCAGCGCCGCCTTCGCCGCGCCGTAGACCGCGGTGCCCGGGCTGGGCCGCCGCGCCGAGATCGACGTGACGTTCACCGCCGACGCCCCGGGCGTCTCGCGCAGGATCGGATGTGCCGCGTGCAGCACGTATGCCGCGGCGAGGAAGTTGAGATCGTTGATCTTGCGGTGGAATCGCGGCGAGGCCTCAGCAAACTGCGCGAACGGTGCGCCACCAGCGTTGTTGACGACGACGTCAAGCCGCCCGTGCCGCTCGCCGATCTCCTCAAGCCACTTCTGGACCTGCTCCGGCTCGCGCACGTCGACCTGCGTGAACCGCGGCTGACGGCCGTCGACCTCGCGCAGCTTCGCGGGTTCGGTACGGCCGCAGATCTCGACCTCGGCACCCGCTTCGAGGAACGTCGCCACGATGCCGTCGCCGACTCCGCGCGCCCCGCCGGTGACGAGGACGACGCGATCGGTCAGGTCGAAGCTGACAGGCATGCTGCTCCTTCTCGCCGGGAGCGCTCAGCCTACCAAACAAATGCTAGGTTGAGGACGAGGAGGTTTTCCATGCCACAGGAAGCAATCCGGCGAGTCAGCATCGTCACCGGCGGCGCGCTGGGGATCGGCGGGGCGACCAGCCGCCGCCTCGCCGCGCGCGGGGACCTGGTCGTGCTGAACGACATCGATCCCGCTGCCGCCGCCGACAAGCGTGCCGCGATCGAGGCGGCTGGCGGCGTGTGCGAAACGGTCATCGGCGACATCGTCGCGGACGAGGTGGTCGAGGCGGTTACCGCTGCCGCGCTGCGCTTGGGCGACGGCCGGATCGACGTCCTGGTCAACAATGTCGGCGATTTCCGGCCCGCTTCCCGGGATTTCCTGCACAGCACGCCCGAGCAATGGGCGCGGTTGCACGAACTGAACCTGCTGCACGTCTTCAAGCTCACGCACCGGGTGCTGCCGCACATGATCTCGCACGGCGCGGGTGCCATCGTGAACAATTCGACAGTGGAAGCGTTTCGTGGCATCCCCGGGCATGCGGTGTATTCCGCTTACAACGCCGGGGTTTCGGCTTTCACGAAGAGCCTGGCCGTCGACGTGGGGCGGCATGGCGTCCGGGTGAACGCGATCGCGCCGGATCTCGCGGACAGCCAGCAGACTCCCGCTGCCGCCATGTTGCGCGACAACGATCCGTCGAAGATCGAGACGTCGGTGCCTTTGGGGCGGTTCGGGCACGTGGACGAATACGCGAAGGTGATCGAATTCCTGACGACGGACGCGGCTTCTTACGTCACCGGCCACACGATTCCGGTGGATGGCGGGACGCTCGCGGCTTCGGGGTGGTACTTGCGGAGCAATCGGAAGGGGTTCACGAACTTTCCGCGGGAAACGTGAGCAGGGCGGTGGGCTCGCTCAGCCGGGCGCGATCACGCGCTGAACGCTGTCACGAAGCAAAGCCCGGCGCTGCTCGTGCGACTCCGGCGCTTCCTGGTCACTGGCAGCGTAAACGTTGCTGACCGGCGACCATGCCATCGACATCGCGATGACCATGGCCATCAGGTCGAACGGGTCTCCTTCCCGGACGATGCCCGCGGCTTGCGCGTCGGCGATGGCGCGCAGTTTGGCGTCGTCGAGGCGGGCGCTGTCGTCGACGAGGTGTCCGGCCGGGCGGCGCTCCAGGCGCTCCCAGGTGGCCAGCCGGATGAGGTCGGGGCGGCGGAGGTACTCGTCGTAGAGGCGGACGGCCCAGCCGGCGAGGTCGGCGGCGTCGATCGGCACGACGGTCACGATCCGCTCCAGCGAGGCGGAGAAAATGGCGTCGAACAGCCCTTCCTTGCTGCCGAAGTAGCCGTAGAGCTGCGCCTTGTTGGTGCGGGCGGCGGCCACGATGCGGTCGACGCGCGCCCCGGCGATCCCGTGCTCGGCGAACTCCCCGGTCGCCACGTCCAGGATGCGCTGCCGGGTGGCGGCTCCGCGCGAGGTCAGGGGCTTGTCGGCCATGCCGGGCACGATAACAACAGACCAGTCTGTTTGCCGAATCGGCGCGCGGCCGCTACCGTGGCAATAGACCGAACAGTCTGTTTGTTTGAGGGGCGAGCATGCGGAGCACTCCGGGCTGGCAAGCCGACCGCGCCGGATTACGGCGGACCTCGTTGCGGCGTCGAGAACTACGGGCCGACGACGTCGCCGTTCGCGTGGACTACTGCGGCGTCTGCCATACCGATCTGCACGCCGTCCGCACCCACACCGGCGAAGCGCCTTTGGTGCCCGGCCACGAGTTCACCGGCGTGGTCACCGAGATCGGGCACGAGGTCACCCGATTCGCCATCGGCGACCAGGTCGCGGTCGGCAACATCGTCGACTCCTGCGGCACGTGCGCGATGTGCGAGGCAGGACAGGAAAACTTCTGTCACGAGTTCCCCACCCTGACCTACGGCGGCACGGACCGCCGCGACGGGACCACCACGCTGGGGGCCTTCTCCCGCGAGTACATCGTCCGCGACGAATTCGCCTACCCGCTCCCCGCCGGGCTCGACCCCGCGGCCGCCGCTCCCCTGCTGTGCGCGGGAATCACCGTCTGGGAACCGCTGCGAGCCCTCGGCGTCGGACCGGGCACCCGGGTCGCCGTGGCCGGGCTCGGCGGACTCGGGCACCTCGCGGTCAAACTCGCCGTCGCGCTCGGGGCCGACACCACGGTCATCAGCCGGTCCGCCGACAAAGCCGACGACGCCCGCCGGCTGGGCGGCCACGATCTGATCGTCTCGACCGACGAGCGCCAGATGGCCGCGGCTCGGGACCGGTTCGACGTCGTCATCGACACCATCGCCGTCCCGCACGACGTCGCGCCCTACCTCAAGCTCGTCGCCCTCGACGGAACCCTGAGCCACGTCGGACATCTCGGCTCGGTCACCGTGCAGGCCATCGATCTGTTGGCAGGACGCAAGAAACTCAGCTCCGCGGGCAGCGGCGGCCGTCCCGCGACCGCCGCCCTGCTGGAGTTCTGCGCCCAGCACGGCATCGCCGCCGACATCGAACTCCTCCCGTCGGCGCGCGTCAACGAAGCCCTCGACCGGTTGGAACGCAGCGACGTCCGGTACCGGTTCGTGCTGGACCTGTCGGATCTGCCGCAGAACCGCTGAGGGCTCAGCCCACGTAACCCGCGGGCTGTCCCCAATCCGCACCTCGAGTCGTGGTCCGGTCCACCAGCACACAGCGCGTCCCGGTGAAGTTCGTCGGCATGCATTTGTTGCAGTGAATGCACAACGACGGCGTCTCCGGCTCAGCCGCGATCCGGTTGACCAAATCCGGCTCGCGCAGCAAAGCCCGGCCCATCGCGACGTACTGGAATCCCTCCCGCATCGCCAACTCCATCGACGCGCGGTCGGTGATCCCGCCGAGCAGCACCATCGGCAGCTTCACCGCGGCCCGGATCTGCCGCGCGTCCTCGAGCAGAAACGCGTCCCGGTAAGGATATTCGCGGATGAAATGCTTCCCCACCGCCTGCACACCCAGCTTCAACGGCTGCGGCATCACTGCCGCGAACTCGCGGACCGGCGCGTCGCCCTTGAAGAGATACATCGGGTTCAGCAGCGACGAACCCTCGGTCATTTCGAGGGCGTCGCAGGTGCCGTCGGCTTCGAGCCATTGCGTTACCGGGATCGCCTCGTCGAGCCAAAAGCCGCCGGGCGCACCGTCGTCCATGTTCATTTTGACGATCACCGCGATGCGGTCGCCGACCGCATCACGCACCGCGCGCATCGTGTCGCGCGCGAGCCGAGCCCGGTTTTCCAGCGAGCCGCCGTATTCGTCGGTGCGGTGGTTGAGTTTGGGGCTCAGGAAGGAGCTGATCAGATAGTTGTGTCCTAAGTGGACTTCGATGGCGTCGAACCCGCATTCGATGGCGCGCAGGGCCGCGTCGGCGTGGGCGCGTTTGACGCTTTCGATGCCGGCGTGGTCGATTTCCTGCGCGAAACTGAGCGTCGTTTTGTGGAAATACCGGCTCGGCGCGAGCGCGGGCAGCCCGTTGCCCTTCGGATTCGCGACCGGTCCGCCGTGCCCGATCTGCGCCGAGATCGCCGCGCCCTCGGCGTGCACGGCGTCGGTGAGCACGCGCAGTCCGGGCAGGGCTTCGTCGGCCCAGTAAATCTGATGCCGGTCGGTGCGGCCTTCCTTCGCGACCGCACAATAGGCGACCGTCGTCATCCCGACGCCGCCCTTCGCGTAGCCGACGTGGAAATCGACCAAATCCCGAGTGACCCGGCCGTGGTGGCTGAGCCCCTCGTAAGTAGCCGCCTTGACGACGCGATTGCGCAACTGCACCGGCCCGAGCCGCGCGGGGGCCAGCGGATCGGGCGGGGTGGGGGTCGTGGAAGTCACCTTGTCACGGTAGGAAACGGAGGGGTGGGCCCGCTCCGGCGATCTCGGTGACCGGGAGCCTCGCCGATCGGCGGGGAATTCATCGGCGCGGTAACGCGACGGCCTGGCTCGACGATTCCTGTGCGTCTATCCGTGTTTAGCCGGAGGAGAAACAACTGTGCCTGAACTCAAGCCCCGTCCTCGCTATCACGCGAACGCCTTTACCAATCCCGAAGCAGTCGCCGCGCGGCTCAAAGCAGCGTCCGAGACGGACGGGCCGACGGACTACGCGAACAGGATCAACCTGGAAATCCTCGGCCAGCTCGCGGCTATCCGGCGGCACGCGTTGATCGTGACCACCGTGGTCGTGATGTGGGCGATCCTGACCTTGATCGGGGTCCTGGTCATCATGTCCAACCTGTCGGGCAGCGGATCGGCCATCGTCCGCAACTGACGAACGGTCAGTTGGCCCAGGGCGCCGCTTCCTCCACCTGCGCCGCCAGCGACAACAGCAACCCCTCCTGCCCCAGGTCCGCGGCGAACTGCACCCCCAGCGGCAGTCCGTCGTCGTCCCGGCCCAGCGGGAGCGAGATCGCGGGCATCCCGGTCACGTTGAAAACGCTGGTCCACGCCGAATACGCGCCCGCGTGCTCGTAGATCGACGCGGGATCCGTCGTGTCCAGCAAGCCCAGCGGCGGAGTCGGGAGCGGCAGGGTCGGCGTGAGCAGCACGTCATAGGAGGTGAAGACCTGCCCGACCTCCCACCCGATCTCCTGTGCCCGGCGCAGTGCGCGGTGGAGCTGGTTAGCGGTCAAACCGCGGTAGTGGTCGAGCAGCAGTTCGGTGAACGGCTCGACGTCGCCCGGCTGGAGTTCCCGGCCCAAAGCGGCCAGTTGGTCTTCGACGATCACCACCAGGTCCGCGCCCATCAGCACCCCGCCGGTCGTGCGAACGTCCGGGAAATCGAACGGGGCCACGGTTTCCTCGACATAGTGGCCGAGTTCCTCGCAGAGTTTCGCCGTCTGCTGCACCGCGGCCAGGCAGGCGGGATGCAGGTCGACGCCGGTTCGGGCTTGGGTGGCCAGGCCGATGCGGAGACGGCCGGGAGCGCGGCGGGTCGCGTCGAGGAAGGTGCCGGGCGGGGTTGGGGCGGCGAAGGCTTCACCCGGGAGTGGTCCGGCGATCGCGTCCAGCAGGGCCGCGCTGTCACGGACTGTCGTGGTGACCGCGTGGGCGACGGAGACCGGGGCGGCGAGCGTGCCGGAGTCGGGGGCGCCGGTGGTGCGGCCGCGGCTGGGTTTCAGGCCGACCAGGCCGCACATCGCCGACGGGATCCGGATCGAGCCGCCGCCGTCGGTGGCGTGTGCGGCGGGGACCAGGCCCGCGGCGACGGCGGCCGCGGAACCGCCGCTCGAGCCGCCTGGCGAGCGCGAGAGGTCGTGCGGGTTGTGCGTGGGGCCGTGCAATTGCGGCTCGGTGCTCGCGTTGAGGCCGAATTCGGGGGTGTTGGTGGTGCCCAGGATGACCAAACCGGCGCGTTTGTAGCGGCGGATCAGTTCGCTGTCCGCTGTGGACAGAGCGGAGGCGAATAGCGCGCTGCCCTGGGTGGCGGGGAGACCGGCGACCTCGGTGCCGAGATCCTTGACCAGGAACGGGACTCCGGTGAGCGGGCCGTCCGGGAGACCGGCGTCGACTTCCTCGAGAGCAGCCTCGAAGCGGCGGCCGACGACGGCGTTGAGCTGCGGATTCACTTCCTCGATGCGGGCGATCGCCTGTTCGGCGGCCTCCCGGGCGGAC
This sequence comes from Amycolatopsis halotolerans, assembly GCF_042647905.1. Taxonomy (NCBI): domain Bacteria; kingdom Bacillati; phylum Actinomycetota; class Actinomycetes; order Pseudonocardiales; family Pseudonocardiaceae; genus Amycolatopsis; species Amycolatopsis halotolerans. Next base: position 56,243 of record NZ_JBHRWI010000002.1, read on the forward strand.
AGGTCGCCGCGGCGGATGGCGGCGGCGGTGTCGAGGGCGGAAAGGGTGGGCACAGCGAGGTCTCCTCAGAAGGCTCAGCCGAAGAAGGCTTGGCCGCCGTCGAGCGGCACGGTGGCTCCGGTCAGATAGCGCAGATCAGAACCGACCAGCGCGACTACGGCGCGGCCGATGTCCTCCTCGCACTCCCCGATCCGGCCCATCGGAATGGTCGAGACGAATTCGGCGGCCTCTTCGGGGTTGTGTTCGGTCCACCATTTCAAGCTCGGCGACAACGCGTGTGGCGCGATCGCGTTGACCCGGATCCCGTCGCGCGCCCACTCCACGGCGGCGGTGCGCGACAGCGAGCGCAAGGCTTGTTTCGCTGCGGCATAAGCACCGTAGGTGGTCGGATCCCAGCGCACCATCGCCGAGGTGACCAAGTTGACGATCGAACCGTCGCCGGTCGCCTTCAAATGCGGATGGGCGGCTTTCATAAAAGCGAACGCGGCAAACGGTCCGGTCGAGAAACCGCGCGTGAAATCCTCGTCGCTCATTTTCAGCAACGGCCCGAAAGCGCCGGAGTAGGCGTTGTTGACCAGAATGTCCAGCCGGTCGAATCGCGAAACGACCTCGTCGACGACCCCGGGAATCGACGCGGTGTCCGCGACATCGCACTCGAACGGTTCCGCGGTGGCACCCCGCTCCCGCAGGAGGCGGCAGGTCTCGTCCAGCTTGCCGCGCGTGCGCCCGAGGACCGCGATCGACGCTCCCGCCCCTGCCAGCGCGATTCCTTGCCCGACGCCTTGTCCGGCGCCAGTCACCAGGGCCACCCGGCCCGCGAGCGTGTTCATCGGCCTCCTTCGTCAGCAACCGGTCGCGCCACGTGCTTGGCCACGAAAATTCCGTCCGCGGAAACACAAACCTGACCGTCGGCGAGAATTTCGCCGGTCGTGTGGATCCGGCGGCCCTCGCTGGATTGCTGCCGCGCGCGAATCGTCAGCTCCTCGAACAGCGGGGTCGTCCGGTGGTAGCGGACGCTGAGCGTGCCGGTCATCCCGTCCGGTCCAGGCCCCCAACTGTTGGCGACGCCGAGCGCGTGATCCAGCAGCAGCGCGGAAATCCCGCCGTGCACGCAGCCGGGCGGGCCTTGATACGGCAGGCCGAGCGTCACCGTGCCGGTCACCGAACCGTCTGGCAGGCCGTGCAAGTGCAGCGGCGGGGCGAGCGCGTTTTCCGGGCCGGTGACGGGATCGTGCCGTGGTCGCCCGGCCCACATGCCGACGAAGCGCTCCTGCCGCTCCGGCGCGTGCTCTTCGAGCTGGGCGGCGATCCGGTTGAGATCGCGGGCGATGTCCGTCATCGGCGCTGCGCTGTTCGCGCCAGCCTGCAGGAGCGCGTTGACGACCCGGCGGGCCGCAGTGACAGCAGCGTCGATGCCGTCGTCGTTCGGGACGGGCGACAGCGGGACGCTTTCGGCGTAAGTCGTCATCAGTAGTGCGCCGCCGGGCGGAGGGTCGCCTCGGCGCCGCCGTCGACGTAGACGACCTGACCGGTGATGTGCGTCGTCGCGGCGTCGGCGAAGTACGCCAGCACTCGCGCGACGTCCTCCGCGGTCGCGTAACCGTGCAGCGGCATCGGGACTGCCTTGTCCATCACGGCTTTCATCTTCGGGTCGGCGAAAAGCTCGTCGGTCATCGGCGTCAGGACCACGCCGGGGGCGACCACGTTGACCGCGATTCCCGCGTCGGCCCAGCCTGGCAAGACGGACGTCCGGCGCGCCCATTGCGCGATCGCGGACTTCGAGGACGGGTACAGCTGGAGCGCCCGGTTGTCCGCGATCGCCTCGCGGGCGGCGGTCAGCGCGGCTTGTTCGTCGCCGCGCAGACAGGCCTCGACCACCGCGGGGTCGTTCGGCTGGGTGCCGGAGATCGAGCCGACCAGGACGACGCGCGGCGCTTCGGATTTCGCGAGCAACGGCTGCAGGGCCTCGATGAAACCGGTGCTGCCGAAGTAGTTGACCGTGACCATCGCTTCGCCGGGGTTCGACGTTCCGGCGCAGGTGACCACCGCGTCGACGTGCCCGGTGCGCTTGCCGACCTCCTCCGCGGCGGCAGTACGGCCGTGCGGGGTAGAGAGGTCCGCGTCGACGTCGCTGCCCGCGAGGTCGACGCCGAGGACTTGATCGCCGCGCTCGGCGAGGAGGCTGCTGAGTGCCGCACCGATCCCCGAACTCGCTCCGGTGACGACGACGGTGCGCGGCATGACGGCCTCCTGAGGTGGGGTTCCGGGAACGGCCGCGACGCTACGGGGACTCCGCTTCGGGCGGCGGGCCCATCCCGGTCACCGGGAGAAACCGGTCAGCGGCCCAATTCGGCGAGCAGCAACCGGCACGCCAGCACCGTGTCCGCCTCCGCTTCCTCCGCCGTGATGTGCCCGTTCAGCTGCGAGGTCAGCACGCCGTACCAGGTCTGCTCGATCAGCCGGACCAAGCGGCGGTCGTGCGCACTGGCCTCCGCCACCCCGGCGACGCGCAGGATCAGGTCGGCGAACTCGACCGTCGCGGCCATGTTCGGCGACTCCCCCGCGACCGTCGCGTTGTTCGACTGCAGCATCGCCTGCGCGAGCCGCGGCCGTTCCAGCAGGCGGCGGGCGGCGTCGACCAGCACGCGCGCGACCGCCTCGGCCGGTTCCTGGCCGGGCTCGACCGGGACGCTGTTGCGGTCCAGCTGTTCGACCTGGCTGTGCAGCAGCGCGGTGAACAGGATCGTCTTCGACGGGAAGTACCGGTAGAGCGTGGCGATGGCGACGCCGGCGTCGCGGGCGACGTCGAGCATCTGGATCCGGTCGAGGCCGTGCTCGGCGCCGTGGTCCGCGGCCGCTCGCAGGATCCGCCGGTAGCGCTCCTGCTGCGCGGGCGAACTCGGCGTGGCCGGCGCCCGGTTTTCGGCGACTCTCGGCACCGCGACTCCTCCGCTCGTGATCAGGTCATTCTCGCGCACGATCCTCCCACCGGGCGCCGCCGCTACCGGTGAGTGGGATGACCGCGCCCCGGCGCGGCGGCGATGCGGTTGGCTCGCCGGGTCGCGACGACTTGGAGGACTCATGGCTTTCGACGACCAGTTCGACGTGGTGGTGGTCGGGTCCGGCGCGGGCGCGCTGACCGGCGCGTACCTCGCCGCCCGAGCGGGACTGCGCACCGCGGTGGTCGAGGGTGCCGCTCTGCTCGGCGGGACGTCGGCGTACTCCGGCGCGGCCTGCTGGCTGCCGGGCACGCAGGTCCAGGAGCGGTTCGGCGTCGCGGATTCCACCGCCGCCGCGCGCGAGTACCTGCGCGCGCTGCTCGGCGAGGACCGGACCGGGCGGCAGGAGGCGTTCCTGGCGAAGGCGCCGGAGCTGGTCGCCGCGCTGGAGGCGGACCCGGCGATCGAGTTCGAGTGGCGGGCGTTCCCGGACTACTTCGACCGGCCCGGCCGGGTCCCCGGCGGACGCTCGTTCGTGCCGGTCGACCTGCCGCTGTCCGAGCTGGGCGAACGCGCGGAGCTGGTGCGTCCGCCGGTGGACCGCGACCGCACCGGCCGCGGGCACCGGGACGCCCCGTTGGACGGCGGCCGCGCGCTGATCGGACGGCTGCTGCTGGCCTTCGACGCGACCGGCAACGGCACCGTGTTCACCGGGACCCCTGTCGACGAGCTGGTGGTCGAGGATGGCCGGGTGGTCGGCGTCAGCGTCGGCGTCGGCTCGCGGCGGATCGGGGCGACTCACGGCGTGCTCATCGGCGCGGGCGGGTTCGAGCGGAACGCCGGCCTGCGGGAACAGTCCGGCGTGCCGGGCTCGGCGGCCTGGTCGATGGCCCCCGCGGAAACGAACCGCGGCCAGGTCCTGGAGGCGGCGATCGAGCTCGGCGCGGCCGTCGACCTGATGGACGAGGGCTGGTGGTGCCCGGGAATCGCGATGCCGGACGGCGGCGCGTCGTTCACGCTCGGCTTCCGCGGCGGCATCGTCGTGGACCGCGACGGGCGGCGGTATGCGAACGAATCGCTGCCGTATGACCAGATGGGCCGGGAGATGGCAGCGGATCCGGCGCGGCGGGTCCCTTCGCACCTCGTGTTCGACAGCCGGGAGGGCGGCCGGTTGCCCGCCATCGCGTTGCCGGGCGGACGGCCGGACGACCACCTGGCGGCTGGCACGTGGGTCGAGGCGGACACGCTCGCGGAGCTGGCGAAGCTGATCGACGCACCGGAGCTGCCGGAGACGGTTGCTCGGTTCAACTCGTTTGCCGAGGCCGGGCACGACGCGGATTTCGGCCGCGGCGAGGATGAATACGCGCGGCATTTCGCTAATCCGGTGCTGGTTCCGGTGGACCAGCCGCCGTTCCGCGCCGCGCGACTGGTGTTGTCGGATCTGGGCACGAAGGGCGGGTTGGTGACCGACCCGGACGCGCGGGTGCTGCGCGCGGACGGTTCGGCGGTGGAAGGCCTTTACGCGGTGGGCAATTCGGCGGCGTCCATGACCGGGGGCTACTACCCGGGACCGGGAATTCCGTTGGGCACGGCGATGGCTTTCGCCGCCCGCGCCGTTGACGATCTGGTGGCACCGGTCGGAAAATGACCTGCGCCCCGGCGATCGGGTCGGTTACCGTCGCCGGGGTGGAGGACTATTTCGGAGAAACTGTAGCTGCGAGGTACGACGAATCTTCGGCCGAAATGTTCGCACCGGAGGCGGTGAATCCGGCGGTTGACGTCTTGGCCGGGCTCGCTGGCGACGGCCGTGCGCTGGAGCTGGGCATCGGCACCGGCCGGATCGCGCTGCCGCTCGCCGGGCGAGGCGTGCCGGTGTCCGGGATCGACCTGTCGTCCGCGATGGCCGCGCGGTTGCGCGCCAAACCCGGCGGCGACGGCATTGAAGTGGCGATCGGCGACTTCGCGACGACCCGGGTCGAGGGGACCTTTTCCGTCGCGTATCTGGTTTACAACACGATCGGGAACCTGACGACGCAGGACGCGCAGGTGGAGTGTTTCCGCAATGCCGCGGCGCATCTCGCGCCGGGCGGGTGCTTCGTGATCGAAGTCGGGGTGCCGGATCTGCGGAAACTGCCGCCCGGGCAGACCGTCGTCCCGTTCGACCTGAGCCCGACGCATTGGGGATTCGACCTTTACGACGTCGCCACGCAGTCGATGAGTTCGTATCACGCGCGAGTGGCCGACGGCCGGGGTGAGTTCCGGGCGATTCCGTTCCGGTACGTGTGGCCCGCCGAACTGGACTTGATGGCGCGGCTGGCGGGGCTGCGGCTGCGGTCTCGGTGGGAATCCTGGGACGGGAAGCCGTTCACGCACGAAAGCGAGCAGCACATCTCAGTCTGGGAGAAGCCGCTGGGCTGAGCCGGGCGGTGCGCACCGCGGAAAGCGCCCCAATGTGGCATTGGGTGCGTCCCACGCACCCAATGTGGCGTTCGGTGCGTCAGATGCACCCAATGCCACATTGGGGCGCGCGGGCGGGGCCAGGTTACTTAGGCGGGCTGAACGCGGCCAACTGCTCCGACCCGGACCAGTCATGCCCCCAGTAACTGTCCCGCGTGATCTCCTCCGCGGTGTAGAACCGCTCGTCCACCAGCATTCCCTCGGTCCCGTACTCCAGGTCCCACCCACCGGGCGCCCGGACGTAGAACGACACCATCTTGTCGTTGGTATGCCGACCCAGCGTCGAGGAAACCGAGAACCCGCGCTTGCCGACCTCGTCCAGGGCGCGGCCGACGGCGTCGAGGGAATCGACCTCGACCATCAGGTGCACCAGGCCCGGCGGTTCGCCGTGCGGGGCCGGGCAGATCGCCAGGCTGTGGTGGCGCTCGTTGACGCCCATGAACCGCACCCGGCGCGGTTTCTGGTCGGGGGCCGCGCCGCTCATCGAGACCGCGCCGCGCGGGAGGAAGCCCAGCACCTCGGTGTAGAACGTCTCGACCTCGGCGAAGTTCGTCGTCGGCAGCACCACGTGGCCCATGCCCTGCGCGCCGGTCACGAACTGCTGCGTCCACTTCGTCCGCACCGGGTCGTGGTCGAGGACCGGGCCGAAGAAGACCTCGACCGGGGTGCCGGACGGGTCGTCGAAGGTGATCGCCGAATCGACGCGGCGTTCGCGGCATTGCTTTTCCGACAACACTTTCACCGCGGTTCCGGACGCTTCCACCGCACGCCCGACCGCGGCCAGCGCGAACTGGTCGCGCACCTCCCAGCCGACCGCGAGCACCCGGTCGTCCTCGCCGGGCAGCACGATCAGCCGTGCCTCGCGTTCGTCCATCCGGAGGTACAGACCGTCGGGAACCGGGCCGGACGTTTCGGCGAAGCCGAGCGCCTCCACGGTCAGCTCGCGCCAGCGCGGCAGGTCCCGGCTCTGGACCCGGAGGTATCCGAGTCCTCGGATGTCGGTCATAGCGAAACTCCTTGCGGGGTAAGAGAGTTCAGATCATGGAGAGCATCGGGCCGGGTGGCGGCTCGACGTCGAGGTCGGTCAGCGCGGACGCGTGGAACACCGAGCCGGGCACGTGGATCGCGTGTGCCAGGCCCATGTGGCCGTCGCGCCAGAATCGCTGGATCGGGTTGTCCATCCGCAGGCCGTTGCCGCCGCTGCGGGCGACCACCTCGTCCATCGCGCGCACCGCTCGCCACGCCGCGGCGACCTGGGTGCGGCGCGACGCGGCGCGGTCAGCGAGCGTAACCGGCGAACCGGTGGCTGCCTTGTCGTAGAAGCGGGACACGTTGTCCAGCATGGCAATTCGCGAGGCTTTGATCTCCTCGGCGGCGGCGCTGATCGCGAACAGCACGTACGGGTCGTCTTTCACCCGAGTGCCGGTGATTTGCACACGCGTGCGTTGATAGGCCAGATGCGCGGCCAGCGCGCCCTCGGCGATGCCGATCACCGCGGACGTGATGCCGAGCGGGAAAATCGTGGTGAACGGGACGCCGTACGTCGGGTTGGTACGGCCGGATTCGCGCAGCGCGCTGCCGTCGGTCATCCGGCTGAACGGGACCGCGCGGTACTCCGGAATGAACGCGTCCTTGACGACGATGTCCTTGCTGCCGGTGCCGCGCAGGCCGACGACGTCCCAGGTGTCCTCGACGATTTCGTAGTCCGCGCGGGGCAGGATCACGTGGTAATTCCGGGGCGGCTGCACGACATTGCCGTCCGCGTCGCCGAGGAAGCCGCCGAGGAAAATCCAGTCGCAGTGGTCGGTTCCGGACGAGAACTGCCACCGTCCGTTGAAGACATACCCGCCGTCGACCGGCTTCAGCACGCCCATCGGCGCGTACGGCGAAGCGATCCAGGTGTCGTTGTCAGCGCCCCAGATCTCTTCCTGCACACGACGGTCGCAGAGCGCCATTTCCCACGGGTGCACGCCGACGATCCCGGCGACCCAGCCCGTCGACCCGTCGAGCGACGCCAGCCGCATGACCGTTTCCGCGAATTCGCGCGGATGGGCTTCCGCGCCGCCGTAATCGGCGGGCTGGAGCATTTTGATCGCGCCGGTTTCCCGGAGCACCTTGGCCGCTTCGTCGGCGAGCCGGCCGAGCCGCTCGTTTTCCGGCCCGAGCGCCGAGATCTCCTCGGAGCGCTCGTCGATTGCGGCAAGAGCGGGATGGGTCATGGCGCTTCCCTTTCTCCGGTCCGGATACGATGCGGTCCCGGCTGCCCCGAGCCTCCCAGCGGAGCACCCGGGCGCGCGGACGCGCTCCCGGTCAACGGGATCAGGGCCGCGCCACCCGGTTTCGCACCACCTTGCCGGTCACGTTGCGCGGCAACGGTTCCGTCCCGATCCGCCACCGCGACGGGACCTTGAAATACGCCAGCCGCTCCGCCGCGAACGCCCGCAGCTCGTCCTCGCCGACCGACACGGAAACCACTACCACCGCGGCCACTTCCTGGCCCAGGTCGACATGCGGCACGCCCAGCACGATGCATTCCCGCACCGCCGGGTGTTCGGCCAGCACGTTCTCCACCTCGGCCGGATAAACGTTCTCCCCGCCGTGCAGGATCAAATCCGACCGGCGCGCGGTGAGCCGCAGCTGGCCGCCTGAAAGAACGCCGATATCCCCGGTGTGCAACCACCGCTGGTCGTCAATAACGGCGGCCGTGGCTTCGGGATCTTCCCAATAGCCCAGCATCGTGAACGGGCTGCGGACGCAGATCTCCCCCGCGCTGCCCTCGGGCGCTAACTCGCCGAAAGCGTCCCGGATCTCCAGCTCCACCGTCGCGATCGGATGTCCGACAGTGCCTGGCGATGCGGCGAGATCAGCAGACGTGGCAACAGAAATCGCTGTGGACGATTCCGTCAGGCCGTAGCTGTCCACCAACCCCTGCTCCGCCACCGGAAGCTCCGCGCGCAACCGTTGCTGGAAAGCCGGGGAGGAAGGCGCAGCGCCGAGAGTGAAAGCAGTCAGCGAGGAAAGGTCGTACCGGTCAAGATTGCCGTGCTCCAGGAGACGGTGCGCCATCGTCGGCACAACGCCCCAGTTCGTCACCCGCTCAGCCTCGACCAGCCGCAACACGCGCTCCGCGTCGAACCCGCCCTGGTGCAACACCACCGCGCTGCCATCAGCCAGCCGCGGCACGACCAGATTGTGCAGTCCGGCGATGTGGAACAGCGGCACCCCGAGCAAGTACCGCCGCGCGGACGGATCCGTGGGGTCGCCGAGCACACGGGCGACTTCGCTGTTCAGGCGGTGGAACTCGATCACCGACGTCAGATTCCGGTGCGTGTGCACCGCGCCTTTCGGCCGCCCTGTGGTGCCGCTGGTGTAGAGGATGACCGCCGGATCGTCCTCATCGACCGCGCAGGAAGGCAGCGGTCCATCCGAACAATGCGCTAACCGGGGTATGTCCTCCTCGACGGTCAGCACCGGTACCCCGTCCAGCAGCGCGGCCCGCTTCGCGTCGGCGACCACCAGAGCCGGTCGCGTGTGGCCGAGCGCGTACTCCAGTTCCGGCCGCGACCACCACGCGTTGTAGCCGACCGCGATCGCGCCCAGTGACACCGTCGCCCAGAACGCGACCACCCACTCCGGACTGTTCGCCGCCGCGATCGCGACCCGGTCGCCCTTGCCGATCCCGTACTCCTCGCGGAGCGCGCAAGCCACCGACGCCACTTGGCGGGCATGCGCGGCGAAGGTGATCCGGCGGTCGGCAGTCACCAGATACTCGCGATCGCCGTGCCGCGCCGAAGCCGCCAGCACCTCACCCAACGACCGCGCACGATGAGCGAACACCGTCATCGGCACGCCCAACACAGTCTCCGTGCGCAGCTCACAAGGCCCGCCGGGCGCGGTCAGCGCCTGCCGAGGATCAGCGGAGAGGCTCATCAAAGGTCTCCCTCCTCGCGCACCGGTGCGGCGTGATTGTGCCTGCTCACCGCCGCCAGCGCCGGGCCGATTCCAGTGACCGGGACCGGCTCAGAGGAACGCCGGCTCGCCGTACGCGCCCTGCCGCAGCAGCCCGGGCGACTCGGCCCGGCCGTCGAGAACCCGGTTGGTGCGCCGGGTGACCTTCCATCCCTCCTCGGTGCGGGCGAGCGCCCAATGGTTCGCCGTGGCGCGCCGGACGACAAAGCGGTCGTCCTGATGCACCACCATCAGCGAGTGGCAGACCGCGATCGCCGTGTCGCCGTCGACGGTCACGTGCGGCGGGCCGACGAAATGCGCGCAACCGGCGGAAATCCAGCCTTGATGGGCGCTCGACCGGATCATCCGGGCCAGCTGTTCGCGGCCTTCGAGGTAGATCTCGTCGACGTCGTACACCCCGTCCTCGGTCCACAGCGCGGCGACGTCCTCGGCCGCGCCGGCGTCCGCCAGCGGACCGTACGCGGCGATCAGCCCGCTGATCTCGCGTTCGTCCTCCAGCCGCGCGAGCCGTGCCTCCAACTGGGCGATCCGGTCCACTTCAGACCTCGCTTCCTAGCTCGGCGAGCGCTTCGAGCTGCTCGCGGTAGTGGTCGGCCGAGTTCGCCGCGATCCGTGCGCTGACCGTCGTCGCCCCGGCCTCGACCACCCTGGCCAGCCGATCCCGGCAGGAGGCCGTGCCCGGGTCCAGCGGCCTTCCGGGCGACAGCACGACCTGGAAGCCGCCCGGCAGCTCAACGGCGCCGAGCATCCGGCTCAGTTCCTCCAGCGACAGCCCGAACGGGACCCAGCCGTCGGCCAGTTCCACCGCCCGCCGGAGCGAGCGCTTGGTTCGGCCGCCGATCCACAGCGGGACTTTCGCCTGCACGGCATGCGGTTCGACGATCATCCCGGCGAAGTCGTAGTGCGGTCCGTGATACTCCGGCAGCCGCTGCGACAACGCGGCTCGCAGCGCCCGCAGCGCGTCGTCGGCCCGCTCGCCGCGTTGCTCGAACGGCGCGCCCAGCAGGTCGAACTCCTCCCGCAGCGACCCGACGCCCAGACCGAGCACAAGCCGCCCGCCGCTGACCGTGTCGAGCGTTCCGTAGCGCTTCGCGATCTCCAGCGGATGGTGATACCCCAGCACGAGCACCTGCGTGACCAACCGGATCCGGCTGGTGCGAGCGGCGAGGAAACCGAAGGTCGCGAGCGGATCCCAGTAGGTCGAGCCGCGCTGCTCCGCGACCGCTTCCGGCACCGCGACGTGCTCGCTGCAGGTCAGGTGATCGAAGCCGAGCCGGTCCGCGGTCTCCGCGATCCGCGCCAGATCTTCGATGCCGGCGGTGTCCTCCCAGGCGTTCGGGTCCCCCGGCAGCCGGGTCACCACGGGGCTCACGAGGCCGATGTCCATGCCGCCATGCCTACCGGCCGCCGGGCCGGCGCGAGCGGCTTCTCCCGCTGATCGGGAGCCGTGCCGCAGTCGTGACCCGCCGCGTGTTGACGCCCCGGGAGGCCGCCGTGTTACCTTCAAAACTAGAAATGATTTCAATTCGTCCGCGAGGAGCACAGCATGACGGTTGTCGCGATCGAAACGGACTCCCTCGGCACGGATGTCGCGCAGAACCGCACCTTGCCGCCGTCGATGGTCGAGCGGATGACGCTGATCCTCGACGCCTTCGACGCGCCGAGCACCCGGCTCACCCTCGAACAGGTCGCGCGCACGACCCATCTCCCCCGTTCGACCGCGCACCGCATCCTCGACCAGCTCGTGCGGCTGCAGTGGCTGTCGCATTCGTCGTTCGGGTACGCGCTCGGCGCACGGGCGCTGAACCTCGGCGGCACCGGCGGCAACCATCTCGAACTGCGCGAGGCGACCGCGGCCGTGCTGCACGAACTGCAGCTGCGCACCGGCATGGTCGCGCATCTGGCTATCCTCGACGGCGCTGACGTCCGGTATCTCGACAAGGTCGGCGGCCGGTTCGCCGCGGTCGTCCCGTCGCGCGTCGGCGGCCGCGCGCCCGCGCAGTGCACCGCGCTCGGCAAGGCGATGCTCGCGTGGCTCCCCGCCGAACAGGTCGAGGACCGCGTCATGCCGACGCTCGGCCGTCAGACCAGCCGGACGATCTGCGACATGGTGACGCTGCACCGCGAGCTCGGCCGGATCCGCGACCGCAACGGTCTCGCTTTCGAACGCGGCGAGTGCTTCTCTGACATCTCCTGTGTCGCCGCTGCCATCCGCGGACCGGAAGGGCCGGAAGCCGCGATCTCTCTGGTCGGCGACGCGCAGACCGCGCTGGAGCGTGTCGCGCCGCTGGTCGTGGTCGCCGCGCGGCAGGTCACCCAGGAGCTGTACCCGATGGTTCGGCTGCGCACGGCCGAACCCGCCTGGAACTAATAGTCCACAAAGGACTCTCAGTCACCGAGATAGCACCGGCTCGCGCACCGCCCGCCGTTCTACGTTCAGCCTCGCAGAAGCGGGGCACTGGAAGGAGATCCGACAATGACCACAGTGGAGCCGGCACCGGACGAGGTCCGCGTGATCGAGGCCGGCGCGGCGCCCACGCGGTTCGCCCGCGGGTGGCACTGTCTCGGGCTGGCCGAGAGCTTCGCCGACGGCAAGCCGCATCCGATCACCGCGTTCGGGCAGAAGCTCGTGGTGTTCGCCGGCGAGGACGGCAAGCTCAACGTGCTCGACGCGTATTGCCGGCACATGGGCGGCGATCTGTCGCAGGGCACGGTCAAGGGCAACGAGGTCGCCTGCCCGTTCCACGACTGGCGCTGGGGCGGCGACGGCCGGTGCAAGCAGATTCCTTACAGCCGCCGGGTTCCGCTGCGGGCGCGCACCGCGGCGTGGACGACGCTGGTGCAGGACAAGATGTTGTTCGTCTGGAACGACCCGGAGGGCAATCCGCCGCCGCCCGACGTGGTCATCCCGCGCATCGAGGGCGCGACGCGCGACGACTGGACCGATTGGACCTGGTACGAAACGCACGTCGACACGAACTGCCGCGAGGTCGTCGACAACGTCGTGGACATGGCGCACTTCTTCTACGTGCACTTCGCTTTCCCCACGTACTTCAAGAACATCTTCGAGGGACACGTCGCCACGCAGCTGCAACGCGGGACTTCGCGGGAAGACGTGCGCCCGCCGGCGAAGGAAGGCCAGCTGAAGTCACTCGGCAACACCTCCGTCGCCGCGTACTACGGGCCGTCCTTCATGATCGACGAACTGACGTATCACTACGAGGGCATGGACATCGACGCCGTGCTCATCAACTGCCACTACCCCGTCACCGCGAACTCGTTCAAGCTGCAGTACGGGATCATCGTCAAGCGCACGGACAAGCTTTCCGGCGCGGAGGCCGAGGCGACCGCGCGCAAGATGGGCGATTTCATCCGGATCGGCTTCGAACAGGACGTGCAGATCTGGAAGAACAAGACCCGGATCGAGAACCCGTTGCTGTGCGAAGAGGACGGTCCGGTCTACCAGCTGCGGCGCTGGTACGAACAGTTCTATGTGGACGTCGCGGACGTCACGCCGGAGATGACCGAGCGGTTCGAGTTCGAACTGGACACGGCGAAGCCGAATGCCGCGTGGCGCAAGGAGGTCGAGGAGAACCTCAGCCGCCGGACGAGCGAGCCCGTCTGATGGCGATCCGGGCCGACAACCGGCTGCTGGACGAGCCGATGCGGCCGGTCCAATGCGGAACGTGCGAGGCGTGGCTGAAGGTGCGCAAGAGCAGTTGGCAGCAGACCAGCATTCAGTGGGACACCAACGCTTCCGCGCGATGCGTCGAACGGTCGGCCTGTGCGGACGACCTGTTCCGCGGCTGTGGTGCGCTGCGGGATTCGATTGACCGGGCGGTCGCGGGCGGGGGAATTCCGGTGGCTGGAGAATGAACATGGTCGAGAAGTACGGGCCGTGGGCCGTGATCGCGGGTGGTTCGGAAGGCGTCGGTGCGTCGTTCGCGCATCAGCTCGCCGAGGCCGGGATCAATCTGGTGTTGATCGCACGCAAGCCTGCACCATTGGCGGAAACCGCGGCGGCGGTTCGGGCGCGCGGCGTGGAAGTGCTTACCGTGCAGGTGGATCTGCTCGATCCGGACGCGCTCTCGACGATCCGGGAAGTGACTGACGGGCTCGAGATCGGGTTGCTGATCTTCAACGCGGGTGCGAACAGTTACGGCCACGAGTTCGTGACCGGTGATTTGTCGCGGGTGCGCGGGGTTATTGATCTCAACATCACCGCGCAGCTCGCGTTGACACATCACTTCGGCGCGCTGATGGCAGCACGCGGTCGCGGCGGGATCATGCTGGTGGGTTCGCTGGCCGGGTACCTCGGGCAGGAGGAGATCAGCGTGTATTCCGCGGTGAAGGCGTTCAGCCGGGTGTTCGCCGAGGGGCTGTGGCTCGAGATGCGGGAGCGCGGCGTGGACGTGCTGGAGCTGGTGCTGGGCGTGACCCGGACACCGGCGATGGAGCGGGCCGGGCTGGCGTTCGACCTGCCGGGACTGAACGTGGCCGAGCCGGACGACGTCGCGCGCGAAGGGCTGGCGCATCTCGCGGACGGGCCGGTGTGGGTGGCTGGCGGGAATCTTGCCGCGGCGGAGAAGCGGAGCGGGTTCCCGCGCGCTGAACTGGCGCTGGCCGCACACGAGGCGACGCGAAAGCTGCTCCCGACGCGATAGCCGACGTTCCGTGAGGGGAACCCTGAGGGACTCAGATTCCCTCAGGGTTCCCCTCACGTACTTGCCAAAAACCCGCTGACCGCGGCGTGGAAGCCGGTCGGATCTTCTACCCACGGCAGATGACCAGCCATCAGTTGCACGCGCGAGACGACCGGCAACGCCCGTTCCAGCGAGTCCACCGCCCACCGCGGCCGGATGTCCGCGGTTCCGTCCACGATCAATGTCGGCACCTTCAGCGTTTCGCACTGGTCACGCAGGCCTGGCGAACGCTCACGGTTCAGAGCCGCATTGCACTCGAAGTTCACGTCGAACCACGGGTCAGCCATGGCTTCGGCGTGCTCCAGCGCGCGCTCCCGGTCCGCGAAGTCGGCCGACCACTGCAGGACGCAGTACTCCCGGTCCTCCTCCGCGGTACGGTCCCGGTCCCGCAGCGCCTCCCACCGCGGAAGACGCCCGCCGAGTGCGTCGCGGAGGTTGCGCTGGTAAGCCGCGTGCCAGGTCGAGTCGTCGTCAATCCCGGTGCCGGAGACGTAGACCAGCTTCGTCACGCGCTCCGGATGCGCCAGCGTGTAGCGCAAGGCCAGCTGCGCGCCCCAAGAATGCCCCAGCAGCGCGACGCGGTCCCAGCCGAAATGGGCCAGGACCGCGTCGAGATCAGCCATTGTCCGGGCGACCGAATACGGTCCTTGACGCGGCGACCGGCCGCATCCGCGCTGGTCCCAACGACAGACTGTCGCGGCTCCCGAAGGGGAAGCCGCGACGTCCGCCATCATGTCCCACAGCCCCGGGCCGCCGTGGCAGAAGACGACCGGTTCGCCGTCGCCCGTCCGCGCCGTCCAAAGGCGGATACCATCGTCCGTCTCCACGTGACGCAGTATGGCGGTGCTCAGGCCTGCTCGACGCTCACCCGAGCGGTCGTGTCGTTCTCCTCGACCATCCCGCCCTGCGCGGGTTTGCGGCCGTGCTTCATCAGCAGGATGATCGCCACCCCGAAGACGCCGACGACGCCCGCCCACAGGTAGGACTGGGTGAACGCGGCGTCGCCGTAGATCACCGCGTGCGATTGGGGCAGCGTCATCCGCACGTGCCCGGCCATGATCGCGCCGGTCACCGTCACCGCGGCCGACGACGCCAGCATCGCGATCACGCCGGCGATGCAGTTGCCCGCGCCGCCGAGCCGCTCGGGCAGCGCGTCCTGCAGCAGGTTCGCGTTGGAGGAATGCAGGAATCCGACCGCGAACCCCGCAACGAAGCTGGTGATCGCGACCTGCCACTGCACGGTGAACATCCGCGAGCCGAGGAACATCACGACGAGGAAGCACAGGCTGGACGCGAGCAGCACCTGCCGCGCGCCGATCCGCTTCGACAGGTAGCCGCCGAGCGGGCCGACGACCATGCCCACCACGCCGAGCGGGAACGTCCACAGTGCCAGTTGCAACGCGGAAAGCCCAGCACCGTAAGTGTTTCCGGGGATGTGCGGGGTTTCGAACATGGTCGGGCTGAGGATGCCGTGCGCGTTCATCATGTACGACACCAGCCCGACGGCGACCACCGTCGGCAGGAATTTGCGGCCGACCAGCACCCGCAGGTCGATCAGCGGCTCCCGGGCCTTCAGCTCGCGCAGCACGAACGCGGCCAGCAGCAGCACTCCGATGCCGAACGCGCCGACCGTGGTCGTCGAACCCCAGCCCCACGTGCCGCCCTTGCCGACCGCGACGAGCAGAATGCCGAGGCTCGCACCGAGCAGAATGGCGCCGAGAATGTCGAACGACGATTTGACCCGCACCTTGCTTTCCGGCACCAGCCACGCGTGCAGCGGCAGCAGGACGCCGACGTAGATCGCCATGAACCAGAACACGCTGCGGAACCCGAAATTGTCGATCAGCCACCCGGCGAGAAACGGTCCGGCGACCGCGCCCATGCCGATTCCGGTGACCACCGAACCGAGCGCGACCGGCACGTAGGAGCGCGGGATGACGTCGCGGACGAGCGCGTAGGAAATGTTCACGATGCCGACCAGGCTGCCCTGCAGCAGGCGGCCGATCAGGAGCAGCGCGAACACGTCGGTGGTCGCGCACACGACGCTGCCGAGCAGGAAGATCGCGCCCATCACCAGGATGATCCGCTTCTTGCCGTAGCGGTCGGCGGCCTTGCCCGCGAGCGGCAAGACGACCGCGCCGGCGAGTGTCACCACCGAGGCTGCCTGCGCCACGTCGAGGGTCCGGAAATGCGCGGCCATCCCGGGCAGCGCCGGATACACCATGAGGATTTCGAACGTGGCTATTTCGGAGAGCAGAATGATCAGCGCGCAGACCGCGATGATCCGCCCGCGGGATACAGGTCCGTTCGCCGGATTCAGGTCGAGTGCCATGCCGGTCCCTTTCCAGAAGTGATCAGGGGAATCCCCGCCGGAATACGAGGTCCCGCGCTGATGAGGCCGGAATCGACGTGAGCGTAATCACGGCCTCCCGGCGGTCCCGGCGCGATCCCGCTCACCGGGAGTCTGCTCAGATGTGCGAACCGCCGTCGACGCGGATTTCCGTGCCGGTCAGGTAGCCGGCGTCGGCGGACGCGGCGAAGGCGATCGTCGCGGCGATCTGGTCCGGCTCCGCCGCGCCCAGCGGCGAGCGGATCCGGCTGTAGTAAGAGACGTCGAGACCGGCCAGGACGTCCGGCCCGACCAGCGGCGTCGCGACCGTGCCCGGCGACACGACGACCACCCGGACGCCGCGGCCGATCACCTCCGCCGCGAGGCTCAGCGAGAATCCCAGCACCGCGGCTTTACTGGCGGAATACGCCGTCATGTAAGGATTTCCGTGCGTGGCGGAACTGGAGGACACGTTCACGATGACGCCACCGTCGGGCAGGTGCGGCAACGCTTCCCGGCAGCACAAAGCCGTGCCGATCAGGTTCACGTCGTAGAGCCGCCGGAGGTCCGCGACGGTGAGCTCCGCGATCGGGGTGGTGCGGTGGATTCCGGCGACATTGACGACCACGTCAATACCGTCGAGTTCAGCCGCCGCGGCCCGGACCGCGGCGGAAACCGCGGTCTCGTCGGAAACATCCGCCTGATGCGGGAGGATCCGTTCGGTCTCCGGCAGCCCGGAATGGTCGACGTCGACGGAGAAGACTGTCGCGCCTTCGGCCGCGAGACGGAGCGCGGTGGCTCGGCCGATCCCCGAGCCGCCACCGGTGAGCAGGACTTTCGCGTTCTCGAATCGGTGCACCCGTCGCACGCTGCCACCGGTGCCGCTCGCGACGCGGCGGCGATCCCGCTCACCGGACTCGATCAGGCCTCGTAAGTAACCTTGACCTCGTCCGTCCGCGGCCGGGCCTGGCACGCCAGAATCAGCCCGTCCGCGAGGTCCCGCGCGTCGAGGACTTCGTTGTGCACCAGGTCCACCTCACCGCTCACCAGCACACAAGCGCAGGCACTGCAGGCACCCTCCCGGCACGAGAACGGCGCGTCCAACCCTGCTGCCAAGAGGACGTCGAGCAACGCGTTCTCCCGGGGCCAGCGCAACGTCCGCGTCTCACCGTCGAGTTCGACTTCCACCGTGCTCGCCGGGCCGGACTCGTCCACCTCCACCGAGGCGAACGGGTCGCCGGTGAGCGACGTGAACCGTTCCACGGCAACGCTTTCCACACTTAGTCCACTAAGGACTTCCGAGGCCAGCTCCATGAACGGACCAGGCCCGCACAGGAACGCCGCTCGCTCCCGATACGGCACGGTCAACGCCCGTAGCCCGGCCTCGGTCGGCATCCCCTGCACCGATTCCAGCCAGTGCAGCACGGTCAGCCGGTCCGGAAATTCCTTCGTCAGCCGCAGCAGCTCGTCCCGGAAGATCACCGACTGCTCGTCGCGGTTCGCGTAGACCAGGGCCACCCGGCCGGAACCGGCGCGCAGACAGGACTTCAGGATCGACATCACCGGCGTGATCCCGCTGCCAGCGGCGAGCAGCAGCACGTCGGTGTCGAGCGATCTCGGGGTGAACGTGCCCGACGGCCGCAGGACGTCCAGCACAGTCCCCTCGACCGCGTTGTCCACCAACCAATTCGACCCGTACCCGCCCGCCGTGCGCTTCACCGTAATTCTCGGCGGCTCCTCGGAGTGCGGTGAACTGCACAGCGAATAGCAGCGTGCGACACTGTCCTCTGTGGACGGAATACGCACAGTGAGGAATTGCCCGGGCAGATAGTCGAAACTGCCGTCGATCGGTTCCAGCACCAGCGAATGCGCGTCAGCGGTCTCGCGGACCACCTCGGTCACCCGCACGCGCATCGTGCTCATGCCGAGCGCGCGGCGTGCTGCGCCGCGAGATAGCCGAAGACGATCGACGGCCCGATTGTCGCGCCCGGGCCGGCGTATTCGTTGCCCATCACCGCTGCGGTCGTGTTTCCGGTGGCGTACAGGCCGTCGATCGCCGAGCCGTCGTCGCGCAGGACACGGCTGTTCTCGTCGCACACCAGGCCGCCCTTGGTGCCGAGGTCGCCGACCTCGATCCGGAACGCGTAATACGGCCCCTTCTCGATCACGTCGAGACACGGATTCGGCAAGGTCGGGTCGCCGTAATACCGGTCGTAGGCGGATTCGCCGCGACCGAAATCGCCGTCCGCTCCAGCACGGGCGAAACCGTTGAACTGCTTCACAGTTTCCGCCAGCGCGTCAGCCGGAACACCGATCTTCGCGGCAAGGCCGGCCAAGGTCTCGGACCGGTGCGCGATTCCCGCCGCGTAATACGGCTCCGGAATCGGCGCGCCCGGCAGGATCTGCGCGAACGGATACCGCGCGCGGGCCTTGGCGTCCATGACGAACCAGGCGGGTACGTGTCCGCCCTCGAGCTGGGCGTGCACGAAGGTGACATACGGCGCGGACTCGTTGGTGAACCGCCTGCCCTCGGCCGACACGATGACCGAACGCGGGATCGACCGCTCGGACACCAGCGGCACGACCGCGCCGGACGGGTGCCGCACCGACGGCATCCACCACGCGTCGTCCATCAGGTCCGTAGCCGCGCCGACGCCCAGCCCGGCCTCGATGCCGTCGCCGACGTTCTCCCGCGCGCCGCCGCTGTAGTCGTCCCAGGCAGCTTCCGGAAGATAGCGTTTCCGCAGGTCCGAGCTGTGCTCGAAACCGCCGGTCGCCAGCAGCACGCCACGGCGGGCGCGGATCCGCTTGTGCGCCCCGTCGTGCTCGGCGACGATCCCGGTCACCCGGCCGTCCTCGACCACCAGCTCGGTCATCGGCGACCGCAGCCACAGCGGGACCCCGGCGTCCTTCAACGCCATCCGCAACCGCGCGACCAGCGCACGGCCGCCGGTCGCCATGTGCCGGCGCCGCACCACATTGGACGACACCCGCCACGCCGCGATCACCGACGCCCACCGACCGCGCCAGGTGCGCTTGACCATCGCCAGATCGTGGTAATCCTTCGCGGTGACCCACAGGCCGAGCGGACCCTTCATCGTGTTCGGCCGCTGGTGCCGCTCGTCCTCGCCGAGGTTCCGGGTGTCGAACGGCTTCGCCTCGACGGACCGGCCCAGCGGGCGGCCGCCTTCCAGCTCCGGGTGGTAGTCGGCGTAGCCCTTCACCCAGAAGAACCGCAGCCATTCGCTGCGCTCCAGCAATTCCATCGCCGCCGGACCGTGGTCGACATACGCGTCGAGCCTCTTCGCCGGAACGCGTCCTTCGGTGAGCAGGTCGAGGTAACGGCGGATCGACGCCCGGCTGTCGTCGTGCCCGGCCGTGCGCAGCGTCGGGTTGTTCGGGATCCAGATGCCGCCGCCGGAAATCCCGGTGGAGCCGCCGTACATCGCGCCTTTCTCGACGACCAGCACGTCCAGCCCGGCCGCCGCGGCGGTCAGTGCCGCGGTCATCCCGCCGCCGCCCGACCCCACGACGACGAAGTCGTGCTCCGCGTCCCAGGCCATCATTCGCCGTCCTTCCGGAGCAGGAACGCGAGAACGGCGCTTTCCCACGCTTCTTTCTGCTCGATCATCGTCCAGTGGCCGCAATTCGGAAGAATGTGCAGTTCCGCGTGGGGAATCGTGCGCATCGGGATCAACGCCATGTCGAGCGGGCTGACCCGGTCGTCCCGGCCCCAGGTGATGAGCGTGCGGGCACGGATCTTGCGCAGCGTCGCCCACAGCGGGGTGACGTCGAAGGTCGCGGCCGCCTGCGCCCGCAGCACGCCTTTGCCGTACATTTTCTTGGCGCTGGCCAAGGAATCCGCCGCGGTCGCGAGTCGCCACCGCTCCTCGATCAGTTCCTCGGTGATCAGGCCGCGGTCGAAAACCATCGAATTCAGCCACTGCACGAGCCGTTCGCGCGTCGGGTCCTCGACGAATTCGGTCAGCAGGTTGATGCCCTCGCCCGGTGCCGGGCTGAAGATGTTCGTGCCCATCCCGCCGACGGTCACCAGCCTGCGGACGCGATCCGGATGCGCGATCGCGGTGCGGGTGGCGACGAACCCGCCCATCGAGTTGCCGACGAGGTCGGCGGCGGCGATGCCGAGCCCGTCGAGCAGGTCGAGCACCGCGCGTTCGGCGGCGGGCATCGGCGGTTCCGCGACCGGGTCGCTCACGCCGAATCCGGGGAATTCCAGGATCAGGCACCGGAAATGCGCGGCGAACGACGGCAGATTCGCCCGGAAGTTCTGCCATCCGGTGACGCCGGGGCCGGATCCGTGCAGCAGCACGACCGGCGGGCCGTCGCCTGCTTCGTGGTAGCGCAGCACGCCCCGGTCGGTGCGGAGTTCGCGCAGCGTCGCGTCGTGGCTCAGTTCCGGCATGGCTGACCTCTTGCTCGTGGGTGCGGGATGCCGCCGAAGCTAGCCAGCCGGCGCACGCGCGCGGGTCGCCAGTCCCGGTCACCGAGAGAGCTCCTCCCGGGCGATGTCGGCGGCTTTTACCGTCGAGCCCATGCAAGCCACCGAAGCACCGACCCCGTTGGAAATGCGCCGCGCGCTGAGCCGGTTCGCCAGCGGGGTCACCGTGGTGACCGGCGTCGACGGCGGCGAGGCGGTGGGATTCACCTGCCAGTCCTTTACGTCGGTGTCGCTGGAACCGCCGCTGGTGCTGTTCTGCGCCGACCGCGGCGGCCGGGCCTGGCCGCGCATCCGCGCCGCCGGGCGGTTCTGCGTCAACGTGCTGGCCGAACCGCAAGCCGATCTCTGCGCTCGCTTCGGATCCCGGCACGGCCTTCGCTTCGAGGGGCTGAATTGGGAGCTTTCCCGCTGGGACACACCGGAATTACCCGAGGTGCTGCTCCGCGTGCACGCCGAGATCGAGACTGTGCACCACGCGGGCGACCACGACGTCGTCCTCGGCCGGGTACTCGCACTCGACCCGGGCGCCGATGAGCGGCCGATGATTTTCTACCGCGGCGATTTCGGCGTCGAAGGCCGTCCGGACGAGGTGCCTGGCTACCTTTGGGGCTGGAGCGACCGCTGAGCCTCTTCCTCCAGCGCACGCACCATCGCCACCGCCGCCGGACCCGGCTGCTCCCCCGTCACCGCCCACAAGCTGCGCCGCAGGCCGCCGCACTCGTCGCGCACGGGGATCCACCGGACGTCGGCGGGCAGCGAGTCCGCCGCGAAACCGGGCACCAGCGAAATTCCCAGTCCCGCCGCGACCAGGCCTAACCGCGTCGGCCACGCGCGCACCGCGAACGCGATCATCGGCCCGGCGATCCCCGGCCACGTCCCGAATTCCGGCGAACCGCCCGCGCCGACGATCCAGTGCTGCTCGGCCAGTTCGTCCGGTTCGACCCAGCTGCGCCCGGCGAACGGATGCGCTTCCGCGACCGCCACCCCGTACCCGATTCCGCCGCGCAATTCGGTGCGGCGCAAGCTGTCGAAGTCGTATTCCGGCACATCGTCGCCGGTCACGACCACCGCGACCTCGAGCCGTCCGCGCCGCAGCGACTGCAGCTGCGCCGGGGTCGCGGACTCGGCGAGCTGCACCTCCACGCCCGGATGCGCGCGCATCAGCCGGGAAACCGCCCTCGGCAGCAAAACCGCCGACGCGGCGGGAAACGCGCCGACCGAGATCCGCCCGCCCAGCCGGTCCCGGAGCCCGGCCAGTTCTTTTCCGGCCGCGCTCACGCTTTCCAAAACCCGCCCGGCGTGCCGGATCAGCACCTCTCCCGCTGTCGTAGGACGGATTCCGCGGGCATGCCGTTCGAACAACGCGGTTCCAGTAGCGCGTTCGCTCGCCGCGATCTGCCGCGACACCGCCGATTGCGTGTAGCCGAGCCGGTGCGCGGCAGCACTGAACGACCCGGTGCGGGCCACCTCCACCACGACCCGGAGGCCCGTGAGCGTCAGATCAGCCATTCCGCCAACCATATCCGAAACGCGCTTTCCCGGACGTCCACAGTAGACGCCACCGCGGTCCCCTCCCCTTGGCCACGACGCAAAATACCGACCCGATCCGCGCGGGCCGCGATTTTCGCGCCCCGAAGGACACCGAGAGTGCCCCAATTACCCAGCCGCAGGTGCCGCCGAACGCCCGAATCGCGGTTGCGGCGAACAGTCGAACTCGCGGCGAACCGCTCCGCGCGCGAAACACCGGCGCGGCGACGGGCGATGTCATTGCGAGGAGTGGCGAAAAGAATCTCGAGCGTGACCGTCGGCCGACGGTCTACTGTGGAATGCCCGCACGCACCCGCTGTTCACCGGGTGGCCGTCGCCGCTTAACCGCTGACGGTAACTTTCCGGCCGCGCGCCCGCGATGTCCATTCTGACTGCGACGGCTTGTCACCGGACGGCCGTCCGAGCCGGACTGAGGTTGCGACACATGAAAAGCGCTCGAAGTCCACGTCGGACTCCCCGGTTTCAGCTGATCGGCGGCCCGGGAAACGCGACGAGGTGGCGGCTCCTCGGCACGAACAACGCCTCGCTGGGGCTGGGCACCGTCGACTACCGCAACGGAGAGGAATGCGTCGCGGCGATCCAGTGGCTGTGCGCGAACATCCCGCGCACCCGTATGGAACTGACCCACGACCACGGAATCGACTGGCGGTGGCTGCTGCGCGCGGGCAACGGCACGATCGCGTCGGCGAGCCACGCCTACGGCCGCCGGATCGAAGCGCAGCACGGATACGAACGCTTTGTCACCGCGATCGGGGAAGCGGCGGAATTCGCGGCGGAGGGCCGGATCACCGACTGGCGAACGAAGTACCGGCTGCCGGGCTGACCGCGTTCGTCGGGCATTAACTCCCGCGCCGTCGGGTGGGAACGCGACCAACCGGGCACTGTTTGCCGAACCCCGCGAGGTTTGATCTCGGCCACGGAATCCCGTGGTCGAGACCAGACAGAAAGAGTACAAACTGATGCGTGCTCGTACTGCCCGGTTCGTGGGCGTCTCCGCCGCGGTCGCCGCGGGTGCGGCCTTGATTTTCCCGGGTACCGCCAGCGCAATCCCCGGTCCCAACCAGCTCCAGGAGGTTGTGGCGGCGGTGGGCTCCGACACGATCGCGGACGTCACCACCGCGG
This sequence comes from Amycolatopsis halotolerans, assembly GCF_042647905.1. Lineage (NCBI taxonomy): Bacteria > Bacillati > Actinomycetota > Actinomycetes > Pseudonocardiales > Pseudonocardiaceae > Amycolatopsis > Amycolatopsis halotolerans. The sequence goes on from NZ_JBHRWI010000002.1 coordinate 79,769, forward strand.
TCTTCGCCGCCGCCAACAGTTCCGCGGCGAACACCGACCCCGACAACTACGTGAACGTCCCGCCGGTTCTCGCGGGCAACCAGTCGTTCGCCGTGCCCGGCGACATCTACGACGGCGGCACCACCTACAACGTCTCCAACCCGCCGCCCAACGGCTCCTCCGCGGGCAAGACCGCCCTGGCCAACGCCGCCGCGGCGGGCAGCGGATCGGTCGACCTCGCCCGCTCTTCGTCTCCGCGGTCGGCTTCCGACCCGTCGACCTTCCAGTACTATGCCTTCGCCAAGGACGGTGTCTCCTGGGCCGCCTCGTCGACCGGCGCCGGTGCGGGCGTCACCCTGACCCTGGACCAACTGCGCGGCATCTACAGCGGCACCATCACCAACTGGAACCAGGTCGGCGGCACCAACGCCGCCATCGCCGTCTACCTGCCCCAGGCCGGTTCCGGTACGCTTTCGTTCTTCACGAACACGGTGCTCGGCTTCGACCCGACCACGAAGCCGGTGACCATCAAGCGGTTCCAGGAGAACGAAGGCAACACCATCCAGGCCGGCGACCAGTCGACCGCGATCGCGCCCTACTCCGTGGCCCAGTGGGTCGCGCAGGGCAACGGCGTCGTGAGCGACAAGCGCGCCGGCTTCTTCGAGGGCACCCTGACCGGTGCCGGTTCGGACGGCGCCCCGGTTTCGGGCTCCGCGCCGAACTACGCCCCGGCCTTCGCCGACGGCTTCCTCGGCGCCCGTTTCGTGTACTACGTGCTGGACACCCGCTCGCCGTCGCATGACGCGGCACTCAACGCGGTCGGCTTCGACTCGGCCGGCCCGAGCCCGCTGTGCAACGGCAGCCTCGCCGCCACGCTGAGCCAGTACGGCTTCAAGCCGCTCGCCCCGGTGAACGGCGTCACCTGCACGCTTTCCTGACCCGCTGAACGACAGGACCGGCCCGGCCGGGGAACTTCCTCCCCGGCCGGGCCGGTTTCGTCGTCCGCCGAACACGACCACCGAAGGAGCGCACGTGAGACGACGCACTCGCACTGCCCCGATCTCCGCGACGGCCGCCATGGTCGCGGCCACCAGCCTTTTCTTCCCCGGTCTCGCCGACGCAGTGGTCGGCCCGGACGGCGTCCAGGAGATCGTCGCCGCCGTCGGAGCCGACACCACCTACGAGGTCACCGGCGCGATCTTCGCCGCAGCGAACTCTTCCGCGGCGAACACCGATCCAGACGCTTATGTCAACGTCCCGTCGGTCCTGACGGCCGGTCAGGCCTTCACCGTGCCCGGCGACGTCTACGATCCCGGCACCATCTACCGATCGGCAAACCCTCCGCCCAACGGCGCGATCGCGGGCGGCTATGCGCTGGCCGACGCCGCCGCGGCCCACAGCGGGTTGATCGACCTCGTCCGCTCCGACTCGCCGCGATCTTCTTCGGACCCGCCCACCTTCCAGTACTACGCCTTCGCCAAGGACGCAGTCTCGTGGGCTGCCTCGTCGACCGGCGCGGGCGCTGGCGTCACCCTGACCCTGGACCAGCTGCGCGGCATCTACAGCGGCGCCATCACCAACTGGAACCAGGTCGGCGGCGGCAATGCCCCCATCGTCGTCTACCTGCCCCAGATCGGCTCCGGCACGCTGACCTTCTTCACCGGCACAGTGCTCGGCTTCGACCCGACGACGAAACCCGTTGTGGTCAAGAGGTTCCAGGAAAACTACGCCGCTACCATTTCCGCCAGCGACCGGGCAACAGCGATCATGCCCCACTCCGTGGCACAGTGGGCCGCTCAAGGCAATGGCGTTGCCGACGACCAGCGCGCTGGCTTCTTCGAAGGCACTCTCCTCGGCGGCGGTTCAGACGCTTCCCCGGTCTCGGGCACCCCGCACAACTACGTGCCGACCTACTCCGACGCCTTCATCGGCGCTCACTCTGTCTCCTACGTGCTGGACACCCGCTCGCGGTCCTACGACGCCGCGCTCAACGCGGTCGGCTTCGACTCGGCCGGCCCGAGCCCGCTCTGCAACGGCAGCTACGCAGGCGTCCTGGCCCAGTACAGCTTCAAGCCGCTGCCGGCCAGATCCGACGGAGTCACGTGCACTCTCTCTTGACCGCATTGAGCCGGGGGCTGGCACCAACTCCGTGCCAGCCCCCGGTTGCGTCAGCTCAAGCCCAGGCAGGCAGCAACCGCCAGACCGCCGAAGCCGCCAGCACCGCCAACGCCAGCAGCGCCGGTGTCGTCAGCACATACGTCGACACCGAGCGCCAGCGCCGGTACAGCACGGTCGCCCCCACCGCCACCACCGCGAAACCGCCGAAGGCGAGCACCAACCGGGCCCAGCCGCTCGGGTCTCCAGTGCGACCGTCCTGGGCGTCCGCCCGGCCGTTCTGCGGCGTCGGCCGGAACGGCTTGCCGTCGAGAACCGCGGTCACCACTGTCGCGCTCGAAGCTGAACCTGGCCACCACGAACCGGACGTGACAAGCGTCAGCCGGTCGTTCTCCGTACGGCCGTAGTCGCGATCTTCGTCCAGGTCACGAGCCGCCGTGTCGGTCACGGTGTAGACCGATTTCCCTTGCGTCGTAGCGACCACCAGCTTGTCTCCCCGAGACAGCTCGCTGAGCCGCGAGAAGGGAGCACCGTATCCGGAATACCGGCCGACCACAGCGGAGTTCCCCGGCTGGCCGGGGCCCGAAGTGCCCGGCACATGGCCCGGCCCCGACATCGTGTCGCCCGGTTCCACACCCTCGAGCACCACCTGCTGTACCTCCAGCTTCGGGATCTCCAGCACCGCCGCCGGCGCACCGAACTCCGGCGGTTTCGTCACCGGCGCGGCGCCGAGCAACGTGCGGGCCGCGCCCTGCGCCTGAGCCATCCGTTCCTGCAGCACCGACAGCGCCGCCCGCTGGTCGTTGTTCGCCAGCATCGGCCCGAGTGCGTAGGCGACGATGCCGAAGCACAGCACCGTGGTGACCAGCCAGCCGACCACCCCGATAACCGTCCATTTAGGATTCAGGTGCGCCGGGGCACGGAGCGTCGCGGTCATGCGCGGCGTCGCAATGCGACGAGCCGCTCAGCGAGCCGATTCACCCACGAGGGCAACGGCCTCCCCGCGGTCAGGTAACCAGTCGTCGGCGGCAACAGCACCAACGCGACCAAAGCGAGCAACGGAATCAGCGCTCCCAGAACGCCTGCTCCCGGGAACAGCGGGATCTTCACCGCCGCGGCCAGGCTGCGAGCCTCTTGGACACTCGCCTGCGTCGGCGCCTTCATCGCCAGCGCAGCGGCTTCCGCCGCACCGGTGCCGTTCGAACCGGAACGGGGAAGCGGACCGCTCAAGGCACCGCTCGGGGGTGTCGAGCCCGCGGCGGCACCCGGGCCGCCAGTCGCTGCCGAGCCGGGATGCTGCGCTTCCTTCTGTTCATGGCAGGACGCCGCGGCTGTGCCAGTGCCGACCTTCGACACGGCGGCCTGGGCCGCGGAAAGCAGGTCCGGCGGCAGCGGAACGAGACCCGGTCCGAGGCTGCTCTGACCGCCGTTGGTCGCGGCTTTCAGGAAGGTCGTGAGCTGGGCTTGCTTGGCGGCTTCCGGCGCACACGAAGCGTCTACCAGCGGGTTCAGCGGTGCGGTAAGAGACTCGAGGTACGTCAGCGGGTACGCCTCCGGATCGTCGCTGGGGACGATCCGCACCGAGCCGTCCTTGGCCTCCTGAGTGTGCGCGGCCGCGGCCTGCAACGACTTCGGCGTCGGGGCGACGTAACCACCCTTGCCGTTGGGCAAGGCGACCGGGGCCCAGCCGTTCTCGGTCGCGGTGGCCAAGTCGGTGACGACCCAGTTCAGGCATCCCTTCCGGCATTCGTTGCCCGTCCCCAGCGTCGCGTTGCCGACCTGCTTGCGGACGTTGACCTGGCCGGTTTTCGCGTCGACGTTGTGCACCCCGCCGTCGCCGAGGTTGAGCGCGTTCAGATCAGTCACCACGCCGACTGGCCCGTCGCTTCCTGCCAGCTTCTGCTTGTCGAGATTCACAAAAGTCCCGTATCTCCACGCGGGCATCCCATTCAGCCTGCCGCTGAGCACCAGTGGGACAGTGCTTGTCCCGATTTCGCCGGTGACCCCGAAGAAATCGGTGTTGAACTGCCCGGCACGCGTGTTGGGCGAGACGAGAGGACTGTCGGCCCCGCTGATCGCAGCCAGCGCCGGATTGCGCCGCACCAGCGCTGATCCGTCGACGAAGATGCCGCCCCGGCCGGTTCTGTCGGGCGACAAACCACCCTTGCTCAGCAGGTTGGCGAGGTCGTCCCAGCCGAAGTTCAGATTGGCGGCCAGCCGAGAGTTCAGTGCGCCGCCGTCGTCTCCGCGATCCGTCGGCGCCCATCCGACGGCGGCGAGCACCGTGGCGTTGAGCGCCGTCGGAACGTAGCTGCGAGCACGGACTTGCTGCGCGGCCAGCGTTCCGCCAGAACCGGTGACCTGCACATCCGACTCGCCTTTGTCGAACGACGTCAGCCCGACGTCCTCGCTCTCGTTCACGATGTTGACCGGCTGCACCGCCTTCGTCGGCGCGCAGAGCATCTGGTTCCAGCCGACCGCGGTGCGTCCGAACCGCTCAGGCATGCTGCCGGTCAGAGTGCTGGCTCCGACGCCTCCGCACCCTTTGATCTTGAGGCCTGGAGCAGACGCGCGGAACGTGATCGAACTGTCGAACACAGTCTGTGCGGGAGCGGTCGCCGTCGCCGGGACGACGATCCGCAGCGTCATGGTGCACGGATGATTCTCGTCGCAGGAGAACGAATACTGTTTGTGGTCCGGGTTGTTCGGCCACTTCAGCGTGCCCGTCTTCTTGAGAGTCGTGAAATCCGGATCCAAGACGATGGTTCCGGGCGTGCGCGCCCCCCGCGGCACGTAAGTGTCGAACACGATGTCGTGCGTGGTCGCGCTCCGGCCGACGTCCTGGGGCGGCGGCTTGAACTCCGCGCCCGACAGCTCGTCGTTGAAGTTCTTGCAGTAGGCCGTGACGCGGGCCGGGACGGACGGATCGTGCACCCAGGACCCGGCCTTCACGAGCGAGTCGCGCAACGGCAGCGGGCACACCGAGTAGTTCGCTGTAGCCCCGGCGGGCAGTCCCGAGATCGTGATGCGCAGCGGGTCCCCGTCCTGCGCGTTCATCGGGTCGGCACCCGTCACCTGCACCTGATAGTTCAACGGACTCGGCTGCGTCTGCGCGGACGCGGCCGGCACGACGGCGACGCCCAGCACCGCGAGCACTCCGGCGGCGAGCACGTGCGCCACGCGTCTGAAGCGGTTCATGGGTTCAACTTCTCCAGCGTCGCGCGCGGCGTCAACAAACGGGAACGGAACGCGGGCACCGGTTCACGTACGCGCCGTCGGGCCTTCGCTGTCCAGCCAACTTTCTCCGCTTCCGGCTCGTAATACTCGCTGCCGTGACCGTCTCGTCCTCCTCGTCCGGCCCCGCGCCGCCGGAGCGTCTCGTCCTCGCCGATCTGCCGTCCCGGGCCGATCGGCTCTTCCGCCGCGTCACGAGCGGGGCCGGGCTTTCGGTGCTCGCGCTCTTGATCGTGATCGGGTTCTTCCTCGTCTACCGGTCCGCGCCCACGTTCGAGGCCAGCGGTTTCGGCTTCTTCACCACGATCCAATTCGACCCGGCTTCCGGGCATTTCGGCGTTCTCGGCCTGCTGTACGGCACGGTGGTGGTCGCGCTGATCGCGGTCGCCGTCGCGGTGCCGTTTTCGGTGCTGGCCGCGCTGTTCATCAGCGACTACGCCAGTCCGCGGATGCGCGGGTTCCTCACCGGGCTGGTCGACCTCCTCGCCGCGATTCCCAGTTTGCTCTACGGCCTCTGGGGATTCAGCTTCCTGCGCCCGTACATCACTCCATTGTCGCAATGGATGACCGACAATCTCGGCTGGTTCCCGCTGTTCGACACGAAACCGGGCGCGGTGCTGTTCAATTCGATGTTCGTCGCGGGGCTCGTGGTTTCGCTGATGGTCATTCCGATCACGACGTCGGTCATCCGCGAGGTTTTCACCCAGACTCCGCCCGGGGAAAAGGAAGCCGCGCTCGCACTGGGCAGCACGCGCTGGGGCATGGTGCGCACCGTCGTGCTGCCGTTCGGCCGCGGCGGGATCGTCGGCGGCTCGATGCTCGGGCTCGGCCGCGCGCTCGGCGAGACCATCGCGGTTTCCCTTCTGCTGCCTCAGGTTCCGGAATTGACGACGCATCTGCTCGAGTTCGGCGGCGCGACTATTTCGGGCTTCATCGCTAACAACGCCGGGCAATCCGGGCCCGCGTTGAGCGGGTTGATGGCGGCCGGGCTGGTGTTGTTCGCCTTTACGCTGGCGACGAACTTCAGCGCTTCGGTGATCATTTCCCGCAGCCGTTCCGGAGTGGGGGTGGACGCGTGACCGCCACCGAAGTCCGTCCCGAACAAGTGCGTCCGATTCCGGTGCGCCGCCGGACCTCCGCGACCACTCCGCAGGACCGGCTCGTAGCGCTCGGCTGCGCCGTGTCGGCGACGTTGCTGACCTGGTTCGTGATGCACCAGCTGCTGGTGTCGCCGGGCTGGCTCGCCGACCTGGTCGTGGCCTATCTGCTGCACCTCGGCATGCTCTACCTCGTCACCCGCGACCGGCTCGGGCGGCTCGCGGCGGTCGACAAGCTGGTGTCCGCGGTCGTGGTGAGCGGCGCGGTCGGTCTGCTGATCCCGTTGCTGTTCCTGCTCGGCTACATCGTCCTCAAGGGCGTGCCGAGCCTGCGGCTGGCGTTCTTCGGGCACGACATGTCCGCCGTCGCGCCGACCGATCCGGCGACGGCGACCGGTGGTCTGCACGCGATCGTCGGGACCCTGGAACAGACGGCGCTCGCGCTCGTGTTCGTCGTTCCGCTCGGCGTGCTCACCGCGGTGTTCCTCAACGAGACCCGGTCCCGTTTCCGCCGTCCGGTGCGGATTTTCGTGGACGCCATGAGCGGTTTGCCATCAGTGGTCGCCGGTCTTTTCGTATACGCCGCACTGATTCTGCCGCCCGCTCAGCTCGGCTTCTCCGGATTCATGGCGACGCTCGCGCTGACAATGATCATGCTGCCGACCGTCACTCGCACCGTGGACGTCGTGCTTCGCCTGGTGCCGGACGGTCTGCGCGAGGCATCACTCGCCCTCGGTGCGAGCCGCGCGCGCACGGTCTGGTCAGTCGTGCTGCCGACCGCGCGCACCGGCGTGAGCACCGCGATCATTCTCGGCATCGCGCGAGTGGTCGGCGAAACCGCACCATTGCTGTTCACCTCCTTCGGCACGCTTTCGATGAATTTCAACCCGTTCAGCGACCCGCAGGAAAGCTTGCCCCGCTTCGTTTACCGCTACATCAAAGAACCGCTCGCCTCGGCGCAGGAACGCGGGTACATCGGCGCGCTGGTGCTGATCCTGCTGATCTTCGCGCTGTTCGCCCTGACCCGGCTGATCGGCCGCAAACGCTGGTCGGCGCGCCGCACGAAACCCAGGAGTGCCCGGTGACCGAAACCCTCGAAGTCCGCGAACCCGTCCGGGTGCTGGGCGGGCCGCCGCCGGGCGCGGCGACGCTGGAGGCGCGCGGCGTCCACGCCTGGTTCGGCGACCGGCTCGTGCTGGAAGACGTCACGCTCGCGATGCCCGCCAACGAGGTGACCGCGCTGATCGGCCCGTCCGGCTGCGGGAAATCGACGTTCCTGCGCATTCTCAACCGGATGCACGAGCTCGTCGGCACCGCGAGCCTGGCCGGCGAAGTCCTGCTGGACGGCGACGACATCTACGCCGAGGGCACCCGCGCGCAGCACGCCCGGCTGCGGATCGGCATGGTGTTCCAGAAGCCCAACCCGTTCCCGGCGATGTCCATCCGGGACAACGTCCTCGCCGGGCTCAAGCTCGCCGGCGTCAAATGCGCGGACAAGGACGGGCTGGTCGAGCAGAGCCTCGAGCGGGCCGGGCTGTGGCGCGAGGTCCGCGACCGGCTGAACTCCCCCGGCGGCGCGCTCTCCGGCGGGCAGCAGCAGCGGCTGTGCATCGCGCGATCGCTCGCGGTGCAGCCGAATGTACTGCTGATGGACGAGCCCTGTTCGGCGCTCGACCCGACGTCCACGCGGCGGATCGAGCAGACGATCGTGGAGATCTCCGACGAGGTCACCGTCGTGATCGTGACGCACAATATGCAGCAGGCGCAACGGGTTTCGCATCATTGTGCGTTTTTCCTCGCCGGGGAGAACGAGCCTGGGCGGGTGGTCGAGCACGGGTCCACTGAGCAGATTTTCGAGAGTCCGGAAGACAGCCGTACGCACGACTATGTCCATGGCCGTTTCGGCTGAACTGGGGAGTTTGTGATGCGTCGCACGAGATGGGCCGGGCTTGGCTGCGCGGGGGCGTTGCTGGCCTGTCAGGTTTTGCTCGCTCCGGCCGCGGAGGCGTTCAGCCAGGTCAATGGGTCCGGGTCCACGTACGTCGGACTCGCGATGAGCGACTGGCAGAATGGCGCTAATTCACGCGGCATTCCGGTCAATTACAGCGCGCTCGGCTCTCCGGCCGGGGTCAATCAATACGGCGATCACACCGTCGACTTCGCGGGCACTGAAGCCGAGGTCAGTTCGCTGGAGGCGGCGGGCGGCGGCGGGGCTACCGCCAAGCAGCGTGGCTATCAGTACGTCCCAGACGTCGCCGGCGCGGTCGCGGTGATGTACAACGTCACCGATGCCGGCGGACGCCGCGTCGACACCCTGCACTTGACCCGCGATGTGGTGGCACGGATCTTCGCGCGGCAGATCACCCGCTGGAGCGACCCGGCGATCAGTGCCACCAACGGCGGGTTTGCCCTGCCGGATCAGCCGATCACGCTGGTCGGCCGCAGTGGGCAGTCCGGTACGACGGCGCTGTTCTACGACTTCGTCGCGCACATCGCGCCCGGGCCGTACGGGGACTTCATCGGCCGCAATGTCGACAAGGGGATCGGGCCGCTGCCGTCCGGGGTGCGGCCGATCCAGCTGCCGACCCGGGGACCGGACGCGGACTTCTACCGGCTGTTCGCCGATTCCGACCAGATCGCGCAAACCCTCGCCAACGGCAGCGTCCCGTTCTCTATCGGATACGACGAATTCGGTTACGCGAAGAAGTACAACGCGCCGACCGCGTGGGTCGAGAACCAGTCCGGAAAATACACCCTGCCGTATGCGGCCAATATCGCGGCGGCGTTGACCAAGGCGAATCTGCGGCCGGACCTCAGCCAGGAACTGTCGGGGGTCTACGCCAATCCAGATCCTTCGACCTACCCCGTTTCGGCGTATTCCTATTTGATGACGCCGTGCGGATCAGGACGGGACACCTGCAAGGGCGGATACCCGGACGGGGCCAAGGCGGACACGATGACCGCGTTCATCGAGCATGTCGCCTGCGACGGGCAGATCAACATGGCGCGGATCGGATATTCGCCGCTGCCGCCGAACCTGTCGCAGGAGATGATGAACGCCAACGCCCGGCTTACCGGGCGTCCGCCCAAGCAGCTCAATGCGGACAATTGCGCCAACCCGACATTCCACGGAGGACTTGGCGCGGGGGCCACCGCACCGCAGGATCCCTTCGTCGGGATGGGCGGGGTGGACGCGCTGACCCACCCCGGCAATGGCGGCGACCCCAAGGCCAAGGCGAAGGCAGGATCGAAGCCGTCGGCCGGCGCGCAAGCGTCGGCCGGACCGGGAGCGTCGTCCTCGGCGGGACCGGATGCTTCGGAGGCCAACGGCGGGTCGAAGGACTGGCGCAATGCCGAGCCCGCCGCTTATCAGGGCGGCGGATTCGGCGGATTCGGAGCATGGGCGGCGCTGGTGTTGTTCGCCGCGATTTGCGTGCCGTTAGTGGTGCGCGGACTCATTCGGCGCTTGCGGCGGACGGGCTAGCGCGGATTCAGTTTCCGGTCCAGGGAGGAGCCGAGCCCCAGCCCCAGCGGGGCACCGGCTGCTCGCCCGCGCGCCCGGCGTCCGGCGCGGAGAACACCACCGCGAGCCTGCTGCCCCATTCCAGGTACCCCGCGAGCGCGGCGCGGAACTCCGGGTCGGCAGGCAGCCCGGCCTCGTCCGCGGTGGCCAGCAGCAGCGAAACCCACCGTCGTCGCTGCGGCTCGGTGATCGCCCGGCCGGAATGCCTGGAGATCATGTGCGCGTGCCCGCCGTGGCCGGCGGTGTACGCGGCCGGGCCGCCGAACACCTCGCCGAGCCAGATCGCCACGTGCGCGGGGTGTTCCGGACTCATCCCGGCGAACACCTCGGCGAGCAGGTCGTCCTCGGGCACCTTCGCGTAGAACGCCTCGGTCAGCCGGGCCAGCGCGGCCGCTCCGCCCGCCCATTCGTACAGCGTCGGCACCGCGCCGCCCGGACCGGCCACCTCGGTTCGTTCGTAATGCCGCATCTCCTCGATGTTCTCGACATACGGCCGGATCTCGGCGAAGAACGCGGCGAACTGGGGCCCGCCCCGGAAACCCTGGAGGTGCGCGTCAGCCGAAGTCCAGACGATGCGCAGGACATAACTGCCCGGCTCGTCGACGGCGTGCGCGAGTTCGTAGTCGTGACACTGTTCCGCGGCGGCGAGCGACTTGGCTGCCCGTCGGTAGGCGGCTTCGAACTCCGCGTGCCCGCCGTCCGGAATGCGGTACCGGATGTACTCGATGATCACCGTGCCAGCCAAGCACGCGCCGGGGCGGTCGCCTAGTACGCACTTGCCGGTGCGTACCCGCGGCAGGCGATGATGGAGGGATGAAAGCGCGCTACTCGTGTGCGGTCGAGCTGGCTGTCGACGTCATGGGCGGGAAGTGGAAGCCGGTGATCCTGGCGCGGCTCAAGGAAGGCCCGCACCGGTACGGCCAGCTGCGCCGGGCCATTCCGTCGATCACCGAGAAGGTGCTGACCGCACAACTGCGCGAGCTCGTCGGGGCCGGACTGATCGACCGGACCGAAGTGGCCGGCCGAGTGCCGACCGTCGAGTACCGGCTCACCCCAGAAGGCGACGAACTGCGCCCCGCGCTGACCGCGCTGTACGAATGGGGCAGCCGGTACGCCGAGCGCAACGGCATCCCGGTCGGCACTTCCTGACTAGGAGCTAAGCAAGTCCGCCAGCACCGCAGCTTCGCTGATGTCGCTGCGCTTCGTCGCGGTCAACAGCGTCAGCGAGCCCTTTTTGGACAGTGCGCGCAAGTGGTCCAGCGCCTCCGCGCGTTCCGGTTCTTCCAATTCCGCGCGGTACCGTTTCGCGAATTCGCCGTAGCGGTCCGGGTCGTGCGCATACCACTTGCGCAGCTCCGTCGACGGGGAGATCTGCTTGAGCCAGTCGTCCAGGTGCGCGCGGTCCTTGCTCAGCCCGCGCGGCCAGAGCCGGTCGACCAGCACCCGCGAGCCGTCGGCGGGTTCGGGATCGTCGTAGACCCGGCGCACCTGGACTTGGCGTTCGCTCATCGGGGCAGCGGCTCCTTCCGGCGTCTGGGGCTCCCGTCGCCGCCCAGCGTCCGCCGGTGGACGCCGCGGTGCAACCGAAGGGGGTATAACCCCAGGGTATGGAACTGCGTCAGCTGCGGTACTTCGTCGCCGTCTTCACCGAGGGGTCGATCAGCCGGGCGGCCGGGTCGCTGCTGATCTCGCAGCCCGCGCTGACCCGGCAGATCCGCGTGCTCGAACGCGAGCTCGGGACGCCGTTGTTCGACCGGGTCCCGACGGGCGTCCAGGCGACCGTGGCCGGGCGCGCGCTGCACGAGCACGCCCGGCAGCTGCTGCGGCTCGCCGACGCGACGCGGGAGGTCACGCGGTCCGCGGCTCCGGTCAAGGAGCAGGTCGAGATCGCGTTGCCGCCGGGGATTCCGCAGGACTGGGTGCTCGTCGCGCTGGCGCAGATCCGCCGCCAGGTGCCGGACGCGGCGTTGTCGTTTCTGGACGCCAGCAGCACCGAGCAGCTCCGGATGCTCAGCGAGGGCCGGATCGACATCGGGCTGATCCACCAGAACCCGCCGTCCACCTTGCACGGGCGGTTGTTGTTCGAGCATCCGTTCGGCGTCGCGATCCGGCCCGGCCACGCGCTTTTCGGCCGCGCGCAGTGCCGGTTGCGGGACCTCGACGACGTCCGGGTGCTCGCGCACTCGCGGGCGCAGGTTCCCGCCGGGCACGACCAGATGCGCGCGGCCGCACACGGGCTCGGGGTGTCGCCGAATTGGCGGCTCGCGCGGTTCAACGAGAACGCGCTGGCCTGTGCGGAAGCCGTCGAGGCGGACGCGGTGCTGTTGAGCAGGCCCAGCGCGAACCGCATGCTGCCCGGCTGGGCTTGGAGCGAACTGGTCGAACCGAGCGTCCCGCTGACAACCTGGGCAGCGTGCCAGCCGCAGACCCGGCGGATCGTCGGCGCGGTCATGGAGGTGCTGGCGGGGTCCTGAAAAGCCCGCCCGGGAGCGCTTGCGGCTCCCGGACGGGACGCGGATCAGCCGGTCGCCAGCACCTTCAACCGGTCAAGGCCGGCGCTGAAGTAGTCCTGGTCGAGCGGCGTCGAGGTGTACTGCCAGAAGGTGTAGAACCCCCAGGCGTAAGGCAGCGTGCCCGGCGACGACGAGTACGCCGCCACCCACAGCGGGTTGGTCGAGCTGAAGTCGCCCTTGTTGCCGGTGCACTGGGTCCACCAGCTGTTGGCCGTGTAGATGACCGGCCAGCGCGACGTCTTCGCGTGGTACTCGTCGCTGAACGCCTTGATCCACGACACCATCGCGGACTGGCTCAGCCCGTAGCAGGCCGAACTGGGCCCCCACTCGATGTCGAGCGTGCCGGGCAGGGTCTTGCCGTCCTTCGACCAGCCGCCGCCGTGCGAGACGAAGTAGTCGGCCTGCGCCGCGCCGCCCGAGAGATCAGGACGCCCGTAGTGGTACGACCCGCGGATCATGCCGACGTTGTACGAGCCGTTGTACTGCTGGCTGAAGTCCGGATTCTGGTACCCCGTGCCCTCGGTCGCCTTGACGTAGGCGAACCGCTTGCCCTGGTTCCAATAGGACTGCCAGTCGACCGCACCCTGGTAACTGCTCACGTCGATGCCGGACGTAGTGGTCTCGACCGACGCCGGCGCGACCGCCCCGCCGCCCGGTTCGTGCGCCCGGATCGAAGCGCCCATCTGGTGGTTGTCCGGAGTCTCCGTCGAGGTGCTCGCGGCTGCGGCAGGTGCAGCCGAAGCGTTCGACGCGGTCGCCACGAGCAGGGCGGCAGCCGCGGCGAACACCGCCCCGGTCAGGCGACGGCGCGCCCTCCCGGCGGGTCCCCAGTGGTGAGTGGTCATGACAGGTCCTTTCGGATGCCCTCGCGACGTGCCACCCGATCAGGTGGCACGAGGACCTGATTCTGTTACTCAATGCGAGACACTGTCACTGCTCCAAGTGACCTAATTTCCACTTGACCGGACAACGAGAAAGACATTCTCAGTAGGCCGTTGCGGTCAAGTTGGCCGAAAACCCCACCAACCGGCCGCGCCCGCCTTACTCTCCTCCGCCATGTCGACACAGCGAAGAACCCGGACAATCCTGCAGCTCCTGGCCGTGCTCCTGGCCCTGGCCGCGACCGGTACCGGCACTGCTACCGCTGCCGCTACCGCGCAAGCAGCCGAACAGCCGCTTCTGCACGTCAACCACTCCTACGGAGTCCTGGACCGCGAAACAGCCGACGCCATCGAGCATTCGGCCTATCTGAAGGATTTCGCGAACTTCCAGGTCCGCACCACAACCGGCGCGGGCGGCGAAAAATGGACCGGCCGCTACCTGATGGGCCGCGAAACCTACCTGGAACTGTTCGGTGTCGGCGACGTCCCGGGCAAGGACGGCGACCTGGGTTCGGCGGGCCTGGGAGTCTCGGTCGAACACACCGGCCAGCTGTCCACAGTGGTCCAGCGTCTTCACGACGCAGGCATCACGAACCCGCTGGAATTCCTGCAAACCCGCGACTTCGGCGACGGCAAGCCAGTCCCGTGGTTCGACGGAGTTTTCACCACCGACCAGTACGACACCTTCGGCGCCTGGGGCATGGAATACCGCCCGGAGTACTTCGCCGACCCGCGCAGCAACACCGGCCCGGCGCAATACCCCGGCGACATCAGCCGCAACCGCTACCTGCCTGACGACTACCGCAACCACCAGATGCGCGACGTCACCGGCATCCGCCTCGGCATCACGGCCCGCGACCTCACCAACACTCTGCCCCTGCTGCGCGCCGGAGGCATGACGGTACGAGAGCTGCCCACCGGCGCGACCGCGACCGACGGCATGACCACCATCCGCTTCGAAACGGTAGCCGCGGACCAGGTCGGCCTGCGCCAAATCGACCTGGCCCTGAACTGCCCCACCGGAACCAAACACGTCGAGCAACTAGGCCACTCCACGCTCGTGGTCGGCCCCGGCGCACACGCCCGCTGGACCTTCAACATCCGCAGCTGACCCCAGTCGTTCCGTGAAGGGCTCCTTGAGGGAATCTGATTCCCTCAAGGAGCCCTTCACGACCCGCCTGCCTCCCTGAGGGCCGCCTTCACGGCAGTTCCGTCCGTGAGGGGAACCCTCACGGACTCTGATTCCCTCAGGGTTCCCCTCACGACCTTCCTTCCGCACGCCGCGCCGCGCCGTGAGGGGCTCCTTCACGGACTTAGATTCCCTCAGGGCCCCTTCACGGACCGCCCACCGCCCGCCAGAACGCGCCCCAATGCGGCATTGGGTGCGTCCCACGCACCCAATGTGGCGTTCGGTGCATCCCACGCACCCAATGCGGCATTGGGTGCGTCCCACGCACCCAATGCCACATTGGGGCGCTAGCCCCACCCGCAAACCGCAGCCAGCGCACCCAACCATCGAGGCACCCAGCCCCACCCCCGCACCCCGATACGAAGCCTCCCTGCGGTCTGGGGGTGCTTGTCAAGGCATCTTTCCAGCCTTGACAAGCACCCCCAGACCGTCAGCACAATCAAGCTTCGGGGTGCCCCACGCAACCAACGCAGCAATGTCGCCGCCAGGCGACGAGCCCCTACGAATCCTCCCCAGAACGCAACACAGCCAACTCAGTCCTCCCCCGAATCCCCAACTTCGCATAAATCCGAGTCAAGTGATACTGCACAGTCTTCACCGACAAAAACAACTCCGCAGCCACCTCCCGATTAGACTGCCCCCGAGCCACCATCCGCGCCACCGCCTCCTCCTGCGGCGTCAACCGATCCACCCCGCCCCGCGGCAAATGCACCCCACCAGCCCGCAACTCCCGCTCACACCGAGCCACATAGGTAACCGCCCCCATAGAAGCAAACCCGTCCCGAGCAGCAACCAGTTGCGTATCCGCCCGAGCCCGCCGCCCCAACCGCCGCAACGTCTGCCCATAAGCAAACGCAATCCGCGCCTGGTCATACCGCAGCGGCAACCCCCCAATCAACTCCACCGCCGCATCAAACGCCGCCACCGCCCCCACATGATCATTACGCGCCCCTAGCAACCGCCCCCGAGCAGCAGCAAGACGAGCCCGAGCCGAAGCATGCTCCCGCTTCCCGGCAGCCCGCTCATGCGGAGCCAAAAAAGCATCCGCCTCCTCAGAACGTCCACTGAGGACAAGAGCATGGGCATAGAGATCGTGCCAAGGCCAATGCCCAGGCTCATCCACCGAAGTAGGCAACGACAACCGGGTCAACGGATGCAGCGCCCGCAACACCCCGGCGGAATCCGCCGCCGCCTCCGCAACCTGCGCCCGCGCCAGCAAGGCCGGAACCCGCATGATCTCGTAATCCTGCGACCCAGCGGCACAAGCCAGCAACGCCTCCTCAGCCCGCCCCTGATCCCCGCGCAACGCATGGACCGCGGCCGAAGTCCAGTGCAGCAACGGCGCAGTGACCACAATCCCAGTCCGGTCAACCAGAACAAGCGCTTCCCGAACCACTCGCAAAGCGTCGTCCCACTCCCCGCTCAGGAACAACGTCCGCGCCAACCAAGCCTGCGCCCACAAGGAAATCCGCGCCGACCCACCCAAATAACTAGTCGGCACCGCACTTTCCAAATCCACCCGAGCGTCGTCGATCCGATCCGTCAGCAGATTCAGCCACCCCCGAGCCATCACCACTCGCTGAGCCTGCGCACCGTGCCGAATCCGCTCGGACAACTGCACGTAATCCCGCCGAGCCTGCTTAGCCCGCCCCGAAGCCGCGAGCCCCAGCCCCCGAATAGCCGCAGCCTCGACCGCAGCCGGCGTCTCCGGTACAGCCAATTCCAGAGCCCGATCCGCCCACCGCACCAGATCCTCAGCGGAATACCGGCAAAGCGCATCAAGCACATACCGCTGACAAATCAACGCGGCCGTCTCCGGATCCCGCGAAGCATTGACGATATCCCAAGCCCGACTCAACCGTCCGCCAGCTTCAGCAGCCCGACCGCGCACCACCGCGAGATAGCCCAGAACCGCATCCCGCAACGGCGTCTCACGCACACTCTCGACTTCCGGAGCAAGCGCGGCGGCCCGAAACACATCACCAGCACCGATTAACGCGTCGACAGCCCGAGTGATCCGAGCCTGCCGCAACTCAGCATCCTCGGTAAGCCGCCCAGCATCGTTGAGCAGTACCGCGGCCGTCCCCCAAGCCCCCGCCGCGGCCCGCTCGACCGCCAGCGCGTCCAGCCGATCCGCGACACCCGCGTCCGGCACCGGACTGGCCGCGACCAGCAACCGCAAACTCCGCGCCGGATCCTCGACCAGCTCCGCCGCCCGCCGCTGCAGCTTCGACCGCCTCTCCGGCCCCAATCCAGCGAGCACAGCCGCCCGAACCATCGGATCCGGCGGCCCCACCTCGGCAAGCCCGCGCGGCGCGAGCTCGACCAATCGCGCCGCACACGCCTCGTCCAGCACCGGCAACGGATCCCCGTCGAGATTGGCCAACGACGCCACCGACCGCACCGTCGCACCAGCACCGAGCACCGCAGCGGCCGCGACAAACCGTTCTGCCGCAGGGGAAAGCTCCGAAACTCTCTCCCGAACCGAAGCAGCAACCGCGACCGGTGCGGGCAGGTTGGGATCGAACCCAGCCCAGGCAGCCCGAGGGACCTCAGTCAGCAGCTGCACCACATACCGCGGCCGGCCAAGAGTGTGCCGACACAACCGTTCGGCCATCGTCGGATGCAACGCGATGCCGCGCGCCGAGGCCATTTCGGACACTTCCGCGGCGTCGAGAGGCGGCACGCGCACCTCGTCCCCGGACATCCGGGCGAGCAACTCCAGAACGTCCGCACGCGCGCGAGAATCCCCGGTCGCCGCAGTGAACAGCACCGTGACCCGCGCCGCCGGATGATGCCGCAGCAGCGACGACAGCGTCCGGATGGAGTCCACATCGGACAGATGCGCGTCGTCGACCACCAGCAACGTCCCCGGCACCAGCTCCGCCGCGATCCGCCCCGCGACCGGCAACGGTCCGCCGTCCGCGGGCAGGTCCGGGAACAGCTGCCGCAGCACGGCGAACGCGCTGCAACTCTCCCATTCGGCCGCGGTCGCCAGGAGCGCCGGCCCGGGGAACGCGTCGGCGGCCCGCCGCGCCAGCGTGGTGCGCCCGCATCCGGCCGGACCGCACACCAGCACCGCGCGCCCCGCCCGGGAAAGCAGGCCGGCCAGCTCCTCCGCCGCTGTCGTCACGGTCCTCCCCGCTTCGCCGGATGCCGCCGTCAGCCGAGATCGCCCCCGGCCACGGGCAGGACGGTGCCGGTGACGTACGAGGCCTCGTCCGAGGCCAGGAACGCGATCGCCGCGGCCTGCTCGTCCAGGGTGCCGTACCGCTTCAGCAATGACGATCCGACAGTCTGGTCGATGTGCGCCTGGAACCACTCCCGTTCCCGGTCGGTGGCCGGATCGGGGCCGCCGCGCGGGATCCGCCGCGGCGGGGCCTCGGTCCCGCCCGGCGCGGTCGCGACCACGCGCACGCCGGCGTCAGCGTACTCGAACGCCAGCGACGCGGTAAGCGCGTTGATCCCGCCTTTCGCCGCCGAGTACGGGATCCGGTGGATGCCGCGGGTAGCCGCCGACGAGACGTTCACGATCACCCCGCCGCCCCGCTGCGCCATCGACGGCAGCGCGGCCCGGCAGGAGAACAGCGTGGTCAGCAGGGACCGGCGGACCTCGGCCTCGATCTCGTCCGGACCGAATTCGGTGAACGGCTTGAACCGCAGCGCGCCGCCGACGTTGTTGACCAGCACGTCGATCCGGCCGAACCGGGCCAGCGCCGCCTCGACGACCGCCTGCGCTCCCGCCCAGGCCTCCAGGTCGGCGACCACCGCGGCGGCCTCGGGCAGCTCGTCGGCCAAGCCGCTGACCAGGCCGGACCGGTCGGCGAGCACCAGCGCGCCGCCCTCCGCGGCGATCCGCCGGGCCGTCGCCTCGCCGATCCCCTGCGCGGCGCCGGTGACCACCACGACCTTGCCCGCGAACCGTCCTGGCGACAGGAATTTCGGCCCCTCGGCAGCGCCGCCCATCGCCCGCCGGGTGGTGACCTTCGACCGTTCCGCGTGCTCGGCCACCAGCCGTCGCGCGGTCGCCCGGTCTCCGGACTCGAACGCCGCGACCAGGTCCAAGTGATCCTGCGTGCACCGCGGATGGCACCAGGTCGCGTTGCGCAGCGTCTCGGCCATGTGGCCTTTCACGCCAAGCGCCTGATATGCCTGCAGCAGGTGCTCGTTGCCGGTGAGCGTGAACAGGTAGTCGTGGAAGGCCGCGTTGGTTTCGGTGTAGGCGGCGGCGTCCAGGAACCGGTCACCGTCCACATAGGGCACTGTCGACTCGGCCAGCAGCCGGTATCCGGCGAGCTGGCCCGAGGTCAGCCGTCCGATGGTCAGTTCGAGCGCGCCCAGTTCGAGGGCCTGCCGGGCCTCGAATACCGCGTCCGATTCGTGTACTGACGGGTGTTCCTCGCCGATTTCGTACTCGCCCGGCGTTTCGTCGGCCGCGGGCAGCATTTCCTGGCCCGCGATCGTGCGCGCGACCCGCGCTTCTTCCGCCGCGGACAACGTCGCTCCGGCGCGCAGCGGGGCCAGTTCGACCGGCGGAAACAGCTCCTGTCCGGCCAGCGCCCGGCCCGCGACGAACTCCAGCTCCGGCTCGGGTTCCGGATCGGCCGCCACCACCGGCGGCACGGGGATCTCCGGCGCGCGGACCGGCGCGGCGAGCGCGAACTTTTCGTAATAGAAACCGGTCGGCTCGAACCCGGCCGACGCGAAATGCCCCCGCACCGCCTCCACCATCGGCGGCGGACCGCACAGATACACCGCGACATCGCCGCCGTGCAGGTGCTCGTCCCGGATCAGCGTGGTCACATAGCCCTTGTTCGGCGCGGCACTCCCCGGATCCGAAACGCAGTAATCCCAGGTCAGCCCGGGAACCTCCGCAGCGAGCTTCGCCAGCGTCGCCGTCTCCACCAGGTCGTCGTCGGTACTCACGCCGTACACCAGATGCGCTGGCCTGGCCGCGCCAGAATCACGCATAGTGCGCACAATGGACAGAATCGGCGCGAGCCCAGTGCCCCCAGCGAGCAATAACACCGGTCGGTCCGTCTCGCGCAGGAAGAAGCTTCCGTGCGGGCCGGTGAACGTCAGCTCGTCGCCGGATTTCGCCCGTCCAGTCAGGTAATCCGACATGACCCCGCCCGGCGAGAGCTTCACCAGGAAAGTCAACTGGTCGTCCTCAGGCGCGTTGCTGAACGAGTACGACCGAGTCACCTCGGTGCCCGGAACAGTGATGTTCACGTACTGCCCGGGCAGAAACGCGAGCCGGTCCCGATCACGGATCTCCACCGCGAGCGACATCGTCGTCGGCGAAAGCCGTTCCAGCGCAACAAGAGTGCCGTGATGCTCCGCAGCCTGCGTCTTCGCGACCGCCGACGTGCTCGCGATCTGCAGCACCAGATCGGACTTCGGCTTCATGCTGCACGGCAGCACATACCCGCGATCGGCCTCGTCAGTGCTCAGGGCGTCTTCGAGATAGGAACCGCCCTCGTACTCCCCCGATTCGCAGAACGCCTTGCACGTTCCGCACGCACCGTCGCGGCAGTCGAGCGGAATGTTGATGCGCTGCCGGTACGACGCGTCCGCAACAGTCTGGTCCGGCGCGCACGTGACGAAGCGAGTGACACCGTCCTCAAAGGACAGAGCGATCCGGTGGTTCATGACCGCCTCCGCTCAGAAGTGGTACACGTCAACGACGTGGTGGATGTAATCGTTCTTGAGCACCACGGTCTTCCGCCGGATCAACGGCGACGGCCCGGAGAAATCGACGGTGTAGAACGAGGTCCCGTAATACGGATCGACCGTGTGGTACCGGAAGTACATCGTGTGCCAGTTGAACCGCACGTCCACGAGATCGCCGTGCCGCTCGATCAGCTCGACATTCGAGATGTTGTGACTAGTCCGCGGTTCCGGAAGAGACGTCGCGCTCGACCGTTCAGTACGGATCCGGAACACCCGGTCCTCAAGCCCGCCCTTGTTCGGGTAGTAGATCAGCGAAATGTCGCGTTGCGGGTCCTCGGTGAGCAGGTCGTCGTCGCCCCAGGAAGGCATCCAGTACACGACGTCGTCGGCGTAGCATTCCAGCCACTTCTCGAATTCGCGGTCGTCCAGATACCGCGCCTCACGGTAAAGGAACTGCTCGACGTCGTGCTGGGTGATGGTCTTCTCAGCGGCGGTGGTCATCGGGTCTCTCCTCGAACGGCCTGCTCGCGGGCGATCGCCGCACGCATGGTTTCCTGCCAATACCCGTGCTGCACCGGATAAAGACCCTCGTCCTCGTTCTTCTGCCCCGCCGAGACGACACCATCGAGCCCGAGCGACGACGCGACCTCGTCAGGCCCGGTGAGCCAATGCCGCGCGCCGCGGCTCATGTCGTTCCACGGCGCGGCCGTCGCGCGGAAAGTGAGCTGGCAGGACCGGAATTCCTCCAGGTCGTCCGGCGTCGCCATGCCCGAAGCGTTGAAGAAGTCCTCGTACTGCCGGATCCGCCACGCCCGCGATTCGGCGCTTTCGCCCTTCGGCGCGATGCAATAGATGGTGACCTCGGTCTTGTCCGGCGCGATCGGCCGGAAATGCCGGATCTGCGTCGAGAACTGGTCCATCAGGTACACGTTGGGATACACGCACAGGTTCCGGGACCCGCGCACCATGAACTCGCCCTTGGCGTCGCCGTATTTCTCCTTCAGCTCCGCCATCCGCGGCCACAGCGGACGGTCCTGCGGATTGCCCGCCCAGGTCCACAGGCACAGGTGCCCGTGCGGGAACGACCAGTAGCCACCGCCGGACTTGCCCCACGAACCGGCGTCGAGGGTCTTCGTGTCGTTGGCCGATTCACCGGTGTTGCGCCGGGCCGTGGTGGCCGCGTAATTCCAGTGCGTCGCAGTGACGTGGTAACCGTCCGCGCCGTTCTCCGCCTGGACCTTCCAGTTGCCGTCGTAGGTGTACGTGGACGCGCCGCGCAGCACTTCAAGCCCGTCCGGCGACTGGTCCACGAGCATGTCGATCACCTTCGTGGCGTCGCCGAGGTGCTCGGTCAGCGGCAGCACGTCCGGATTGAGGCTGCCGAACAGGAACCCGCGGTAGGACTCGAACCGGGCGACCTTCGTCAGGTCGTGCGAGCCGCCGGTGTCGAACGACTCCGGGTAACCCGCGCCGTCCGGGTCCTTGACCTTCAGCAGCTTGCCGTCGTTGCGGAAGGTCCAGCCGTGGAACGGGCAGGTCAGGGTGGGCCGGTTGTCGCGTTTGCGCCGGCAGATCATCGCGCCGCGGTGCGCGCAGGCGTTGATCAGGCAGTGCAGCTCGCCTGCCTTGTCGCGGGTGATGACGACCGGCTGGCGGCCGATCGTGGTGGTGAAGTAGTCGCCCGGGTTCGGCAGCTGGCTCTCGTGGGCGAGGTAGATCCAGTTGCCCTCGAAGATGTGCTTCATCTCGAGTTCGAAGATCTCCTCGTCGGTGAAGATCCGGCGATTCGCGCGGTAGACGCCCGCCTCCGGGTCCTCCACCACCGCGTCCGCGACTACGGAAGCGGCGTGGTCCAGCATCTCGGTCATGACTCCTCCAACGGGCCTCTGATCTGCACTGATCGGCTCCCCAGCAGGGCGTTTCCCGCACTGTGCCACCCCGTGCCCGCGGTCACACCAGGGCAAGACCCAGTCCTGACCTAGGGTGTGATTATTCGATTCTGTTTATCAATCGCACGCAAACCGCTCCTTGTCTTCACTCAATGCCGGAACTTACGGTGAGCGAGACGAGGAGCCGGTGAGGAGGCAGCCCGATGGAACTGCGCCACCTGCGGTACTTCGCCGCCGTCGCCGAGACCTGCCACTTCGGCCGCGCCGCCGAACGCCTGCACCTCGCCCAGCCCGCGCTTTCGCACGCGATCCGGCAGCTGGAGGACGAGCTGGGCGTCGCCCTGCTCAGCCGCACGACGCGGCAGGTGCAGGTCACCCCGGCCGGCCGGTTCTTCCTCGCCGAGGCCCAGCGGATCCTGGACGCCGTCGAGGCGGGTGCGCGCGGAGCCCGGCGCATCGCCGACGGCCGTCGCGGGCTCGCCCGGATCGGCTTCACCGGCACCGCCGCGCTGTCGCACCTGCCGCGGGTCGCCCGCGCGCTGCAGCACCGGCTGCCCGAGGTCGAACTCGAAGTGCACGCCGACCTGCTCACCGGCGAGCAGTGCGAACAGCTGCGCGACGGCACGCTCGACATCGGCGTGCTGCGTCCGCCGGTCACCGGCGGCGACCTCGACCTGCACGTCATCGAGACCGAGCCGCTCGTGCTCGCCGTCCCGGCCGACCACCGGCTCGCGGTGGAACCGGTCGTGGCGATGAGCGATCTGCGCGCCGAAGCTTTCGTCACCTACCCAGCCAGCTACTCCGTCGTCAACGAAGCGGTGCTGCGCAGCTGCCGCGACGCCGGATTCACCCCGCAACGCGAGCACGAGGCCGCCGGTACCGCAGTGCTGCTCGCCCTGGTCGCCGGTGGTCTCGGCGTCGGCGTCGTCCCCGCGTCCGCGCGGGCGCTGCCGCTGGCCGGGGTCGTGTTCCGCGACCTCGCCGGCGCCGCCACCGTCCAGCTCGCGCTCGCCTGGCACCGCGACCGGGCCTCGGCACTGGTCCCGGCCGTGCTCGACGCGCTCGGCGAGCTGTTCCCCGTCGAAGTGCCCGTGTCAGGGAGGACACGATGAAGATCACCCGGGTGGAGGCGATCCCGTTCGCCATCCCCTACCGCAAACCGCTGCGTTTCGCGTCCGGCGAGGTGCACACGGCCGAGCACGTGCTGGTCCGCGTGCACACCGACGACGGCGTGGTCGGCGTTGCCGAGGCGCCGCCGCGGCCGTTCACCTACGGCGAGACCCAAGCCGGGATCGTGGCCGTGCTGGAGACGGTGTTCGCCCCGCAGGTAGTGGGTCTCAGCCTGCTCGAACGCGAAACGGTGCACGCCCGGCTTTCCCGCACCGTCGGCAATCCGGCCGCGAAGTCCGCTTTGGACATGGCGATCTGGGACGCGCTGGGGCAAAGCCTCGACGTCTCGGTCACCGAATTGCTCGGCGGCTACACCGACCGCATGAAGGTCTCGCACATGCTCGGCTTCGACGAGCCCGCCGCGATGGTCGCCGAGGCGGAGCGGATTCGCGACAGCTACGGAATCACGACGTTCAAGGTGAAGGTCGGCCGCCGTCCGGTTTCCCTTGACACCGCGGTGGTTCGCGCACTGCGGGAACGGTTCGGCACCGAGGTCGACCTGTACGTGGACGGCAACCGGGGCTGGACCGCCGCGGAATCCGCCCGCGCGATGCGGGAAATGGCCGACCTCGACCTGCTGTTCGCCGAGGAGCTGTGCCCCGCCGACGACGTGCTCGGCCGCCGCTGGCTGGTGTCCCGGGTGGACATTCCCTTCATCGCCGACGAATCCGCGGTGACCCCGGCCGACGTGACCCGCGAGGTCCTCTCCGGATCGGCCACCGCGATCAGCATCAAGACCGCCCGCACCGGCTTCACGCGTTCGCAGCGCACGCACCATCTCGCGGACGGTCTCGGGCTGGAAGTGGTGATGGGCAACCAGATCGACGGCCAGCTCGGTTCACTGTGCACTGTCGCGTTCGGATCGGCGTACGAGCTGACCTCGCGTCGCCCCGGCGAACTGTCCAACTTCCTGGACATGACCGACGACCTGCTCGCCGAACCGCTGTGCATCGCGGACGGCGAACTGGTCATCCGCCCCGGCGCCGGCCTCGGCGCCGCACTCGACCCCGGCAAGCTCCGGCACTACCGGCAAGACCGCTGAGCCGGAAACCCCCGATGGATCAAGGAGGATTCATGACTGCTACGCATTCCCCCACCGCCGCCGCGTCCGGAGCCAACGCCACCGAACGGTTCAAGAGCGACAAGTTCGCCGGCGTCGAGGGCACCCCGCCCGAACGGGTCAGCCTGCTCGCCCGCGAGGTGCTCGAGGCCGTGCACGCGACGATCCGCAAGCACAAGGTGACCTACGAGGAGTACAACGCGCTCAAGTCGTGGCTCATCAGCGTCGGCGAGGACGGCGAATGGCCGCTGTTCCTGGACGTCTGGGTCGAGCACGTCGTCGAGGACGTCGCCACCGAGCACCGGCAGGGCAACAAGGGCACCATCGAGGGCCCCTACTACGTCCCGGACGCCCCCGAACAGGGCGCGCGCGGTTCGATCCCCACGCGGGACAACGAGCCGGGCACCGCGCTCACCTGGACCGGGCAGGTCACCTCGACCACCGGCGCGGCGCTGGGCGGCGCGAAGGTCGAACTGTGGCACGCGGACGCGGACGGGCTGTACTCGCAGTTCGCGCCGGACATCCCGGAGTGGAACCTGCGCGGCACCTTCACCACCGACGACGAAGGCCGCTTCGAAATCCACACCGTGCGCCCCGCGCCGTACCAGATCCCGACCGACGGCGCGTGCGGCAAACTGATCGCGGCAGCGGGCTGGCACGCCTGGCGTCCGGCGCACCTGCACGTCAAGGTGTCCGCGCCGGGCCACGAACTGCTCACCGCGCAGCTGTACTTCCCGGGCGACGAGCACAACGACGACGACATCGCGTCCGCGGTGAAGCCGGAACTGCTGCTCGCCCCCCAGCCGTCCGGCGACGGCGAGACCATCGAGTACAACTTCGTCCTCGACCCGGCTCTCTGATTCCGCCCCTCTGATTCGGCAGGAGACTCATGCTTTACCACGTGCGGATGGACGTCCGCCTTCCCCCGGACCTGGACCCGGCGGTCCGCGACGCCCTCATCGCGCGCGAGAAGGAGTACAGCCAGCATCTGCAGCGCAGCGGGAAATGGCCGCACATCTGGCGGATCGCGGGCGAGTACGCGAACTACTCGGTGCTGGACGTCGCCGACCACGACGAGCTGCACCAGATCCTGTCGAACCTGCCGCTGTTCCCGTACATGGACATCCAGGTGACCGCCCTCGCGCGGCATCCGTCCAAAGTGGACTGACTCACTCGCCGCCTCCCGGCGGATCTTCAAGTGCGTGAGGGGAACCCTCAGGGACTCTGATTCCCTCGGGGTTCCCCTCACGGACTCACGCGAGGTGGACTGACTCACTCGCCGACCGCGACGATGCGGTCCGCGTGCTCGGCCAGCAGCGGATCGTGGGACGCCACCAGCACCGCCGTCCCGCGATCCGCCGCTTGGCGCAAAGCCGTCAGCACCATCTCCGCGTGCGCACGATCCTGATGAGACGTCGGCTCGTCCGCGAGCAGCACCAACGGGCCCGACGCCAGCGCACGTGCCACCGCGCCCCGTTGCTGTTCCCCGCGCGAGACCTCGCTCGGCAATCGGTCTGCCAGCTTCGCGAGGTCCAGGGTTTCCAGCAGCTTCGACTGATCCGGCGGCTCCACCGCGGTCCGCGCGGCGAAAGCGAGGTTGTCGGCGACTGTCAACTCCTCGAACAACGCGATCGACTGCGGCACGAAAGCCAGCGCGTGCCACGGCTGTTCCGAAACGGGCGCGTCCGGCATCGGCGGGTGCGCAGTGACCGTCCCGCTGTCCGGCGCGTCCCAGCCACCCGCGATCATCAGCAAGGTGCTCTTTCCCGAGCCGGACGGACCGGTCAACGCGACCAGTTCGCCCGGCATCAGGTCCAGGCTCGTGTGCCGCAGCACCGGCATCCCGCCGTGCGATCGGCTTACGTCCGACAGACTGAGCAAGGCATTCATCGGACCCTCCCGTCCACGAGTTCCACCACGTCGTCCGCCGCTTCCGCCAGTACGGGGTCGTGCGTCGCGACCACGACGGTCTGCCCTGCCTCAGCCAAAGCGCGGAACGCCTCCGCCACCAGTCCGGCCGACGAGCGGTCCAGTTGCGCGGTCGGTTCGTCCGCCAGCACCGCGTCCGGATCACCGACAGCCGCGAAAGCGAGCGCGGTTCGTTGCTGTTCGCCACCGGAGAGCTGGCGTGGGCGGTGGCCGCGGCGGTCGGCCAAGCCCAGCCGCTCGAGCAAGGACAGGGAAAGGCCGGTGCCGCGCATCCTCGCCGCCAGCTCCAGATGTTCTTGCACTGTCAGGTAATCCAGCAGATTGTCGACGGGATTCTGGAACACGTAACCGATCCGCCGCCGCCGAACGGCCCGGCGTGCTCGCGCGGACAACGCGGTGACGTCCGTCCCGCCGACCTCGACCCGGCCCTCGTCCGGTCGTTCCAGGCAAGCCAGCAACCGCAGCAGGGTCGATTTTCCCGAGCCGGAAGGCCCGACCAGCGCGGTAATCCGGCCGCGCGCGGCGGCGATCGACACCTCGTGCAAGGCGGTCAGCGAACGACCGGCGGTGCGATAGCTGTGGGTCAATCCAGTACCCCGAACAGCATCAGGCAGTGTCACGCAGCACCTCCGAAGGCAACGCCCGCGCAGCCGCACGCTGGGCCGCATAAGTAACGACAAGCGCGACGACCACAGCCGCGAGCAGCAACTGCCCGCCCGGCCCCCACGGCACCGGGATCACAGTGCCCGGCGGCGTCGACGGATCGAGGTCGTAGCCCTCGTAAGTCACCGAGACCGCGATGGCCGCGAAGCCGACGCCCAAAGCGAATCCGGCCGCCAGCAGACCGCCGACCTCGTAGGCGAGCGCCCGCCAATGCGCACCCGAGGTGATCCCCATCCGGCGCAATAGGACATACGCTCCGCGGCGAGCGCGTGCCCGGGCGTTGAGGTACAGCAAGAGTCCAACTAGGACAACCACACCGACCAAAGCGGACACTGCGGTCAGAAACGCGAAGGTGTAAGTGACTCCGCCGTAGACGCCGTGCGCGGTGACGTCGGTCGCGCGGCTCACCGTCCCGGACGGAACCCCGGCCTTGCCCAATTCCGGCAGCACCTGCGCCGGATCGCCGCGCGCCCACAGCTCGCGGTGCACGCTCTCTCCGGCGAACTTGGCGAGGATGTCCTTGCGCAGCAGCAATTCCGGGAACCCGGCGCTCTTCCCGGGCAACTGCGCCACCGTGACGACGCGCAGCGGCAGGTCCTTGCCCCCGATGCTGAGTGTCGCCTGCTCGGGCGCGTCCGGGACTCCGGCGATGACGCCGACGGGGGTGTCGCCGGACATCTGGTCGAGCAGCTCCGACAGCGTCGGCCCGCTGAGGTGGTCGTCCCAGAACGCGGCGGAGCCGAAGGTCGCCGGGTCGACGCCGAGCACGTTCACCGTCTTGCTGCCCAGGTACGCGGAGTCGTAGCGATCGACCAATGTGGACTGTCCACTGAGGCCGGGCGGGATCTCGGCGGGACCGGTCAGATGCACGACGACATCCGAGCCGACCACGAGCTGACCCTCGTCGTCGAGTGTGCGCTGCACGGATCCGGTGACCGTGGTGGCGAAAATCGAAAGCGCGACCGGGACCGCAGTCGCCCCGACCAGCACGGCCGCCGCGGCGGGTGCCGAAGCAAGCCGTCGCCAGGCCAGGAACGCCACTGCCCGTTCTCGCCGTACCGCGCGTATCCGGGGCAACGTCAGCCGCACGACCCGGGTCACCAGCATCGCCAACCCCAGCACCAGCAACAGCGGCACGACGATCAGCCGCGGCGGGATCCGCGCGACCGAACCGGCCTGGCCGAGCCCGGTCTGCGTGCCGTCGCCGAGCGCGAAGTAGCAGACCACGGCGGCGCCCAACGGCAGGATTTCCCACGGCAGGTGCCGGATCCGCGAGGCTCGCGCGTCGAACATCGCCCGCGTGCGGAGGACGACCGAACCGGCGATCCCGGCGAGCGTCGCCAGGAACGCGACCGCCGCGCCGCCGATCGAATACCTGAGCGCGGACGGCGTCACCAGCGGACTCGGCCCCAGCGCGCTGACCAGCCCGCGCGCGGCGAACCAGCCGCCGACAGTGCCGAGCAGCGCGATGGAACCCAGCTCCAGCAACGCTTTCCCGGCGAGTGCGCCCGGCCCGGCCCCGCGCGCGGACAGCACCGCCAGCTCGGCCCGGCGGCGTTCGACCCAGAACGACCCGACCGTCACCGAGATGACCAGCCCGGTCAGCGACCCGGCGACGCCGATCGGCACGACCGTCGCGGCGAGCGAGGATTCGACCTGGTCAGCCCGGTCGGCGATGCCGCGCAGCGACGAAGTGAACTGCATCCGGCCGCGCTGCGCGAACAGGTCTGGCTGGTTCTCCGTCCGCGCCCTCACCTGTTCGAGGCCAGCGATGGCGGCAGGCGCGTTCTCCGTGGTCAGCCCGTCCTGGTCGACCGAGGCCTCGAGGGAACTGCCGACGCCCGACTCCGCCGGGGTCAGCCCGAACAGCGCGTCCCGCGACACGAACGCCACCGGGAACACCGGAGCCTCGCTCAGCGGGTTCGGCCGGTACAGCGACTGCAGATGGCACCAGAACGGCTGGTCAGGCAGCTCTCGCAGGTCCCGGTACACCGCGGCGACCGGCATCGTCGCCACCGGCGCGCCCGGCGGCACGCCCGTCTTCGGCGCCCAGCCGCCCTGGATCACGACCTGGTCGCCCGCGTGCAGCCCGCGCGCCTGCGCGAACTGGCTCGACACCCAGATCCCCTGGCCTTTGCCGCCCTCCAGGACCTGCAGGTGGGCGGCGAAATCGTCCTGATAGACCAGCCACGTCGCGGACTGTTCCGGATTCGGCGAGCCCGGCCGGACCGGGTTGACCTTCGCGCTGCTGGTGAGCGTCGACTGCACGCCAGACAGCCGTGGCACCTGACGAGCCGCGTCGCGGGCGGCCGTGAGCCGGGCGTCGTAGAGCGCCTTCCCCGCCGGTCCGGTGTCTTCGGGATACGGCCGCGACATCGGCAGCCCGCCGGTCCATTCCGCGCCGACCGCCCACTGGCACGCCCGGTTCATCTGGTCGTGCAGCGTCGCGTTCCCGGCTGAAGAGAGGAACAACGCCACCGCCGCGGCGGGCAGCGCGACGAGCACCGCCGCCGCGATCGCGGCCACTACGACCGCTGGTTGCCGCCACCCCGTTTTCGGCGCCCGCGTCCACGGCGTCGCCCCCCACCCGCGCATCTGCCGAGTCTGCCACGATTCCCGCACCCGCGGGGCCGCGTTGCCCGATGTCCGTGAAGGGCTCCTTGAAGGAATCTGATTCCCTCAAGGAGCCCTTCACGGACGTTCACGGGCCCGATGCGAACAGAGCGCGTTTTCCCGAGTACAGAACGCTTACTTGGCCTGCCAAACCGGCGCGCGCTTCTCGACGAACGCCAGCGTCCCCTCGCGGACGTCCTCGCTCGTCATGACTCCGACAGCGTTCTCGCGGGTGTTGTCCCACGCGTTGTCCTCGGCGGAGATAGCACCGTCCACAATGCCCAGTGCGACACGTTTGCTGGCCTGCACCGCCAACGGCGCGTTCGCGGCGATCTTCTCCGCCAGCGCCAGCGCTTCAGTCAGCACGTCGGCGTCCGGGACCACGTGGTTCACCAGCCCCAGCGTCGCCGCGCGGGCGGCGTCCAGCGGTTCGCCGGTGAACATCATCTCCATGGCGATCTTCTGCGGGATCTGCCTCGGCAGCCGGAACACGCCGCCGGCGGCGGCGAAGAGGCCGCGCTTCACCTCGGGCAGCCCGAATTTCGCCGACTCGGCCGCCACCACCAGGTCGCTGGCCAGAGCGAGTTCGGTGCCGCCGCCGAGGGCGAATCCGTTCACCGCGGCGATTGTCGGCTTCGAGATCGGGTGCCGCACGTATCCGGCGAAACCCCATTGCTCGTTGCCCGGCGCGGCGAGCGATTCGCCGCGCGACACGGCTTTCAGGTCGGCTCCGGCGCAGAACGCCCGCTCCCCCGCGCCGGTCAGCACGACGACGCGCGTTTCCGGATCCTGCTCGGCCCGTTCCAGCGCGGTGCCGACGAGTTCGCTCAGCTCGGCGTTGACCGCGTTCATCGCGTGCAGCCGGTTGAGCGTGACGACCAGGACGTGTCCGCGCTGGTCGACGAGCGCGGCCGGAGCGTCATCGGGCATGGTCTGCCTCCTCCGCCGGTGCGAAGACCGGCACCTTCTCGTGGTCAGGGTCGGGACCGGAGGGCACGAACACTGCCCGCACCGGCAGCTGCCAGAGGTCCGCGTCCGGGTCGGCGTCGAGCCGGCACCACCACCACGGTCCCTCGGCCAGCTCCACGATGCCGACGACCACGCGCTCCGGCTCGCCGCCGTCGCGCGCCCGCTTGTGCACCACCGACCACGACACCACCGTGCCGGTTCCGGCGGCGGCCGTCCACTCCAGATCCTCGTCGGGGTCCGGGACCGTGCGCGGGTCGAGGTACTCGCCGGTGCCGCGCCGCCGCACCAGCCGGAACTCGCCGATCGCGGTGCCGTCGAAGAACGCCGCGGACTCGTCGTCGCGGGCGACTGGGTTGATCCGCACTGTCATCCCTCCGTTCCGAGCACGAGCGTGCTGTGGTGGTCCAGGATGCCGCCGTTGCCGGAGACCAGCACGGTGTCGTGCTTCGGCACCTGGCGTTCGCCGCCCTGGCCGCGCGCCTGGATGATCGCCTCGGACAGCGGCGTCATGCCCCACAGGTAGTAGGACGACAGCTGGCCGCCGCCGGTGTTCACCGCGAGCTTGCCGTCCGGGCCGAGCATGCCCGGCGTCGCGACGAACTCGCCGCCTTCGCCCTTGCCGCAGAACCCGTAGTCCTCCAGGGTGAGCAGCGCGGTGAAGGTGTAGCAGTCGTAGATTTCGGCGACGTCGATGTCCTCAATGGTCACTCCGGCCATCTCCATCGCCGCCGGGCCGGACTGTGCCGCGCCGCTCACGAGACCGAGATTGTCGTTGCGGCGGAAGGAGTTCCCGGGGTGCGACTGGCCCCAGCCGAGCACCTGGACGGCAGGCTGGGCCAGAGAAGCCGCGCGCTCCGCGGAAGTCACGATCACCGCCGCACCGCCGTTCGACACCAGGCAGCAGTCCAGCAGGTGGAACGGTTCCGCGATGAACCGGGACGCTTGATGGTCGGCCAGGGTGATCGGCTCCCGCAGCTGCGCCAGCGGGTTCTTCGCCGCCCACGCGCGCTGGGCGACCGCGATCGCGCCGAGTTGTTCGCTCGTGGTGCCGTAAGTCTTCATGTGCCGTCGCGCGGCAAGGGCGTAGAACGAATTCGGTCCGGCGAAACCGCTGGAGCCCAGCAGGCTTCCCCAGCCGGTCGGAGTCGTGCGCCGGCCGCCGTAGGCCGCGCCGGTCGCCTTGCCCTGCCGCAGCGGCGCGTCCGCGAACACGCAGGCGACAGTGTCCGCCATGCCCGCTTCGACGGCCATCGCGGCGTACTGCACCATCGCGCCCGCCGTCGAGCCGAACGCCTGCATTTGGGTGAAAAGCCGCAGGTCCCGCAGTCCTAAGTCGACTTGCAGGCTCAGGTCCACTCCGGGCGTCGTTCCGGCCGACACCAGCAGCCCGTCGATGTCGGACAGCCCGATCCCGGCGTCGTCCACCGCTCGCCGCACCGCCTGCGCGGCGAACTGCCGCGCGCTCGGACCGTAGACTTTTCCCAGCTCAGTGAGCCCGAGGCCGGCGATTGCCGCCCTCCGGCGCGCCGGGGTCTCCCGCCTGCTCGTCATCTCGTCGCACTCCGTTCCCGACCGGTGGTCGCCCCTCCACGTTCGCATCCCGCTGACGCGGCGTAAACGACCGGTCGGCACACCGGCAGATGAGCGCCCGCGACACGTGCGCCGGTGTCCCTTCCGGAAACCTGCCGGTGTCGGAATCCGTGATGTACACCGCCGTTTTCCGCGCCCAGCATGGGAATCGGGACCCGACGACGGGAAAGGCGGTCCGGCGATGGCGATCAGCGCCGCGGAAACCGAACAGCTGCGGGAGGCGGTGCGCGACCTGCTCGCGGACCACTGCACGGAGGCGGACGTACGCCGCGTGATGGCGACGGAGTCCGGCTACGACCCCGAACTGTGGAAACAGCTGGCTGAGCTGGGATTGCCCGGCCTGCTGATCGCGACCGAATACGGCGGCGTCGGGCTGGGCGCGGAGGAACTCGAAGCGGTCTCGGAGGAAATCGGGGCGGCGCTGCTGCCGTCGCCGTTTCTGTCCAGTTCGGTGCTGACCGCGACGCTCATCGGCGCGGCCGGGTCCGAAGAGGACAAACGCCGTCTGCTGCCCGCGCTCGCCGACGGTTCTTCGATCGGGACTGTCGCCATCAATAGCACCTGGACACCCGAAAGCATTGCGGTACAAGCGAACGGAACTCTCACTGGGACCGCGGCCTACGTCACCTGGGGCCAGCTCGCCGACGTCATTCTCGTAGTGGCTCGCGCTGGCGACGACATCGGCGTCTTCGAGGTCTCCCCCGACGCGTCCGGCTTCACCCGAACGGCGGTGGAGGTATTCGACCCGACCGTACGGCTATCTCAATTCACCTTCGCTGATACCCCGGCGCGGCGAGTCGGTACCGCGGGTTGGGAAGCTGTGCGGAAAGCCTTGGACCTCAGCGTGATCGCACTCGCCGGAGAACAAGCGGGCGGCGCTCGCAAGATCTTTGAGACGACCGTCGACTATCTCAAGACCCGCGTGCAGTTCGGCCGTGCGATCGGCAGTTTCCAGGCGATGAAGCACCTCGCCGCGGACCGCCTGCTGGACGTCGAATCCGCGACCTCGGCCGCCCGGCACGCCGCGGCCGACGGCAGCCCCGGCGCGATCGCGCTCGCCGGATTCGCCTGCGCGGAAGCGTACGAAACCGTTGCCCTGTCAGCGATCCAGATGCACGGCGGAATCGGCTTCACCTGGGAACACCCGGCGCACCTGTACCTGCGCCGCGCCCGCTCCGGCGCGCAGCTGTTCGGCGGCTCGCGGCTGCACCGGGAGCGTTACCTCGTCTCGAAGGGGGCCTGACTCATGACCACCACCCTCCCCAGCGCGGACCAGCTCCGCGAGGAAGTCCGCGAGTGGCTCGCCGTGGAGTGGACCGGGCTTGCCCCGGCCGAGGATCGCTGGAGCACCACCCCGGAACGCATTGCGTGGCTGGAAAAAGTCGTCGCCGCCGGATACGCCGTGCCGACCTGGCCGGGCGAATGGTCCGGCCGCGGCTACCCGGCTGAGCTGGCCGACGTAATCGCCGCCGAGTTCGACGCCGCAAACGCACCCGGTGCACGACAGGACAAATACAGCATCCCCGCCAACACCGTCCTCGCGTTCGGCACCGAGAAACTCAAGAACGACTTGCTGCACGACGTCCTCACCGAACGCTCCCGGACCTGCCTGTTCTACAGCGAACCCAGCGCGGGATCCGACCTCGCCGGTGTCCGCACCACCGCGGTCCGCGACGGCGGCCGCTGGATCGTCAACGGCCAGAAAGTCTGGACGTCCGGCGCGAAAACCGCCGACTACGCGCTGCTGATCGCGCGCACCGACTGGGATGTCCCGAAGCACAAGGGCCTCAGCTACTTCGTCGTGCCGATGCACCAGCCCGGCGTCGACATCCGGCCGCTGGTGCAGATCACTGGCGAAGCGCACTTCAACGAGGTGTTCCTGACCGACGTCGAGATCCCGGCGGACTACCTGGTCGGCGAAGAGGGCAAGGGCTGGCGCGTGTTGCAAACCGCACTGGCGTACGAACGCTCCATCATGGGCGACGGCGCGCGGGCGTCGCGGCACGGATCGATCGCCGACAACCTCGTCGAACTGGCCCGGGAACGCGACCGGCTCGCCGATCCGGTCATCCGCGACAACCTGGCCACCGTGCTCGCGTTGCGCGAGCTGAACGCGTTGAACAACGCACGCGCGAAGGCCGCGGCCGAACAGGGCACGTCGAGTTCGGTGATGTCGCTGGGAAAGCTCGCGATGTCCGGCATTTTGCACGCCGAAGGACGGTTGCGCACCGACATCGCCGGTCCGGAAACGCTGCTCGCCGGAGACGGGAACCCGGTCGCCGACGACGTGAACTTCCTGGCGCTCAACGCGTTCTTCACGTCCATCGGCGGCGGCACCGACCAGATCCAGCGCACGATCGTCGCCGAACGCGTCCTCGGCCTGCCCAAGGAACCCGAGATCGACCGCGACCTCCCCTTCCGCGCCGTCCGCCGCAGCTGATCCCCGAGGAGGCTGGTTCCCTTGTCCGAGACCTACGACCCGCCGCTGTCCGGGGTCCGCGTGCTCGATCTGTCCTCCGGCCCGATGACCGCGACCGGACGGCTGCTGGCCGATCTCGGCGCGCGCGTCACCCGGGTCGTCCTGTCCGGCGTCACCGACGAACGCACCACCGGCCCGGTCGTCGACGGCGTCGCGATCGGCACCGCCCTCGACCGGCACGGCTTCGCCCACGCCACCGCCGAACCCGGCTCGCACGGCTGGGAACAGCTGCTGGCCGACGCCGACCTGCTGATCGAGACCACTCCGCCGGGTTCGCCCGCCGAAGAACTCCTCGACGTCCCCGGCCTGCGCACCCGGCATCCCGAGCTGGTCGTCCTGTCGGTCAGCGACTTCGGCCGCGCCACGACCCGGCGGCACTGGCAAGCCACCACCCCGGTGTTCCACGCGCTGACCGGCGAACTCTCCCGGTCCGGCATCCCCGGCCGCGCGCCGCTGCTGCCGCCCGGCGAGTTGCCGTACCACGTCGCCGCCGCGCAAGCCGCGTTCCAGGCGGTGAGCCTGTACCTCGACCGGCTGCGCACCGGACGCGGCGACCGCATCGACTTCTCCGTCCTCGACGGCGCGATGCAAACGCTGGACCCGGCGTTCGGCATGGTCGGCAGCGCCGCCGCCGGGGTTCCGTTGAGCAACCTTCCGCGCGGACGCACCGAAGAACGCCACCGGTACCCGATTTTCCCTTGCCAGGACGGGTACATCCGGATCTGCCTGCTGTCGCGACGACAGTGGCGCGGGATGTTCGAATGGATGGGCAGCCCGGCCGAGTTCGCCGACCCGAAGTACGACCAGGTGCGCGAACGCTATGCGGCACCGGACCTCCTGCCCGCGATCGGCCGCTTTTTCGCCGACCGCACCCGCTCCGAACTGGAGCGCGAAGGCCAGCGCCACGGCGTGCCGACCGCCGCAGTGCTCACCCTTGCCGAGGCCCTGCACACCGACCAACTCACCGCCCGCGGCTTCTTCCGCGACACCGAACTGTCGCCCGGCCTGATCGCGCCAGTCCCGGCCGGAATCACCGAAATCGACGGACACCGCGCCGTCGCCGGTCCAGACAGCGGCGCGCGAGTCACTACCGCACCGATCCTGGCCGCTCGCCCCCGTCGCGGCGAAGGGCGTCCGCTGGAAGGAATCCGGGTCCTTGACCTCGGCGTGATCGTGGTCGGCGGCGATACCGGGCGGCTCTTCGGCGACCTCGGCGCGGACGTCATCAAGATCGAGAACTCCGCTTTCCCCGACGGTTCCCGCGCCGCGCTGCCGGGCCTGATGTCGCACGGATTCGCCGCCGGGCACCGCAACAAACGCGCCATCGGCGTCAACCTGCGGAATCCCGAAGGCCAGGCGCTGGTGCGGCGGCTGGTCGCGCAGTCGGACGTCGTGCTGACCAACTTCAAACCCGGCGTCATCGCCTCGCTCGGCCTCGACCGGGCGGCTTTGTCCGAGGTCAACCCCGGCATCGTCGTCGTGGACAGCTCCGCCTTCGGCCCGACCGGTCCGTGGGCCCAACGCCTCGGCTACGGCCCGCTCGTGCGCGCCGCGGCCGGACTCACCAGCGAGTGGATCTACCCGGGCGAGCCAGGCACGTTCAGTGACGCCGTCACCGTCTATCCCGACCACGTGTGCGCCCGGATCGGCGCGCTGGCCGCGCTGGCGCTGCTCGTCCGCCGCGAACGCACCGCAGAGGGCGGGGCGGTGAGCGTCGCGCAGTCCGAGGTGATGCTGAGCCATTTCGCGGACCGGATCGCCGCCGAAGACCTGGCCCGCCGCGGACATTGTTTGGCTGGCCCCGCGCACGACGCGCCGTGGGGCGTCTTCCCGACCGCTGGCGACGACGATTGGCTGGCCGTCACCGTCCGCGGCGACACGGATTGGGGCGCGCTGTGCTCAGTGCTGGACCGTCCCGACCTGGCCGCGGACCCTGCTTTGGCCACCCGGTCCGGCCGGGCTTCGTCGCGGACCCGGATCGACGCCGCGGTGACCGAGTGGACGGCGAGGCATTCCCCGTTCGCGGCAATGGATCTGCTGCAGGCCGCCGGAGTTCCCGCCGGTGCCCTGCTGCGGGCGGCTGACCTGCCGGAATGGGAGCAGTACCGGGAGCGGCGCGCGTTTCGGGAGGAGCTGCATCCGCACGCGGAGGAGCCGTACGTGCTGGAGAACGTGCAGATCCATGCGGCGTACGTCGCCGATCCGCCGGTGGGGCAGGCACCGTTGCTGGGCGAGCAGACGTTCGAGATCGCGGCGGAGTTGTTGGGGCTGGGCGTCGCGGAGACGGCTGGGCTTGTGGCGCGCGGAGTGTTGGAGGCTCCGGAGGAAAGCGGTAGGCGGAGCGCTCGCGCGGGGTGACATTTCGGCGGTCTCATCGCTTGCGGGATTCCGGCGCCGCCGAGCGCACCGTCCCCCATTGCAGCCCGCACCAACAACCAGCCGAACTTCCCTCCCCCGCCGTATGATCGCCGGAAACCCGCCCGCCCCGCTGGACATTGGACGATGGAGATCGACTTCACCCGGCTCAAATACTTCGTCGCGGTCGCCGACGAGCTCCACTTCAAGCGCGCGGCGGACCGGCTGCGGATCACCCCTCCGCCGCTCAGCAAGCAGATCAAGCTGCTCGAGCGCGAACTCGGCGGCCCGCTGTTCGAACGGCACTACCACGAGGTCCGACTCACCCCGCTCGGCGAAGCGCTTCTCGGCCCGGCGCGGGCGATCCTGCGCCAGGTCGACGGGCTGAAGGACATCGCGGCGGGAGTCCTCGAAGACGGCACGCCGATCCGGGTCGGCGCCACCGCGTACGCGCCGTCGGACCTCCTCGAAGACCTCGAAACCGCGGTCGGCGGGCTGGCTTCCCCGGCGACGTTCGAGGTGGCCGGGTCAGCGGCCGAGGTCACCGCGAAACTCGTGTCGGGGCATCTGGAACTCGGGCTGATCCACCTCGCCGTCGAGGACCGACGGCTGCGCGCCCGGACCGTCGCCGAGTACCAGGGCGCGATCGCGGTCCGCGCGGACGATCCGCTCGCCTGCCGCGACCTCGTCCGCATCGAGGAACTGCGCGACCGCGAGGTGGTCATCGACTTCGCCCGGCCGAACCCGGTCATCCTCGCCGCGCTGACCCGGCGGCTCGCGAAACGCGGCGTCCGGAACATCGTCCGCGCGGTCAGCGGGCGCGGCGGCGAGCTCGAAATGGCCGCGCAGGTGTTCAACCGGCGGCTGGTCGCCCTCGTGTCCTACGCGCCGGCGTCGTTCATCGGCCGGATGTTCTCGCCGCCGGAGTTCAAGCTGGTCCGGATCGACGAGGACGGCTGGGAACCGAGCCGGCTCGCGCTCGCCTGGGCCGCCGACCGCGCCGACGGACCGCCCCGTCCGGCCGATCTCGCCGAGGACCTCTCCGCGAAACTGGGCCCGATCCGCCGCGGCTGACCGAGCCGCCCGGCCCGCCGTCCACTGTGGACGGCTAAGACTCGACGAACCTCGTCAGCAACCGCCCGAACTCGACCACGTCCCGACTCGGCCAGTCCCGCAACCGCTCCTCGAGCCGTTCCCGTTGCGCCGCACGGGTAATCGCCAGCGCGCGATGCCCGTCCTCGGTCAGCTCGAGCTGCTGCCTGCGCGAATGCCGCGGATCCGGACTTCGCACCAGCAGCCCGGCGTTCTCCAGCTCCGCCAGCTGCCTGCTCACGGTCGAGGGGTCGAGCCCGTACTCCTGGGCGAGATCCGCGGCGTGCGCGCAGTCCGCGAGGTCGATCGAGGACAGCATCGTGTACTGCACGAACCCGAGCCCCTCGTACAGTTCGTTCGAGCGGACCCGGGACCCGCGGGAAAACAGGATCATCGCGCGGTGGATAGCGTCCAGGGCATCGCCGTCGCGGTCTTCTCCCGGCATGTCCCCGCATGCTAGAGATGCACCATACAACTGTCAACGCGACTCGGCGGCGATCCCCCGGTTCAGCAGGTCGTCCGCGTCCAGCCCGGCTTCTTCAAGCAGCGCACGGGTATGCGCGCCGAACGCCGGGACGTCGCCCATCCGCGCCTCGACGTCCGCGAACGTCACCGGCGGCAGCAGCGCGTCGACGGTCGCGTGTTCGGTGCCGATCGTCCGCCAGCGGTCGCGGGCGCGCAGCTGCGGGTCTGCTACGACATCGGCGACCTGTTTTACCTGTGCGGCGGGGATTCCTGCTTTCGCTAACCGCTCGTCCAGGTCCACTGTGGACCATCGGGCCGTTTCGGCGGCTACTGCCGTGTCGCATTCCGCTCGATGTTTCACGCGCAGGACGTTTGTGGTGAATCGGGGGTCTTCGGCAAGTTGCGGGGCTTCGAGGACCGCGGTGACCAGGGTTCGCCAGCCGCTGTCGTTCTGGACGCCGATCAGCATTTGGCCGTCTTTCGTCGGGTACGCGTCGTAGGGGGCGATCGAGGCGTGGCTCAGGCCCATGCGCGCGGGCTGGCGTCCGGAGTACATCTGGCTGTACATCGCGTAGCCCATCCATTCGACGGTCGCTTCCAGCATCGACACTTCCACTGTCGCGCCTTGGCCGGTTCGGACGCGGCGCAGGAGGGCGGCCAGGACTGCTTGGGCGCAGTACATTCCGGAGGCTATGTCGGAGGTGGGGATGCCGGTTTTCACCGGGGTTTCCGGGGTGCCGGTGATGCCGATCAGGCCTGCTTCCGCTTGGACGAGCATGTCGTAGGCCTTGCGTTGTTCCCTTGGGCCGCCGGTACCGTAGCCGGAGAGGTCTACGGCGATTAGTTCTGGGTGGTTGGCCCGGAGGTCTGCAGCGTTGAAGCCTAGACGGGCCGCTGCGCCTGGGGCCAGGTTTTGAATGAAGACGTCTGATTGGGCGATCAGGCGGTGTACTGCGTCGCGGCCTTCTGCTGTTTTTAGGTCTATGGCTAGGGATTCTTTGCCTCGGTTCAGCCAGACGAAGTGGGCGCCGGTGCCGTGGACTACGTGGTCGTATTCTCGGGCGAAGTCTCCGCCGTCTGCTCGTTCTACCTTGATCACTCGGGCGCCTAGGTCGGCTAACGTGCGGGTGGCTAAGGGGGCGGCTACTGCTTGTTCGATGGAGACGATGGTGAATCCGTCTAGCGGGAGCGCTGGGTGCATGGTGCTTACTATTACTCGGTTTTCGGTGGGGTGCTGCGGGAAGAAGTGTTGCGTGGGGCACCCCGAAGCTTGATTGTGCTGACGGTTCGGGGGTGCTTGTCAAGGCGGGAAAGATGCCTTGACAAGCACCCCCGAACCGCAGAGAAGGCTTCGTATCGGGGTTGGGGAGGGGCTGGGTGCCTCGATCGTTGGGTGCACCGGTGCGGTTTGTTCGTGGGTGGGGCTTGCGCCCCAATGTGGCATTGGGTGCATCGCACGCACCCAATGTGGCGTTCGGTGCGTCTGACGCACCCAATGCCACATTGGGGCGCGTTCCGGCGGTGGGCGGAGGCGGTCCGTGAAGGGCTCCTTGAAGGAATCTGATTCCGTGAAGGAGCCCCTCACGGACCGTCGAGGGGCCGTGAGGGGAACCCTGAGGGACTCTGAGTCCCCCAGGGTGGCCCTCACGGAACTCGTCAGCCGCGCGGGTCGAAGGGGATGCCGTTGGGCTTCGACTTTTCCAGCAGGTCTTGGTAGCGGCCTTCGCTGATCTTGATCGTCGCGGCACCGAAGTCCGCGCCCATCAGGCGGTCGCGCAGGGTGGTCGTCGGCCAGCCGTCCCAGCCGACCAAGGGCGGATAGCGCCAGTCGTGGTAGTGGTTTTCCGGCGGTTCGTCATGGGCGTCGGCCAGGCGGAAGAAGTGCGTGCCGGGGCCGTCCTTGTGATACACCGCCTTCGGGTGGGTGCCGTCGAAGGTCACCTTTGACCGCGGATAGGTCACCTGCGAGGAGTGCTGCGTGGTCGTCACGTACTCGACCTGGTTCGACGACTGGTCGATCCACGAGATCACGTGTTCCCAGTCGTGCCGGTGTCCGCCCAGGCCGCTGCCGTCTACTGCCTGGTCTTTTTCGAAGTAGCTCGCGTAGACGACCGCGCACCAGCCGTGGTTGCAAGTCGACCGGGAGTAGGTCTGGGAGTTGTCCAGGTCGGACTTGTCGTGGCAGTTGCCGTTGACCGCACCCGTGGTTTTGAGACCGGGAGCCAGCGTGCCGTCGGGGCCGATCGCGGGGGTGGCGTAGCAGCCGTCGCCGTCGTAGTCGTATGCGGGCGAGAAGGATTGCTCGTATCCGTTGGCGTTCTGCGGCAGGTTGTGCGGCGGATCGGCGTACGCCGCGGACACCGGGAACAGCAGTGCCATGGCCACCGTCACCGTCACGATCGGGAGTTTCCTCATGTTCGGATGGTGACATCGCGAATACAGAAGGTGAAGGTACGCAAGGGAAGCATTCGGTGGCCGCACGGCCTTCAGTTCGCGAGGACCTCCGCGCCCCGGTGCACGCGCAGCAGGTCAGCTCGTACGAGGTCGGCCAGCAGGCGCTCCTCCTCGTCCACGTCGGCCGGACGCGGCGGCAACTCGCCGCTGCCCGCCAGCGCGTCCGCGGCTGCCGAGGCGAAGGACGCCATTGTCGGCGACTGGTCGTCTCGCTGCAGCAGCGCGCCTGCCGACGCGGCGAGTCCGCGTAGGCCCTGTCCGGCTTCTTCCAGGGCTTCTCGTTGCTCCGGCGAAGGCTCCCGGCTGCCGGGCTCGGGGCTCAGCAGGTCCTGATGTGTCCGGGCCGCTGCCCGGAATCGCAGTCCGACCTCGCGTCGGCCGCCTCCCCCGCGCAGTCGTTCCGCCACCGAGGCGAGCAGTTCGCCAGTTTCAGCGACGGCGTCGGAAAATCGTTGTGCCACTGAAGGTTTCGGGACGCCTGGCACTGCGGCGAAGCCGAAAAGCAGTCCGATCGCCACCGCCAGCGCCACCAGCAGCAGGTACTCCACGAGTACCGAGACCGCGTCCAGATGTCGCGTCGTGGCGTTCATGCCAACGCTCATCAGCACCATGCAGCCGTTGAACACCATCGGTTTGACCTGCATGAACGGGAATCCGACAAGGAGCGCGACGATTCCCAGCGGCAGCAGCGCACCGGGCGGCAACAGCCACAGCGCGACCGCCAGGACCACGGCTCCGGCCACGGCACCGGCGGCGCGCTGCCCTGCCTTTGCCAGCGTGTCCCGCCATTCCGGCTGCATGAGCGCGAAGGTCGTCATCAGGAAAGACACCGTGAGCGGGTCGCCGGGCCGGAATGTCGCGATCACGGCCGCGACGAGCATTCCCAGAGCACACCGCACCGCGTGCCGCAATTGAGCGGACCGCCACGAGAACACCCCGGTCGCCTCGCGTCGCAAGGCCTCGCGGACGAGGTGCCGCGGGAAGTCCACAATGGACTCGTCGCGAGCCAGTACTGCTTCCCGGATCGCGGACAGTCCGGCCCAGGCTTCGTCGAGCAGCGCGCTGGTGTCCCCGGGCAGCGCGACATCCGGATCGATTCGTTCGATCTCCGGTGGGTCCGAGACAGTCTTGGCTCGCACGGCTTCCGCAAGCGCCGCGACCTGTTCGTCTGCCGCGTCGAGTACGCGGGAAACGGCGGCCGCCTGCTCCTCGTCGAACGCGCGCAGCCGGTCCCGTAGCAACGCGGCCGTTCCGTGATACCGCGCGCCGCCTGCGAGAACACGCGCCTGCCACGCTCGCGGGCGGTCGGTCACCCACAATCGCACTGCCCGCTCCGCGCTCGCGCGGTCCGGTCCGGCGAGGGCGTCGGCCAGCGCGGTGCGGGTGGGTTTACCGGGATCGCGCAAGCCCATAAGCAGCCGCAGCACGAAGACGACCCCGACGGCCAGCGCCGGCGCACAGATGATCTGCACCGGGCTGGCCGCACCGCTCAACTGGAAGCCGTAGCCGAATACCGAAGCCATGCCGAGTCCGAGCCCGACCGTCACATACCGCGGCCCGAGCGCGGGCACTACCGCCGCCGCGAACACCACCAGCACCAGCAGCGCGATCGAAGCGACCGGCGAAACCTCGCCCAGCAACCGCGGCCCGGCCCCGCCCAGCACGACCGCGGGAGCGAACGCCGCGAGCAGCCACAGGTCCGGCCGCAGGGGCCCGCCGGTGGCGGCGATGAAGCAGAACAACGCAGTCAGCCCGGCCAGCATCGCCGTCCCGCCGAGCCCGAGCGCCACCCCGAGCCCGGCCGTGCCGCCGACGACCACCAGAATCGCCGCGAGCATCCCGCCGCCGCGCGCAATCGCGTTCATTCCGCCTCGTTCCGTCACCGCGCAATGCCGCCGGGTAGCCTCGCACGCCGCGACCGGGCGCCGCACGGCGGGGAAAGCTCGTGCGCGGCGATCGCGGTTCTTGCCGGGATCGCCGCGCACGGCCTCAGACGGTCGCGCGCTCCGGCGGCAGCGTCAGCAAGTTGTGCACCTCGCTGTGCGCCTCCCCCGGCAGCCCGTCCAACGCCCGCAACGCCGAGTTCCGCGCCGCCACCTCCGCGTCGGTCCGCGGCGACATCACGACCGACCCGCCCGTCGCCAGCGCCTGGTTCGCCTCCACGAACTCGCGCGACCGCTTCTCGTACGCCGCGAACGCGACGTCGTGCGGAGCCTCCGCCAGCTCGTACGCCAGCAAGTACGCGCCGATCATCGCGAGGCTCGAGCCCTGCCCGGACAGGAACGACGTCGCGTGCGCGGCGTCCCCGGCCAGCGCGACGCGGCCCTTCGACCACACCGGCATGTGGATCTGGCTGACCACGTCGAAGAACAGGTCGTCCGCCGAGCGCATCGCCTCGACCATCCGCGGCACCTCCCAGCCGCAGCCCTCGAAGCGGCTCGCGACCAGCGCGCGCTGCGCGGCCGGGTCGGCGAACGCGGAGAACGGCGGGTCGGCGTGAGTGAACACGAGGAACCCGTGCACCTGGTCGATGTCGCCGTCGCCCGCGGCGTAGAGCGACGCCGAACGGCCCGCGACCGCCCAGGACATGCCCTCGTGCGACAGGCCGAGGTAGTTCGGCATGGTGAACCCGGCGAAGCAGTAGCCGAGGTAGCGGTGGAACTGCTCCTCCGGCCCGAGCACCAGCGAACGGGTCTTCGAGTGCAGGCCGTCCGCGCCGACGACCAGGTCGAACGTCTGGCTCCGGCCGCTGGCGAAGGTCACGTCGACCCCGTCGCCGCGGTCGTCCAGCTCGGCGATCGAGTCCGAGAAGCGGAAGTCGACGTCGTCGCGCACCGCGTCGTACAACAGGCTGGTGAGGTCGCCGCGGGCCAATTCGATGTCGTGCCCGGCCTCGTCCCCGGTGATCACGGTCGGCGCGACACTGTTCAGGACGCCGCCGTCCCCGTCGAGGAACGCCAGTCGCCGGGTGTTGACGTGCCGCGCCCGCACCGCCTCGTCCAGTCCCATCCGCCGCAGCACCTCGACCGCCGGGCCGCGCATGTCGATCGGGTACCCGCCGCCGCGCACCGCCGCCGACTTCTCCACCACCGTGACCGCGAAGCCGTACCGGTTCAGCCAGTACGCCAGCGCCGGGCCCGCGATGCTCGCCCCCGAGATCAGCACACTCCTGCTCA
The DNA here is from genome assembly GCF_042647905.1 of Amycolatopsis halotolerans. Classification (NCBI taxonomy): domain Bacteria; kingdom Bacillati; phylum Actinomycetota; class Actinomycetes; order Pseudonocardiales; family Pseudonocardiaceae; genus Amycolatopsis; species Amycolatopsis halotolerans. The sequence continues at coordinate 123,877 of NZ_JBHRWI010000002.1, forward strand.
TGGTTCTCCCCTTCGCCTCGGCAGGCGGTAGATGCCTACCTTAGGTATCATTTTCGAGACCGGCCGGAACCGCCTCTCGCGATCCCGGTGACCCAACTGTATACCTAACTTAGGTATCTAATCAAGGAGACCGCGATGTCCGCCGTCCCTTCCCTGCTCCGGGACCTGCTTCCCCGGCTGAACGAGCTGAGCGGTTCGCTGCGCCGGGGCAAGCTGTTCGAGCGCGCGGTCGAGGCCACCGGGCTGCCGCTGGAACGGCCGGCGATGACCGTGCTCGGCATCCTGCACATCGAGGACGCGCCGCTGCGGGTCGGCGAGATCGCGAACCGGATGAACGTCGTCGGCCCGCACGTGACCCGGCAGGTGCAGGGGCTGGAAAGCCGCGGGCTGGTGCGGCGCGTGGCCGACCCGGACGACCAGCGGGCCCGGCTGATCGAGCTGACCCCGGAAGGAAAGGCCGCGGCCGAACGCTACATCGGCGTGATCGAGGACTGGTTCGCCGGCGCGATGAGCGGCTGGACAGCGGAAGACCGCCAGCTCCTCGACCGGCTGGTGACCCGGCTGGTCGAGGACCTGACGGCCCGGTTGTCCGATTTGGACTGAAGCGGTTTTAGCGCGACAGCCGCAGGAACTCCTGCTGCTCGCGGTCGTAGCGCTGGGTCAGCCCGTTTCCGTAGCGGTCCCACCAGTTCTGGGTGTGCCCGTTCTGGCGGGTGGTCGTGTCGCCGTAGATCTCCCGGTCGTATTCGATCCGGGCGTCGTGGAACTGCTGCTGGAATTCCTGCGGCGACAAGCCCTGCAACTGCTGCACCGCGGCCGGGTCGAGGGTGCGTGCGCTCTGCACGATGTCCGCGCCGCCCATGTGGTTCAGGATCGCCCGGACGCCGCCCGCGCCGCGCATGTGCGCGCCGGACATGATCGCGGCCTGCGTGCCCGCGTCGGAGAACTCCAGCGCTCCGGCGTGGCGCGCGTTCGCGGTCATCAGCTGCGCGACCACGGCGTGCTCCTCGGCGCTGCCGATGCCGTACTGCTGGCGGGCGGCCATGATCTGGTCGTAGCCGTTGTGCATGTTCCGCCGGAAGCCGTACGCCTCCGGCACCCCGCCCTGTTCGCCGGTCGCGCCCTCGGACCGCATGATCGAATCGACGACCCGCTCGTCCAGCTGCTGCGGTGCGGCACCCCCAGCAGCCGCACCGCCGCCCGCCGCCCCGGCTCCCCCGCCGCCGCCCGTTCCGCCGCCGTAGCCTTGGGCCACCGCGGTGTCGGCGTCGGCGTAGTTCTGCGCCGCGTGCTGGACTTTGCCGTTGACCTGTTCGATCAGTTTCACGAAGTCGCCGAGCGACGACACGAGTTTCGACTGCAGCAAGGTGTTCGCCGCGGCGACCCCGCTGCCGATGCCCGCGAACGACAAGGCGTCGATCACGAGCGTCTCGAGGTCGCGCACGGCCGAGAACGCCGCTGAGCCGAGGCCTTCCACGTTCTTCACGATCGCCGACACCTCGGCCGGCAGCACCCGGTAGGTTCCCGCTGTCATGCCAGTGACGATCGCGCACCGGCCCCGTCGCGCCCACGGCCGAATTACCCACTTTCGCAGGGGATCGATTCCTTGCCCGCTGGGTACCTCGGCGGCATGGAGTCCGACGAGGACCGGCACGACCGGACCGACCACGAGATCGAACTGCTCGCCGAGCGGCTCTGGGCCTGGTCCCGCGAACCCGCCGACGACCCGGCGCCCGGCCTCGGGCAGCTCGCCGCAGCCGGTTTCGACGTCACCGGCCGCACCGCCGTGTACGGTGCCGGACGTCCGTGCGTCGCCCTGCTGCTTCCGTCCGACCGGCTCCGCGAATTCGGGCACAACCTCGTCGCCGCGGCGGTGCTCGGCGCGGCGCTCGCCACCGCCGCGACGCTGGAATCCGGTTCCGTCGTCGTCACCGATCGTCCCGCCGACGAGATCGACGCGGTGCTGACTTTCCAGCCCGGCGTGCACACCTGGGCCGCCGCGCCGCTCGCCGCGCGGACCGAACTGCGGGTGACCGTGCACGGGAATTCCGGTCCAGCGCCCGAAGACACCACCGACGCGGTCGCCTCGCTGGTGCAGGTCTTCACCGCGATCGCCGCCCTGCGCGCCCGGCTTCCGGCGGGTGCGACAGTGCAGGGAATCGTGACGCACGGCGAGGAATCCACCGACGTGGTGCCCGATTTCGCCGAAGCCCGCTTCGGGTTGCGCGCGCCGGATTCGGAGGCGCTCGGCCGGGTGGTCACCGAAGTGACCGCTGCTGCCGAAGGCGCCGCGATGGCGACCGGGACCAAGGCGAACGTCGAACGGTTCGGCCCGATTCACGCGCGGTTCCAGGACAATCCGGTGCTGTCCGGGCATTTCGCCCGGCAACTCGCGGCGTGCGGGATCCACGCTTCCCCTTCAGGTGCGGCGGCAGTGCCCGGCCGGGCCGAGGTGGGCGATCTGAGCGTGCGGATGCCGACGATCCATCCGTCGGTCGCGCTCCACGATCCGGTGCGCGCGGTCGGCAGCCGGGCGTTCGCCGAGGCGACCGGCTCGCCGCGAGCCCGGACGGTGTTGCTCGCGACGGCGTCGGCGCTGGCCCGGACCGCGTCGGACCTTCTCGCGCACCCCGCGCTGGTTCGGCAGGCCTGGGACAATTTCGCCGATCGCGCGCGCCGGGGCGGCTAGAGTTCCCGGCATGGGGACGACTGATCTATCGCTGCCGGACGGCCGGAATCTTCGAGTGCACGACAGCGGGGGCGACGGCTTTCCGCTGGTGTGGCACCACGGGACCCCGCAGTCCGGCCGCCTGCTGCCGCCCGTGGTGGAGGCTGCCGCCGCGCGGGGTTTTCGGGTGGTTTCCTACGGTCGGCCTGGGTACGGCGGGTCCACCCCGAACGCCGGGCGGACGGTGGGGTCGGCTGCCGAGGACGTGCGGCAGCTGGCGGATGCCCTGGACCTAGCGGGTTTCGCGGTCATGGGCGCGTCCGGCGGCGGACCGCACGCGCTGGCCTGCGCCGCGGGCCTGCCGGATCGGGTGACGGCGGCGGTGTCGCTCGCCGGTTTGGCGCCGTACTCCGAGGACTACGACTGGTACGGCGGGATGGTCGACGACAGCTCGTTGCGCGCCGCCCGCAAAGGCCGGGAAACCCGCTTGCAGCACGGAGAAACGCAAGAATTCGACCCGACGAGCTTCACCGACGCGGACTGGACGGCGCTGCGCGGCACGTGGGGCCCGCTGGGCGAGGACGCCGGTGCTTCCGGTGACGTGGCCGCCGAAGCCGACGACGACCTCGCGTACGTGACGCCGTGGGGATTTTCCGCTGCCGACGTGCGGGTTCCGGTGCTGCTGGTGCACGGGGGCGAGGATCAGATCGTCCCGGTCAGCCACAGCGAATGGCTCCTGCGGAACCTCCCGGACGCCGAAATGTGGTCACGTCCGCACGACGGGCACATCTCGGTGCTGAACGCGCTCCCGACCGCGCTCGACTGGCTGCGCAACCTCCTCGCCCGCTGACCCGCGCCAGCGGTCCGTGAGGGCCACCTTCACGGACTCTGATGCCCTCAGGGTTCCCCTCACGGACAGCTGGGCGGGAACTCGCACGCGGCCGGTTATCGTGTCAGGCATGAGCAACGTCGAGACCGACCCGGCCGAACTAGCGTGCGGCGGGGACCCCGTCGACCCCGGCAAGGTCGAGGTCCTCGACGCCCGCTCGGTGCCCCTCGGCGGCCCGCGGGCCATGCCGGTCCGCCGCACCCTGCCGCAACGCAAGCGCTCGCTGATCGGCGCGTGGTGCTTCGCCGACCACTACGGCCCCGACGACACCTCCGTCAGCGGCGGCATGTCCGTCGGCCCGCACCCGCACACCGGCCTGCAAACGGTGAGCTGGCTGTTCACCGGCGAAATCGAACACCGTGACAGCCTCGGCTCGCACGCGATGGTCCGCCCCGGCGAGCTGAACCTGATGACCGGCGGCCACGGCATCTGCCACGAAGAGGTGTCGACGCCGGAAACCGCCACGCTGCACGGCGTCCAGCTCTGGGTCGCGCTCCCGGACGAGCACCGGCACACCGCCCGCGACTTCCAGCACTACGCGCCGCCCGCCACCGAACTCGACGGAGCCACCGCCCGCGTCTTCCTCGGCGCCCTTGCCGGGGAAACCTCGCCGGTGAAGACGTTCACTCCCTTGCTGGGCGCGGAAATCGTCCTCGAGCCGGGCGCGGAGCTCAGCCTCGACGCGGACCCGTCCTTCGAGCACGGCGTCCTGCTCGACACCGGAGAAGTCACCTTCGCCGGCACCCCGCTGCAGCAGGCTCAACTCGGCTACCTCGGCATCGGCGCGACCACGCTCCACCTGCACAACCCCGGCTCCTCCCCGGCCCGCGTGATCGTGCTCGGCGGCCCGCCGTTCGGCGAGGAAATCCTGATGTGGTGGAACTTCGTCGGCCGCAGCCACGACGAGATCGCCGAATACCGCGAGGCGTGGGAAGCGAACTCCGACCAGTTCGGCGCGATCGACCCCTACCCCGGCGGCCCGGCGCGACTGCCCGCTCCCCCGCTGCCCGCGGTGCGGATCAAACCGCGCCGCAACCCCTCGTGAGTGGCTACGCCGGTTAGAACCAGCCGGGTAGAACTGGCGCCAGCACTCAGGACCCCTCCGCCTCACGCAACCGATTCCGCGCCCCGGACGGGTCGAAGTTCACCCGCCGGAGCGGCCCGGCCGCCAGCAACACCACCGCCACCGCACTCAACGCCGCCAGCACCAACGCCGCCACAAACCGAGCCGGAACCGACGTCGCCGACGCCAGCACCGCATACCCGCCCAGCACCACCAACGTCGGCCCGAGCAACGCGACCCCCGTCACCACCACCGGGATCCGCCCGCCGTCCGGACGTCTCGCCGAGACGACCGCCGCGCCCGCCGACACCACCGCGGCCACCAGCAGGCACGCGCCCACGGTGTCCGACAGGCGGTGCCAGCTCAGCGCGACGGTCGCCGCGGCCACCCAGGCGACGCCGGGCGCACCCACGGCGAGCACCCAGGTCCGGAACCGCGCGGGCAGCACCACGGCCAGTGCCAGCAGCACGGCGGTGGCCGCGCTGACGTGCCCGCTCGGAAAGCTGTTGTGGTGCGGGGCTCCCGTCGAACCGACGTCCGGCCGGTCCAGCAGGTAGATCTTGAGCAGCTGCGCCGCGGCCAGCGGCAGCAAGTACAGCACCAGCGCGGTCACCCCGAGCGCGAACCGCTTGCGCAGCACCGCGAGCGCCACGATGACGATCCCGGCCGCGCCGAACACCTCGACGCCGTCGATCCCGGCCAGCGGCCGCGCCCAGTCCACAGTGGACCGCGGAAGGTTCTGCGCGAAGCGGACGACCCCGTCCTCCGCGCGCTGCCCGGCCTCGGTCCGCACGAACAGCAGGTAGGCGACGACGAACGCGCCCGCGAACCCGATCGCGGCCGCGACCAGCACGGCGGTCCGCGAACGCCCTCGAGGGGCGAGCGCGTGCCGGGGCGAGGACAGGGGCACGGTCGGCGTTTCAGGAGTCAGCACTGCCATGCCTTCGAGCCTGGCCGCGGGATTTCGGGATCTCGTCAGAGCTGTGTCATGGTTTCGCTACAAGATCCGCCCGGCTCGCGCGAATCCGCGGGCATTCCGAATAATGGCCACCGTGGCTGTGGTGTTGGTGATCGAGGACGACGCGTCCGTCCGCGAGGGCATGGAGCTGGCGCTGCGCCGTCAAGGACACACGGTGCACACCGCCGCGACCGGCGAGGACGGCGTCGTGCAACTGCGCGAACGCGCGCCCGACCTCGTGGTCCTCGACCTGATGCTGCCCGGCATCGACGGGTTCGAGACGTGCCGCCGGATCCGCGCGCTCGGCCAGGTGCCGATCATCATGCTCACCGCGCGCAGCGACGATTTCGACGTCGTCGCCGGACTCGAAGCGGGCGCGGACGACTACGTCGTGAAGCCGATCGAGCCGCGCGTGCTCGACGCCCGCATCCGCGCGGTGCTGCGGCGCACCGCCCCCGAACCCGGTGCCGCCGGGCCGGAACAGCACGGCGACCTGGTGATCGACCGGGCCGGAATGCTGGTGCGCAAGCACGGCGAGCAGGTCTCGCTCACGCCGACCGAACTGAAGCTGCTGCTGGAGATCTCGCGCACGCCAGGCCAGGTGTACAGCCGCAGCCAGCTGCTCGCCTCGGTGTGGGGGCACGACTATCTCGGCGACTCCCGCCTGGTCGACGCGTGCGTGCAGCGGCTGCGCGCGAAGATCGAGGACGTTCCGGCGCGCCCGGACCATGTGCAGACCGTGCGCGGCTTCGGCTACCGGTTCGGCCGCTCGTGAAGCGGGCCGCGCCGTGAAGCGGCTCCGGTCGTGGGTGTCCGGGCTGCGGCTGCGGCTGGTGCTGGCGTTCGCGGCGATGACGCTGGTCGGCGCTGGCGCGGCGGCGGGCGCGAGCTACGTGTCCGCGCGCAACACGATCCTGGCCGGCGTGCAGGACCCGGCGATGGTGCAGTTGCGCGACGAGGTCAGGACGTACCTGCCGCAGCTGACGCTCCCGCCCGACCAGCGGCAGCTCGACAACATGGCGAGTTCGCTCAAAGGCGTCACGACCGTGGTGTTCGGGACGCTGCATTCGCGCGTCGGGCTGAATCCGGCGGAAATACCCGCCGGGCTGCGCACCGCGGTCGCGGGCGGGACCAGTGTCCAGTTCCAGCGGGTCATCGAGGGCGGCCGTCCGGTGCTCTACATCGGGATGCCGCTGCTGCGCTATGGCGCGGCACAGGGGGAACACACCGGAATCGAGGTCTACAAAACCGTCCCGCTGGCCACCCAGCAGGCCGCGATCGACCAGCTGGCGACGCGTGCGTGGCAGATGACCGCGCTGGCCCTGCCGATCGCCGTCGCGCTGGCGCTGCTGGCCGCGCGCCAGGTGCTGCAGCCGGTGCGCGCGCTGAACTCGGCGGCTCGCAAACTCGGCGACGGACAACTCGACGTGCGCCTGCCCGCCAAGGGTTCCGACGAACTGGCCCAGCTGGTCACCACGTTCAACCACACCGCGGCGGAGCTGGAGCGCACCGTCGGCTCGCTGCGCGAGATGGAGGCCGACGCGCGCCGGTTCGTCGCCGACGTCTCGCACGAACTGCGCACCCCGCTGGCGGCGATGAACGTGGTCACCGACGTCCTGGACGAGGACGCCGACCAGCTGCCCTCGGACACCGCGGTGGCAGCGCGGCTGGTGTCGTCCGAAACACGCCGGCTGACCCGGCTCGTGCAGGACCTGGTCGAAATCTCCCGCTTCGACGCCGGACGGGCCGAGCTGCGCGTCGAGGAGGTCGACCTGGCCGAGGCCGTGACGAACACCCTCGCCGCCCGAGGCTGGACCGACTCCGTGGTGGCTGACCTGCCCAGCGTCACCGTGCCCGCGGACCCGCGACGGCTCGACCTGGTCATCGCCAATCTCGTCGGCAACGCCCTGCACCACGGCGCACCGCCCGTCGAAATCGAGCTGAGCACCGACGACGCGACAGTCTCCCTGGCGGTCACCGATCACGGCCCGGGGATCCCCGAAGAGGTGCTGCCCAAGGTGTTCGACCGCTTCGCCAAGGCGGACACGTCACGGGCCCGGTCCGACGGCAGCGGCCTCGGATTGTCGATCGCGCTGGAGAACGCCCGGCTGCACGGCGGCGACATCGCAGCGGAAAACACCGGCGACGGGGCGCGGTTCACGCTCCGGCTGCCTCGCACCGAGCAGGAGGAGCGATGAAACTTCCCCGGCTCTTCCTCGCGCTGATTTCGGTCTTGCTCCTGGCCAGTTGCGGCGTCCAGCCGACCGGCGTGGTCCCCGCTGGGGAAGCACCCGGCGGATTCCAGCTGGGCACGCCGCGTCCGGCAATCACGCTCTATTTCGTCTACGCGGGACAACTCAGCCCGGTGCAGCGCGCCTGGGCGCGGGACGCGACCCCCACGACGGTGCTGACAGAACTGTTCGGCGGCCCGACGCGCGTCGAAGAACAAGAGGGTTTCTACTCGATGCTCTCGCCCGGCCGGCACGTCACGGTCGACACCTCGACGCAGCCGGTCACCGTGACCGTCTCCGAATCGATGAAACTGCTGTATCCGATCGGTCTGCAGCAGGTGGTCTGCACCGTGTCCGCGTCGCTGGCGGCGTCCGGGCAGTCGATCGGCAAGGGGATCACCGTGGTCGCCTCGGACACGAAACTCGAATCCCTGTACTGCAATTAGCCTTTCTTCCCGGGCAGAAACCCGTACACGACCCGGTCGACGGTCGCCAGGACGACCTCCGTCGCGCTGCTTCCGTCCGGCAGCTGCCGCAACGCCGCCTCCAACGCGCCCAGCACCGCGCCGGTCAACGCGGCCGCCTCGACCCGGTCCAGCTGCGGCTTGCACGTCTCGTAGAGCTTCTCCGCCCACCGATCGCCCACCACGGCGTTGCGCAGCAGGTACCCGGCGCGCAACGCGGGCACCGCGGCGAGCAGCCGGGTGCGCACCTCGGTGAGCGGATGGTCCAGCGGGAAACTCCACGCTTCCGCCGTCGCCAGCGCGTGCACAGTCCTCGTCACGAGCTCGGCGACCTGAGCGTCCGGCTTCGCCGCGGCGAACACCCCGTCCACCACCTCGTCGTAAAGATGCTGGTCAGCGAAGACGACCTCCTCTTTGGTGGCGAAGTAGTTGAAAAACGTCGCCGGGGAAACCTTCGCCCGCGCGGAGATCTCGGCGACGGTCGTGCCGTCGTAGCCCTGCTCGTCGAACAGCGTGAGCGCGGCCTCGATCAGCGCCTGGCGGGTCCGCCGCTTCTTCTCTTCCCGCAACCCGGTCATGGCGTGAATCTTAGCGTTACTCTAAACTTAGAGTGTCTCTAAGATTGGAGGACCGATGGAGCGGACCGGATGCGTGGTCGCTGGGGGCGGACCGGCCGGCGTGATGCTGGGCCTGCTGCTGGCGCGGGCCGGGGTCGAGGCGGTGGTGCTGGAGAAGCACCGCGACTTCCTGCGGGACTTCCGCGGCGACACCGTGCACCCGTCGACCCTGCGACTGCTGGACGAACTGGGCCTGGGCCCCCAGTTCGCCGCCCTGTCCCGTTCGATCCTGGAACGGATGAAAATGGAAATCGGCGGGGAAACCGTGGTAGCCGCGGATTTCAGCAGACTGCGCGGCCCGCACCGGCACATCGCGATGGTCCCCCAAGCCGAATTCCTGGGCTTGCTGGCCGAAGCCGGTGCCGCGGAACCGAAATTCTCCCTGCGCATGGGCGCTTCCGTCGTTTCGCTGCTCCGAGAAGGCGGCCGCGTCACCGGAGTCCGCTACCGCGACGACACCGGCGCCGTCCACGAACTCGCCGCTCCGCTAACAGTCGGCTGCGACGGCCGCTGGTCGACGGTGCGCCACGAACTCGGACTCGCACTGCGGGAGTCGGAGGTCCCGATGGACGTCTGGCAGGTGCGGGTGCCGAAAGCCGGACCGGGCGAACCGGGGGTGTTCGCCCGGTTCGGCCCCGGATACGCCTCGGTGACCATGGACCGCGGCGATTACTACCAGACCTCGTACCTCATCCCCCGCGGCTCGGACGCCGCACTGCGCTCCGGCCCGATCGAGGGATTCCGCTCCCGGCTGGGCGAGTTGTTCGGCTGGACGCCCGCGCAACTGTCCGCCGTGCGCTCGTGGGACGACGTCAAGCTGCTCGAAGTGACCATGGGCCTCCTGCCGCGCTGGCACACAGCGGGCGCGCTGTGCATCGGGGACGCAGCACACCCGATGTCGCCGGTGGGCGGGGTCGGGGTGAACCTCGCCGTGCAGGACGCCGTCGCCACCGCCCGGCTTCTCGCGGAACCGTTGCGGCGCGGGGAGATCCCGGTGTCCCGCCTCGCCGCCGTACGCCGCCGCCGCTTGCTGCCGACGGTCGCGGTGCAGTCCAGCCAGCGGGGCGAACACGCCATGCTGCTGCGTCCGGCACTCGACGGGACCCTGAACCGGTTGCCCGCGCCGATGCGTGCACTGCAACGGTTTCCGGCGCTTTCCGGGGTTACGGCTTATCTTGGCGGGGTTGGGCTGCGGCCGGAGCATGCGCCTGCTTTCGCTCGACGGTCCACTGTGGACAGTTGCGCGGGTTGAGCTTGCGCCCATCCGGGGTCGGCGCCGCTCAGCTCCGCACTGGCTTAGAGTCCGCGCGGACAGGTGTGGCGATTGGACAGTGCGGCACCACGACGGAGCGATGGGAACTGAGAGATCACTCTGTGGTCGGCTCCGGTATGATCGGCACCATGTCTGCTTCTTCGTGCGCGGCTTGCGCCGCAGTGACGAGGACGCTCCGCTAGCGGCGGGGCGTCTCTCTCAACTTCTGCAGAACGTGCCGTCGCTTCGTGGTCGAACCGAAGCGGCACGTCGGTGCTGCTCGGAACTTCTTCTGAGCAACGGAGCACTTGGTGATTTCAGGCATTCTCTTCGCGTGCCGGGACGGATCGTCCCCGGTGCGTGCACGGCTGGTGCTGTGCTGCATGGCCATGCTGCAGTTCTTCATCGCGGTCGACGTGACGGTGGTCAACGTCGCCCTGCCCTCGATCGGCGCCGGCTTCGGTGTCGACGGGCGTGCGCTGACCTGGGTGGTGGTCGGGTACACGATCACCGGTGGCGGGCTGTTGATGCTCGGCGGCCGGCTGGGCGACGTACTCGGCAGGCGGCGCGTCCTTCTGCTCGGCACCGCCGTCTTCGGCGCCGCGTCTCTGCTGGCCGGGCTGGCGCCGTCCTTCGTCCTGCTGGTGACGGCCCGGCTGCTGCAGGGGGCCGGTGAGGCGATCGCGCTTCCTGCTGCGATGTCGGTGATCGTGCTCCTGTTCCCGGAAGGCCCGCGCAGGTCACGGGCACTGAGCGGGTGGGCGGCCGTCGCCAGTTGCGGCCTCGTCCTCGGGTTCGCGGTCTCCGGGTTCATCACCGAATTCCTCGGCTGGCGGTGGATCTTCCTGGTGTCCGTGCCGTTCATCCTGGTCGTGTTCCTGGCCTCGGCGTTCCTCGTGCCGGGGGAACGGCCGGCCGGGAGGACGCCGTTGGACCTTCCCGGTTCGTTCCTGCTGATCGCGGCCCCGTTGCTCTTCACCTTCGGGGTCGTCGAAGCGGGTGAAGGAGGCGGCGCGGCGCGCTGGCTGGCCCCGGCGGCTTTGGCGGGCGCGGCCGCGGCCGGGGCCCTGTTCGTCAGGGTCGAGCGGCGCGCGCGCAATCCGCTCGTGCCGCTGCGGTTCTTCCGCAACCGGCCCCGGGTCCTGGCCAACCTTGCCACCGCCTTGGTGAGCGCGGCACTGTCCACCTCCTTTCTGCTGTTCACGTACTTCCTTCAGGACCGGTTGGGCGCCAGCCCGCTCCAGGCCGGGGTGACGATGCTGCCCTTGGCGGTGTCCCTGATCGCGGCCTCGGTGCTGGTTCCCCGGGTACTCGAACGCCGGGGTGCTCGGTTCTGCGTCCTGGCCGGGATCTGCTGCACCGCGCTGGCCATGGCAGACATCGCCCTGGTCTCGCAGTTCGGCGCTACCGGCGCGGTGATGATTCCGGCCATGGTGTTCGTCGCCGCCGGAATGGGGCTCGGGATCGTCGGACTGCAGTACATCGCGGTCACCGGCGTGACCGAAGAGGACGCCGGCATCGCCTCCGGCGTCCAGCGAGCAGCCGACCAACTGGGCGGCTCCACCGGGATCACGCTGTACATCGGCATCGGGTTCGCCCCCGCCCTGAAGGGCGCCGATCCCTTCCTCGCGAGCAGCTCCCTGGCCGTCGCCGGACTCGCGGTGGCCGCGATCGTCGCCTGGCGGATCGCCGTCCCCGCCGCCGGGACAGCGGAATCGATCACCTGACCTCGACCAGGCTGTGCCCGCCCGGCTTGAGGGCCGGACGGGCACAGCCCTGGAGATCAGACCGCGATCGCCATTCGCTCAGGTCACCTGCCCGTCTTGCCCTCCTTCATCACCGAATCCACGTGGGACCAGTTCCCCACGCTGCTTCCGCGCCAGCCGATCACCCGCCCGCCGGGGCGCCATGGTCCCCGGGTCCCAGGCCGGATCGTCTTCGACAAACGCCTGGCCCGGCTCGCACCGGGCGGCACCTGCCCACAGCACGTCGACCACCGCGTCTCCGCGACCATCCCGCGGTCCCGCCGGGGCGAGCGGATTGACGCCGGAGTCTTCACCTCCCCGCACCAGGCCGCGCTGATGCCTATGCCAGGCGATCGACCGGAATCTGGAAGACCTCGTCACGGACGGGTGCAGCGTGAAAGCCCCCAGCGGTGGCCAGCACACCGGCCCCGGGTAAGCCGATTCGGCCGCGCCTGCCCACACCGCATCGCCCCGGACCTGCCGTCCGCCCAAGCAATACCCGGGAGACATGCGCCGACCTCGCACCGCCCCGAGCCCGGTCATGCCGGATAAGCCCGCACCGACCGAGCGTCCTGCAACGCGCGCGCCCACCATTCGAGCTGGTCGAGCAACGCCTTCGCCGCAGCCTCCACACCCGGTTCGACTGGTTCGCCGTCCTCCCCGAACCGGCCGTGCACGCCGTGGAAGCTCACGGTCTCGCGGATGGTGACCGCGTGCAGCTCGGCGAAGACCGGGCGGAGGTGCTCGACCGCGCGCAGCCCGCCGGAAATCCCGCCGTAGGACACGAAAGCGACCGGTTTGGCGTGCCATTCGCCGCGGAACCAGTCGAGGACGTTCTTGAGCGCGGCCGGGTAGCTGTGGTTGTACTCCGGCGTGACCACGACGAACGCGTCCGCCGCCTCGAGCCGGGCGGCGACGGGCGCGGCCCCCTCGCCGTTCATCGCGAGCGGCAACGAGATCTCGGCGACGTCGATGACGTCGACCTCGAACCCGCCGTGCCGATCCGCCTGGCGAGTGAACCAGCGCACGACCGTGGGCGCGAACCGCCCTTCCCTGGCGCTGCCGACGAGCACAGCGAGCCGGACGGGAGCTTCGGACACGGTATTCTCCTTTTTCCCGGGGCGGAACAGGTTTCCCGCCTCCGGAAGGAGTCTCGAACTTCAAGCTCCCTTTAAGTCAAGCTATGCTGAGCGCATGGCGAAGACGGAGCTGCCCGAACTGACCGTGGGCGAACTCTCCCACCGCAGCGGCGTACCGGCGTCGGCCCTGCGGTTCTACGAGGACGAACAGCTGATCCGCAGCAGGCGCACCGCGGGCAACCAGCGCCGCTACCGCCGCGACACCCTGCGGCGGGTGACGTTCATCCGCATGTCGCAGCGAGTGGGCATGCCGCTGGCGCAGATCCGCGAGGTGCTCGCTCTCCTGCCGGACGACCGAACCCCGACCCGCGCGGACTGGTCCCGCATCTCGTCCTGCTGGCGCTCCGACCTGGACCAGCGCATCCGCCAACTGGAACAACTCCGGGACCAACTGAACGACTGCATCGGCTGCGGCTGCATGTCCCTGGCCAAATGCCGCCTGGCCAACCCCAACGACCAACTAGGCCAAGACGGCCCCGGCCCGCGCCGCCTGCCGGACCACCGGGGAACGGGATACGAGTGACACCTCGCGGCTGCACGGCTGCACGGCTGCACGGCTGCACGGCTGCACGGCTGCACGGCTGCACGGCTGCACGGCTGCACGGCTGCACGGCTGCACGGCTGCACGGCTGCACGGCTGCACGGAGAGCGCACCATGCGAGACCGCGCCACCTTCGTCAACCCGGCGTCGCAATGATTCGCCAGCCCGCACAAGCAGCCCACAAGTCCGCGACAGGCCGGGGTTGCCCGCGCATCCAGCCTGACTCTCGCCGCCCAGACAGCAGCCACTGCCGTACGCGGCCTGCCAACCGCAAACCGGCCCGCCAACTGCAAACCGCACTGCCTCCCGTGCCGGCAACAGTCCGACTGCCTCCGTCCACAGCCGACCGTCGACAGCCAAGCGAGACCGGTCACTCGCCCGGCGCATCGGTCACTCCGGCATCGTCATCCCAGCAGCAACCCCCTCACGTAGGCGGCCTGTCCGGCATGCTGGAGGTCATCGGACAGCACGCTGACCAGCCGAACTCCCAGCGTCACCGGCGGGTTCCAGGCTTCGTCGACCACCCGGTCCAGAGCCGCCCCGTCCAGGCCGGCCACCCAGGACACCGTGTGCTCGTGCACGGCGTCGTAGTAGCCGGTGAGCAAATCCGGCGACTCCGGGCGCACCTGGGCCACGTCCTCGCTGCTGTGCCCGTAGCCGATGTCGCCAGCAGCGAAGGGCAGGTCGAACTTCTCGCGCCAGTCCGCTGCCGTCCAGAGCTGGTCGGTGTCCGCGACATCGGCGACGTGGTCGTCTTGCACCCGCGCCAGATGCCAGACCAGCCAGCCGATCGAGTTGGCCTCCGGGCCGGGGCGCGCCGCCAGCTGCTCCGCGGTCAGCCCGTCGACTGCCTGGTGCACCACTTCCCGCACCCGGCCGAATCCGTCCACGAGCAGATCGGCCACATTCATCTCGCGCTCCTCCTCCGTCGTCGTGCGCTTGCCTCGATCATGCCTCGAAGACCCGGCTCTGCCCAGCACTGTGACTCCAGCAGGTACGAGGGGTCCACTCGCGCCCGCCGAACCGGCTTCAGCACGGGAAAATCCGCTCTTTACCCGCAGTGACCACGACCGTCCACTTCGGACCTGACAGCATCGTCCGGCGTCGGGTAAAATCCGGCGCGAAAGCGGATCTGCACGCCGACGACGCGAACGGAGGGCCCTGTGGCGATCACCGCGCCCCGCGCCCTGCCTGGCTTCGACAACATCGCCGGGATCGCGATTCCCGCCTGGGCTGGCATGGTGATCACCGCCGCCTGCGCGGTCTCGGCGATAGTGGTACTGCTGGTGATACTGCGCAACCGGCGCAAGTAGTCCACACGGGACATTGCTTCGATATCCGCTGGATCCCTCGTGAAACAGTGCGGAATCCGGCCGATGGTTACGTGTCCATTCGCGTGAACCGGCTGGTGATCACGTGGTCCTTGGCCGGTCCGGTCACGACCCATTCCTGTTGCCACCGGCGATCGTCGAACACGCGGTACTCGCCTCGATACCAGTCGGCGGCACACGGGTGATCGGCCGTCCACTCCCCGGTCGCCAGGTCCACATCGTGGAAGAAGCCGCCATGGTCGAAATGCACCGCGGCGCGGGAACCCCCGGCCGGGCGGTAGTGCAGAGTCCGGACAAACGGTCCGCGATGCGCTCCGAGCTGCAGCTCTCCCGACTCGCGATAGACGAGCACCCTGTCGTCGGTGGTGAACGTCGCGCGGCCGCTCGCCTCGCCCATCGGCACCCCGTCGACGTCGACGATTTCGCGCGCGAGCCGCCATTCGCCGGAGAAGTACCCGGTCAGGTCATTGATCGGAAAAGCCACGGATCCCATTGTGCGCCTCCGCACCGAACGCGAACGGCACTGGGGACGACCGACTCGGCACGGTCTGTCACGAGGGTCGCGTGAGGGGACCCGTCATCCCGGCTGTCACCAGTCGCCATGCTGTTCACCCTGTGCGACCGGCCCCGCCGCAGCGCCCGAAAACGGCCGGTGCGATGGGGACTCTCGCGCCGAACCCGGCGGGGCAGGCTCGCCCGGACGGCCCGCCGCCCTAGAATCGGCCGCGTGGCGCACCCCGATCTGGCCGAGCAGGCCACCCGTTCCCCCGCTCTCGAGACCTTGCAGCGCGTCTTCGGCTACGACGCGTTCCGCGGCGACCAGGCGGAGATCGTCGAGCACGTGATCTCCGGCGGCGACGCGCTGGTGCTCATGCCCACCGGCGGCGGGAAATCGCTGTGCTACCAGATCCCGGCACTGGTGCGGCCGGGCGTCGGCGTGGTGATCTCGCCGCTCATCGCGCTGATGCAGGACCAGGTCGACGCGCTGCGCAACGTCGGCGTGCGCGCCGGATTCCTCAACTCCACGCAGGATTTCGCGCAGCGGCAGGAGGTGGAGAACGCGTTCGTCGCGGGCGAACTGGACCTGCTGTACCTCGCGCCCGAACGGCTGTCGGTCGAAGCCACCGTGCGCCTGCTCGACCGCGGCAAGATCGCGCTGTTCGCGATCGACGAGGCGCACTGCGTCTCCCAGTGGGGCCACGATTTCCGGCCCGACTACTTGATGCTCTCGTCGCTGCACGAACGCTGGCCGGACGTGCCCCGGATCGCGCTCACCGCCACCGCGACCGAGGCCACGCACAAGGAAATCTCGCAGCGGCTCGGCCTCGACGACGCGAAGCACTTCGTCGCGAGCTTCGACCGGCCGAACATCCAGTACCGGATCGTGTCGAAGAACTCGCCACAGAAGCAGCTGCTCGACCTCCTGCGCACCGAGCACCAGGGCGACGCCGGGATCGTCTACTGCCTGTCCCGCGCGTCAGTGGAGAAAACGGCGAATTTCCTGGTGCAGAACGGAATCCCGGCGCTGCCCTACCACGCCGGGCTCGACAAGTCGACTCGTGCGGCGAACCAATCGAGGTTCCTGCGCGAGGAGGGGCTCGTCGTCGTCGCCACGATCGCGTTCGGCATGGGCATCGACAAACCGGACGTCCGGTTTGTCGCGCACCTGGACCTGCCGAAGTCCGTGGAAGGCTATTACCAGGAAACCGGCCGCGCGGGCCGCGACGGGCAGCCGTCCACCGCCTGGCTCGCCTACGGGCTGCAAGACGTGGTGCAGCTGCGCAAAATGATCGACAACTCCGAAGGCGACGAGATGCACCGTCGCCTGCAGGGCCAGCACCTGAACGCGATGCTGGGACTGTGCGAGACAGTCGAATGCCGCCGGACGCAGATCCTCGCGTACTTCGGGCAGTCCGGCCAGCCGTGCGGGAACTGCGACACCTGCCTCACCCCGCCGGAACGCTGGGACGGCACCATTCCCGCGCAGAAACTGCTGTCCACAGTGGTCCGTCTGCGCAACGAGCGGCGACAGAGTTTCGGTGCCGGCCAGATCATCGACATCCTGCTGGGCAAGACGACCCCGAAGGTCACCCAGTTCCAGCACGACACGCTCAAGGTATTCGGCATCGGCACCGAACTGCGCGAACCGGAATGGCGCGCAGTGGTGCGGCAGCTGCTGGCGCGCAACCTGCTTGCGGTCGAAGGGGATTACGGGTCGCTGGTGCTGACCGAAGGCTCGACTGCGGTCCTGAACGGCTCCCAAGAAGTACAGCTGCGCCGCGAACCCGAACGCCCGGCGCGCGCCCCGCGAACGTCCCGCCGCACGCCAGCGGCCGCTCCGGTCGACATGCCCGCGGAAGCGGCCCCGATCTTCGAGCGCCTGCGCGCCTGGCGCGGGGCCACGGCGAAGGAACAAGGAGTCCCGGCGTACGTGATCTTCCACGACGCCACGCTGCGCCAAATCGCCACGCTGATGCCGACGACGCTCGACGCCCTCGGCACGGTAAGCGGGGTGGGCGAGAGCAAGCTGGCCAAGTACGGGGAGGGAGTGCTGGCGACGCTGGCCGAGGAGTGAGGTCGGGGCGGAGCTGGGGTCGGCTGCTTGGCTAGGAACGCTCGCCGACGAACGGCGTCGGGACGGAACTGAAGTCGGCCGCCTCGCCACGAACACTAACCGAGGAACAACCCCGGAGCGGAGCTGGGTCAACTGCCCGGCCAGGAACCCTGCCCGAGGAACGACGTCGGGACAAAGCTGGGGTCGGCCGTCCGACCCGGAACACACGCCGAGGAACGACGTCGGAACCGAACCGAAGTCGGCCACCTCGCCGCGAATACTCACCGAGGAACAACCCCGGAGCGGAGCCGGGTCAACTGCCCGGCCAGGAACTCTGCCCGAGGAGCGACGTCGGGACGAAACTGGGGTCGGCCGTCCGACCCGGAACGCACGCCGAGGAACGACCTCGGGACGGGACAGGAGTCGGCAGCCTCGCCAGGAACACTCGCCTAGCAGCGACCTCGGGACTGAGCCGGGTCGGCGGCACGGCCAGGAACGCCCGCCGGGCCGAGGTTTCCCGGCCATGAACGCTCGCCGAGGCACTCCCCCGTCTCGCGCGGGAGAGTCAACGCATCACCGATCAGCCTATGGAGACGCAGGGAAGTTCCGCACCCGATGCGCGCGTTTCGCACCAGCGAGCGACCCGCACAAGCCGCTGGAACCCCCGTCCCCGCGCAGAGATTTGGCAGGCGTCCGCTGCCTCTCCAGCCGCGCGTTGAAGCTGAGCACTAGGTTGACGGGATGGGGTGGGATCTGAGCGAGCTCATCGCGAAGCACGACGTACCGGGCGCACAGGTCGCGGTGCTGGCTGACGGCGAGATCCGCGACGAGGCGGCGGGCGTGCTGAGCCTCCGCACGCGGGTCGAGGCCACGGCCGACTCGGTGTTCAAGATCGGTTCGATCACCAAGATCTGGACGGCCACGCTGATCCAGCAACTGGTGAACGACGATCTCCTGGATCTCGACCATCCCGTCCGCGACTGCCTGCCGGGTTTCCGGCTGAACGACCCGGCCGCCACGGAATCGCTGACCGTCCGGCATCTGCTCACCCACACGGGCGGTATCGACGGCAACCACTTCGTCGACACCGGCCGCAACGACGACGCGATCGAGAAGTTCGTCGCCGCCCTCTCCGATGCCGATCACCTCTTTCCGCCGGGCAGGGTTTTCTCCTACTCCAACAGCGGGTTCGCGGTGCTCGGCAGACTGGTGGAAGTCTTGCGCGGCAAGCCTTTCAACGACGTGATCCGCGAGCGGTTGGCGACCCCGCTTGGGCTTTCCACCGTCGCTGCCGACACCTACGACGCGATTCTGCATCGCGCGGCGGTCGGCCACGTCGAGACCGCAGGAAAACTCGCGCCGACGAAGAGCTGGGCAGTCCGCTATTTCTCCACGCCCAGCGGCTCGCATCTCGCGATCAGCGCCCGCGACCTCCTGGAATTCGTGCGCCCGCACCTCGCCGACCCCACGCTGGCGGGACTGCGCGAACCTCAGCTCGAGTCCGTCCCGGACTTCGGCGGCGGCGTCCTCGGCTGGGGACTCGGCTGGATGCTGTACCGGGACGGCGTCATAGGCCACACCGGCGTCTCCAAGGGCCAGAAGGCTTTCCTGCGCGTCGTCCCCTCAGCGGGCGTGGCGATGGCCGTGCTGACCAACAGCGCGGGGGCCGAACCGCTGGCCCACGAACTCTTCAGCACAGTGCTCCGGGACCTCGCCGGCGTCGAGACCGCACCGCTCCCCGTACCGCCCGCGAACCCCGCCCCCATCGACGCGGACCGGATGTGCGGCACCTACCGCACCACCTTGTACGACATCGCCCTGACCGTCGACCACGACCGCGCGTTCCTCACCTACCGCCCACGCAAGGAGACCGCCGCGTCGCTGCCCGGCAAGCGCGCTCGTCGCGTCGAGGTCGTCCGCCTCAACGACAGCGCGATCATCACCGCCGAGCCGAAGCTCAACAGCCACGAGGTGCTGTCCCTGATCGGCTCGGACGGGCACGGCCGCGCGCGCTTCCTGCACAACGGAGCCGCCGCCTGGCGGGTCACGTGATCCGCACCGCGGTTGAGACGTGCGGGATGCGCCCCCGTCAGGCGGACAGCGTCACTCAGCAGTCCGCGGACGCGTCGTATCCGCGACCTTCCGCACCGCCCCCGAGATCTGCGCGTGGTAGCGCCCGTTGGTCTTCTCGTCCACGAAACGCGCCGCCTTGCCCACGGCCTCATTGACCTTCTGCGGGTTGTTCCGCACGTACGACACCGCGCCCGCGGCACCGGCCAGCACGGTGAGTTTCTTCATCAAAGCCATCGCACAAAGTCCCTTCCCCTGCGGAAACCTCCGTCACCTACCCCAACGTCGCCCGGCCCCCGCGGGTTCCCGGCGAAACCTGGATGACAGGTGGCGCGCGCGGCAGGCATGATCCACGCGTGCGCGATCTGTCGGCCCTTCCCAAGGTGCATCTCCACGTCCATCTCGAGAGCACCATCCGTCCCGGCACGCTCAAGGAGCTCGCGGCCGCCCACGGCATCCAGCTGCCCGAGAAGCCAGCAGCGTTCGAAGGGTTCCGGGCGTTCGCCGACCGCAACAGTCTCACTCGATCGTGCCTCCGAGAAGCTGAAGACTTCGAGCGGATCGCGCGCGAGTTCTGTGCGGACGAAGCCGCTCAAGGAACCCGGTACGTCGAGGTCACGTTCACGGCTGCCGCTCATGGGGAACGGCTCGGGAACCTTGAGCTTCCGCTCAACGCGGTCCTTAAAGGACTGTCGGAGGGCGGGAAAGAGCATGGGCTGCGGTGGAAGCTGATTCTCGACCACTCGCGGCGACGGTCGATCGAGCGCGCCGAGAAGACGCTGGAGCTGGCCAAGCGGCACGAAGAGATCATCGGGATCGGGATGGCCGGCGAGGAAAAGTACTCGCTCGCTCCGTTCCGGGAGGTGCTCGACCGGGCGCGGGAAGCGGGGTTGCACCTCATTCACCACGCGGGCGAGGACGCCGGGCCGGACAGCATCCGCGAGGCGATCGAAATCGGCGGAGCCGAGCGCATTGGCCACGGAATCCGCATTTTGGAGGACCCGGAACTGACCGCTCACGCCGCGGAGAGCGGGATCGCGCTCGAGGTGTGCCCTTCCTCGAACGTCGTGCTCGGGCTGGTCCCGACGTTCCCGGAACACCCGCTGCCGCGACTGGTCGAGGCGGGCCTCAGGGTCACGCTCAACACGGATGTCCCGGACGTCACGGGCACCGCGATCACCGACGAATTCACCCGTGCGCGTGAGGTTTTCGGTTACGACGACACGACATTGGCTAAGTTGGCAAGCAACGCAGTGACCGCTTCGTTCGCGCCCGAAGAGACCAAAACGTTGCTGCATAACGAGATTGACGGCTGGCTCAAGTCGGCAGAAGGCGCGTGACCAGCACGCCCAGCTGCTGCGCGGTCCGGCATTCGTGCATCTCGACCAGTTCCGCGTAGTCCGGCGCGGCTGAATCGCCGGTCCCCCACAGGGATCGGCGTTCGGGGTTTAGCCAGTGGACGTGCCGCGCGCGGGAGCGGACCGCGCGGACGGCGTCGAGATTCGGGTCGCCGCCGTTCGTCCGGGCGTCGCCGAGGATGAGCACGGACGTTCGCGGGCCGACTGCGTCCAGCCAGTGAGCGGTGAACTGGCCCAGCGCGCGGCCGTAATCGCTGTGGCCGTCCCAACGGACTACCGCGGCCTCGCTGAGCATTCGCGCGCCCAGTTGCTCGGGATCGGCGGCACCGGTGTCGACGAGGTGCGTCACCTCGTCGGTGCTGTCGACGAAACCGAAAACGCGGATCTTGCTGAACTGGTCCCGCAACGCTTGCACCAGCAGCATCGCGAAGTTCGCGAAACCCGCCACCGAACCGGAAAGGTCGCACAGGAGGATGATTTCCGGGCGGCCGGGGCGGCGGTGCCGGTAGGCTGGACGCAAGGGCACGCCGCCAGTGGAGAGTGAACGACGCAGCGTTCGGCGCAAGTCGATCTGGCCGCGTGTGGTGCGTTTGCGGCGCGCGGCGAGTCTGGTGGCGAGTTTGCGGGACAGCGGCTGGATGATGCGCCGCAGCTCGGCCAATTGCGTCCGGCTGGCGATGAGGAAGTCGACGCGGTCCGCGGCAGGGGCGATCGCGTGCTTGGCGATCCGTTCCCGGCCCCGGAGTTCGGCGGCTCGGCGGCGCGCTTCGGTGCGCACCCGGCCGCGGAAACCCTCGACGCGGCGGCGGATTTCGTCGCGGGTGAGCCGGTCGGTGAACTCGTCCGGCGGGCCGGCGGCGCGCATCGTCGCGAGCACCCCGGCGATGAGCGTCTGCGGTTGCAGCCGGTCCAGCGTCTGGTGCGCGGAGTATCCGCCGCCCGGACCGGTTCCGACGCCGTACTGACCCAGCAGGTCCACGGCGATTCCGGCGAGCTGGTCCAACGCCTGGTCGTCGCCCTCGGCCAGGGCGGCGGCGAGCGCTTCCCGCAGTTCCTCCCGGTCCTGCGGCGGGTTCTCGCGGGCCAGCTCCGGTGCGCCGACGCCAGCGGGGAAGTACAGGTCGAAGGCGGCGTCGAACACCGACCGCTGCCCGCCCCGGCGGACCAGCGCGGCGGCGAGCCCTTCGCGGACCAGCTCGCGGTCGTCCAGGCCGAGCACTTCCAGCGCGGCCGCCGCGTCGGCCGTCTCGCCCGGACCGGCCGGGATGCCTTGCGCCCGCAGGGCCCGCACGAACTCGGCGAGCCGTCCGGTCAGGCCCGGCGCGGCGGTCATGACGCGTCCAGCACCTGGTCGAGACTCAGCCCGGCCCCGGCCTTCGCGATGTCGTCCTGATGCTTCAGCACGACGCCGAGGCTTTCGCGCACCACCCGCTCGTCGAGTTCGCCCGCGCCCAGCTCCAGCAGCGTGCGCGCCCAGTCGACGGTCTCCGCCACCGACGGCAGTTTCCGCAGGTCCATCGCCCGCAGCGCGGCGATCACCCGCACCACCGAATCCGCCAGCGCGGCCTCGATGCCGGGCACCTTCAGCCGGACGATCTCGCGTTCGAGGTCCTCGTCCGGGAAATCGATGTGCAGGAACAGGCACCGCCGCCGCAGCGCCTCGGACAGCTCGCGCGTCGCGTTCGACGTCAGCACCACGAACGGCTGCTGCGTCGCGGTGATCGTGCCGAGTTCGGGCACGGTCACCTGGAAATCGCCGAGCACCTCCAGCAGCAGGCCCTCGATCTCGACGTCGGCCTTGTCCGTTTCGTCGATCAGCAGCACAGTCGGCTCAGTGCCCGAGATCGCGGTGAGCAGCGGGCGGCGCAACAGGAATTCCTCGCCGAAGATGTCGGTGCGCGCCTCGTCCCACGTCTCGTCGCGGCCCGCGGTGATCCGCAGCAGCTGCTTCGCGTGGTTCCACTCGTAGAGCGCGCGGGCCTCGTCGATGCCCTCGTAGCACTGCAACCGCACCAGCCGCGAGCCGGTGACCTCGGCGACCGCCGTGGCCAGCGCGGTCTTGCCGACCCCGGCCGGCCCCTCGACCAGCAGCGGTTTCCCGAGCCGGTCGGCGAGGAACACCGTGGTCGCGACCGCGGTCGACGCGAGGTACCCGGCCTCGGCCAGCTGCGCCGACACATCGTCGACGGACGAGAAAAACCCGGTGCCCACGTCGCCTCCTAAGCAATCGCTCACCTGCACTGTACTGGGCGGTCGCCACCGAAGACGTCCCGGCGACCAGACATCGGAGCTAAGCCCGGGCGCGCGACTCAAGAGCGCCGCGAAGCCCGATATTCCTCCGACGTATGCCGAGCGCCGGAAACTTCGTCACGGCAGGCTGGGAATCACCTGGTCCACCATCCGTTTCGCGACCGCGCAGGACCCTTCGTTGCTCACGGATCGATCGAGATACCAAATGTGCACCGCCGCATCAGTGCGGGAAATCTGGACCTGATATCGGCATCCGCCGCCGCCTTTCGTGGTGTCTTTTCGGACCTCGTGCCCGCTTTGGGAACTGGACTCGCTGTGCCCGCTCCAGTCCTCCGCCTCGGCCAGGTCCAGAGTCGCGGCCAGGTCGCCACCGGTCAGCTTGTACTCGCCCCGCCGCAGGTCGATCGGCGTGCCTCGCGCGGCAGTCGTCAGCAACTCGCAGGCGTCCGTCCTCGCGAACACCTCCGACGGACCGGCACTGCTGCATCCCGCCTGATCATGACCACGCATAGTACGGAGCCGAATGCGATGTCGCGCACGAAACCGGACTTTGCGCAACTAGCCGGATGTCACCCACCGTGCGCAAGCGTCTCGCGGGCTAGCATCGCGACGTGACTTACGTTGCCGCAGACCACCGTTACGATTCGATGCCCTACCGCCGTTGCGGGCGCAGCGGGCTGAAGCTGCCCGCGATCTCGCTCGGACTGTGGCACAACTTCGGGAACGACCGCCCGCTCACCGTCCAGCGCGACATCGTCCGGCGCGCCTTCGACCTGGGCATCACGCACTTCGACCTCGCCAACAACTACGGCCCGCCTTACGGCAGCGCCGAGGAGAACTTCGGCCGGTTGCTGGCGAGCGACCTCAAGCCGTACCGGGACGAGCTGATCATCTCGACGAAGGCCGGCTACGACATGTGGCCCGGGCCGTACGGCGAGTGGGGTTCGCGGAAGTACCTGCTGGCCAGCCTCGACCAGTCGCTGGGGCGGATGGGGCTGGACTACGTCGACATCTTCTATTCGCACCGGTTCGACCCGGAGACGCCGCTGGAGGAGACCGTCGGCGCGCTCGACCGGGCGGTTCGGTCGGGCAAGGCGTTGTACGTCGGGATCTCGTCCTATAACTCCGCGCGGACGGCGGAGGCCGCGCAAATGCTGCGGGACCTGGGCACGCCGTTGCTGATTCACCAGCCGTCGTACTCAATGTTCAACCGCTGGACCGAGGCGGACGATCTGCTCGGGACTCTCGAGCAGGCCGGGGCCGGATGCATCGCGTTCTCGCCGCTGGCGCAGGGATTGCTGACGAACAAGTACCTTTCCGGGGTGCCGTCGGATTCCCGGGCGGCGCAGGGGAAGTCGCTGAACCCGGACACGATCACCGAGGAGAAGCTCGGCAAGATCCGGGCGCTGGGCGAGATCGCCGAGCGGCGCGGGCAGACGCTGGCGCAGCTCGCGCTCGCCTGGGCGTTGCGGGATCCGCGGATGACGTCGCTGGTGATCGGGGCCAGCAGCGTGGCGCAGCTGGAGGACAACGCGGCCGCGCTGGGCAACCTTTCGTTCACCGATGAGGAGCTGGCCGAGATCGACCAGCACGCCACCGAAGAAGACATCAACATCTGGAAGCGGTCCTCGGACGGATGACTTGGCACGGCCGGAGGTTCGGGCTACCCGAGCCTCCGGCCGAACTCGCCGTAGACCGTCTCCCCGTCCAGAAACGCTTGGTGCGCCAAGGAAATTCGGCGCGCCTTCGACGGCCGTAATTGCGGCTGCGCGGCCTCGAGGTCGAGGAACTCGAACCGGCTCACTTCGTCCGAGGCCAGGCGGATGGCGCCGATCTGGTCGCGGCTCAGCACACCGCCGTCGAAGATGAACTGCAGGCTGTCCCGCCAGACGCCGTGCGCCGGCAGCCAATCGACGACGAGAAGACGCCCGACCGGCACGTCGATGCCGAGTTCTTCGCGGACCTCGCGACGACACGCTGCCAGCGGCGACTCGCCGTCTTCGACCAAACCGCCCGGAATCTCCAGGAACGGCTTGTAGGTCGGAGAGACGAACAGGACTCGACCGTACTCGTCGCGCGCGAGCACTCCGGCGGCCGCGTTCTTGCGCGGAAACCGGGCGGCGATGCCGGGATTGAACTCGACTTCGGGCTCGCCCTCGTCCCGGAGATCGGCCGCGAAAACGGCATCGTCGCCGCAGTGGCTGGCCGGGTTGCCGGTCATGATCAGCCGCGGGCCGCGCGGATCGTCTCCGCCGCCCACTTCGCCCAGTCCCGTTCCATCGCCGCGTATCGCTTGCCCCACTCGAGGGCCAGGCGGCCGTAAAGCGACGGATCGCTGTCGTCCCAATCGACCGACGCTTCCAGCGCCGCCAGCTCGTCGACCAGCCCCTTCGCGAAGGCGCCGTGGCGGGACAGGAACCCCCGCGCCTCCTCCGGCGTGACCTCGCCCAGGAAGTACACCCGCAGCAGCATCTCGTTCCGTCGAGCGGCAGGCGGCTTCTCCTCCAGCAGCCACTTGCGCAATTCCGACCGCCCGGCGTCGGTGATCGCGTACTCCTTGCGCCCGCGCGGCCCCTCGGCGGACACCTCGATCAGGTCGGCGCTCTCCAGCTTGCCCAGTTCCCCGTACAGCTGGCTCTGCGTGGCCGTCCAGACGCTCGACATCGCCGTCTCGAAGCGTTTCAGCAGGTCGTAGCCGCTTCCGGGGGCGGTGGCGAGCAGCCCCAGCACCGCGTGTCGCAAGGTCATGCCCTCACCTTACCTTCCACTATTGACATGTCCAGCCAGGACCTTCTACCTTTGACATGTCAACACAGGAACGTGAGCGAGGGGTCCCGATGAACTACCTGAAGAGTTTCCTTCCGTGGATCGCCTTCGCGATCGTGTCCACGCAGGCCGACTGGCGGTGGTCCGGGCTGACCGGACTGGTGCTCGCGGGCGGGCTCCTCGTGCTGGAACGCCGGCGCGGCAAGGGCTGGGACACGCTGTTCATCGAGGTCTCCGCGGTCGTCTTCTTCGCAGGCCTTGCGATCTGGTCGTTCAGCGATCCGGCCTCGCCGCTCAGGGATTACGTCGGCGCGCTGACCGATCTTTGGCTGGCGGTGACCGCTTGGGGTTCGCTCGCCGCGAAACGGCCGTTCACGCTCGGGATCGCGAAAACCATGGTCCCGCCGGAAATCGCCGCCACCGCCGTGTTTCGCCGGGTCAATGTCGTCATCACCGCGGTGTGGGCAGCCAGCTTCACGGTCGCCGGGATCGCCGAAGCCGTGCTGCTGCATTCCGCACCGCACGCCACCGTCGGTTTGATCATCATCAAGGTGCTCGGCTTCGCGATTCCGATCTCGTTCACCATTCGCTACCCGCGCATCGTCCGGGCCCGCGCCCAGAAAGCGTGAATCCATGACCACGACTGATTTCCACCTCAAGGGCCATTACGCCCCAGTCCACGACGAACTCACCGCCTGCGACCTGCCCGTCACCGGTACGCTGCCGCCGGAGCTCAGCGGCTGGTACCTGCGCAACGGGCCGAACCCGCGACAGGACAGCGCGCATTGGTTCACCGGCGACGGAATGGTGCACGGCGTCCGGCTCGAAAACGGCCGCGCGGCTTGGTATCGCAACCGCTGGGTGCGCACCGAAAGCTTCGATCTCCCGAATCCGGCGCTCTACAACGCCGACGGAACGCGAAACCTGAGATCGAGCGTCGCCAACACTCACGTCGTCAACCACGCGGGACGCACGCTCGCACTGGTGGAATCCTCGCTGCCGTACGAAATCACCACGGATCTCGACACCGTCGGCGTCTACGATTTCGACGGCAAGCTCGCCGATTCGATGACCGCGCATCCCAAGATCTGCCCGGAAACCGGCGAGCTGCATTTCTTCGGCTACGGCAGCATCACCGCCCCGCACGTGAGCTACTACCGCGCCGACGCCGCCGGGGAACTCGTGCTGCGGCAGCCGATCGACGTGCCCGGCCTGACGATGATGCACGACTTCGCGCTCACCCGGCGGCACGTCGTGTTCTTCGACCTGCCGGTGGTGTTCGAGCACGGAACCGACGGCGGCATGCCGTTCCGCTGGAGCGACACGTACGGCGCGCGCCTCGGCCTGCTCAGCCGCGATCGGCCGGAGGACGGCGTGCGCTGGTTCGAGATCGGCCCCTGCTACGTCTTCCACACCCTCAACGCGCACGACACCGCCGACGGCCGGATCGTGGTGCACGTCGTGCGGTATGAACACTTGTCCCGGCCGGGCGTTCCGGATCCGAAGGGCGTGCTGTGGCGGTGGACGATCGACCCGCGCGCGGGCACCGTCACCGAGGATCTGCTCGACGACCGCAACGGCGAATTCCCCCGCATCGACGACCGGCTCGCCGGGCTCGACGCCCGTTTCGGGCACGTCACCGGATCGCACGGTCCGGAAGGTCCGCTCGTGCTCCGCCGCTATGACCTGCACACCAACGCCGCGCGCGAGCATCTGTTCCCGGAAGGACACATCCCCGGCGAGGCGGTGTTCGTCCCCGCAGACGACCGTCCGGACGGCGCGGGCTGGCTGCTCGCGTACGTCTACGACGGACCGAACGACCGCAGTGATTTGGTGGTGCTCGACGCGCAGGACATCGAGGCGGCCCCGGTCGCCACAGTCCATCTGCCGGGCCGCGTGCCGGCCGGGTTCCACGGCAACTGGCTGCCCGACGCCTGATCAGGTCAACTACCGGAGAAGCAAACTCTGCGTGCCGTCCCCGAGTTCCGCCCGGCGAGCCCGTATCGTCGAGCCCGAGACGTCCGCCTGTCCTCTCCCGAGCCGGAAGAAAAGAAACTTTCCTGCCAAAGCGGGGCGAATCCGGTTACCGTGGCAGGACGGAAGTCCGAACGGGAAGGAAACTCAGCAGGTGGCAGGGTCGGGTACACCACCGGTCGGCACCCCGGCCGGGATGCGCATGATCAACCAGCGGGCGGTGCTCGACCTGCTGCGCCGCGGCGGGCCCGCGACGCGGCCGCAGGTGGCGAAGGACACCGGGCTGTCGAAGCCGACGGTGAGCCAGGCGCTGCTGGCGCTGGAGGCCGCCGGGCTCGCCCGCGCGACCGGGCACACGTCCACCGGCACCGGCCGTTCGGCGGTGCTCTACGAGGCGGACCCGACCGCGGGGTACGTGCTGGGCCTGGACATCGGCCGCGAGCACATCCGGGTCGCGGTCGCCGACCTCGGCCGCACCACGGTGGCCCGGCGCGACGTCCGCAACACGGCCCGCTCCGGCAGCGCGCTGATCTCCGCGCTGGGCAAGCTGGCGACGGACATCGTGGCCGAGGCGGGACTGACGAACGACGACATCGTGGTCCGCGTGCTGGGCTCCCCCGGCGTCGCGGACCCGGTCAAACGCTGCTTCCGGCACGCGCCGAACCTGCCCGGCTGGGGCCGTCCGGGGCTGCTCGACGACCTGGAGCAGGTGCTCGGGCCGGAACTGGTGGTGGAAAACGACGCGAACCTCACCGCGGTCGGCGAATGGGAAAGCGGTGCCGCGCGCGGAGCTTCGGTGGTCGGCTGCATCACGATCGGCACCGGTGTCGGCATGGGATTGATGGTCGACGGCCGGGTTTTCCGCGGCGCCACCGGCGCGGCAGGCGAGATCGGCTACCTGCCGTACGGCCGCACGCACGTCGCCGACGAACCCAGCGAACCGCCCGCGCGCGGACACCTCGAGGAAGCCACCGCCGCCCAATCGGTGGTCCGCGGAGCACGCGAACTTGGCCTGGGCACAGCGCGATCGGCGCGCGAAGTCTTCCGCCTCGCCCGCGAGGGTGACGAATTGGCGCAACGCGCGGTGTCCGAGGAAGCCGACCGGCTCGCGTACACCGTCGCTTCGGTGGCCGCGGTGATCGACCCGGAACTGATCGTCCTGGGCGGCGGCGTCGGGACGGCGGCGGATCTGCTGCTGGAACCGATCGATCGGGCCCTTCGCGCGTTCACCCCGCTCACAACGACTGTGGTGCAAGGCGAACTCGGCGACGACGGCGTCCTCACCGGCGCGATCAGCGTCGGCCTGCGCGCCGCGGAACGACTGGTGTTCGACCGGCGCGTAGGCGCCGCCTGACGCTCGGTAAACGTCGCGCCGCGACCCGCGAATGTCACCCGGGACCGGTACGTTGCAGGCATGATCGGACTGCCCGACACCATCACCGCCTGCCTCTTCGACCTGGACGGCGTACTGACCGGGACGGCCGTGCTCCACCGCGAGGCGTGGAAACGGACGTTCGACGAATACCTGCGCTCCCGGGACTACCTGCGCTCCCGGGACGCCGCGAACTTCCAAGAATTCACCGACGCCGACTACGCGACCTATGTAGACGGCCGCCCGAGGGCCGACGGCGTACGGGAATTCCTTCGCTCACGAGGAATCGACCTCCCCGAGGGCACCCCGGACGACGCCGTCGACGCGCCGACCGTGAACGGCATCGGCAACCGCAAGAACGAACTCGTCTTGAAGATCATCGACGAGCGGGGCGTCAATCCGTACCCGGGTTCCGTTCGCTACCTGGAAGAAGCGAAGCGGGCCGGGCTGCGAATCGCCGTGGTGACCTCGTCAGCGAACGGAGCCAAGGTCCTCGACGCGGCAGACCTGTCCCGCTTCGTGGAAGCCCGCGTCGACGGCCTGGTCATCCGCCGCGACCACCTGAAAGGCAAGCCAGCGCCCGATTCGTTCCTCGCCGGAGCCAAAGAACTCGGCGTGGACCCGAAGCAGGCAGCGGTGTTCGAGGACGCACAATCCGGCGTCCAAGCGGGCAAAGCCGGCGGTTTCGGTTACGTCGTGGGCGTGAACCGGGAGAACCAGGCGGACGCATTGCGCGCGCACGGCGCCGACGTCGTCGTGGACGACCTCGCCGACCTGCTGGAGGACAAGTGACGGAACTCGGTTACGAATGCTCCCCGTGGGAGCTGCGCTGGCGCGGCCTCGACGTGGATGCGTTGCAGCGCACCGAATCCGCTTTCGCGGTGTCGAACGGACACATCGGACTGCGCGGCACGCTCGAGGAAGGCGAGCCGCGCGGGCTGCCCGGCACCTATCTCAACGGGTTCTACGAGCAGCACGAACTCCCCTACGCCGAGGGCGGGTACGGCTACCCGGAGGAGGGCCAGACCGTCGTCAACGTGACTGACGGCAAGATCATCCGGCTGCTGGTCGAGGACGAGCCGCTGGACATGCGCTACGGCATCGCGACCGCGCACGACCGCGTGCTCGACTTCCGCCGGGGCACGCTGCGCCGCGTCACCGAATGGTCCTCCCCCACCGGCCGACGCGTGCGGGTGACCACCGAACGGCTGGTTTCCTTCACCCAGCGCGCCGTCGCCGCGATCCGCTACGAGGTCGAACCGCTCGACGAGGACCTGCAGCTCGTCGTGCAGTCCGACCTGCTGGCCAACGAACCGGTCGAGTCCGACACGCACGACCCGCGCGTCGCCGCCGCGCTCGACGCGCCGCTGGTCGGCGAGTTCAGCCACGCCGCGGGCTACCAGGCCGTGCTCGTGCACCAGACCCGGATGTCCGGGCTGCGGGTCGCCGCCGCGATGGACCACAAAATCGAGGTCGACGACGGCCTGCGCACCCGCATCCACGCCGAGGAAGACCTCGCCCGGCTCACCGCCGCGGTCGACGTGCCCAAGGGCGGACGGCTGCGGGTCACCAAATTCCTCGCCTACGGCTGGTCCGCGCAACGGTCCGCGCCCGCACTGCGCGCGCAGGTCGAAGCCGCGCTCGCCGGCGCCCGCCAGACCGGCTGGAAGGGCCTGGCCGCCGAGCAACGCCAGTTCCTCGACGACTTCTGGGCCACTTCGGACATCGAGATCGACGGCGACCCGGAACTCCAGCAGGCCGTCCGGTTCGCGCTCTTCCACCTGCTGCAGGCCGGAGCCCGCGGCGAAACCCGTGCCATCGCCGGAAAAGGCCTCACCGGCCCGGGGTATGACGGGCACGCGTTCTGGGACAGCGAGACGTTCGTGCTGCCGGTGCTGACGTACACGATGCCGGACGCCGCCCGCGACGCCCTCGGCTGGCGACACTCCACAATAGACAAAGCGAAGGAACGCGCGACGCAGCTCGGCTTGCGCGGCGCGGCTTTCCCGTGGCGGTCCATCAACGGCGCCGAATGTTCCGCGTACTGGCCGGCCGGTACCGCGGCGTTCCACGTCAGCGCGGACATCGCCGACGCCGTCGTGCGGTACGTGAACGCCACCCAGGACGAGCATTTCGAGCGCACCTGCGGCGCGGAACTGCTGCTGGAAACCGCGCGGTTGTGGGCGTCTCTCGGGCATTTCGACCACCACGGGCACTTCCGCATCGACGGCGTGACCGGGCCCGACGAGTACTCCGCGGTGGCGGACAACAACGTCTACACGAACCTGATGGCGCGCAAGAACTTGCTCGCCGCGGCCGACGTGTGCCGTCGCCATCCGGACATCGCCGAAGAGTTCGAAGTGGACACCCCCGAGATCGATTCCTGGCGCGCCGCGGCGGAGGCGATGGCGCTGCCGTACGACCAGGAACTCGGCGTGCACCCGCAGTCGGAAGGCTTCCTGCAGCACGACGAGTGGGATTTCGCCGCCACCGACGAGGATTTCTACCCGCTGCTGCTGAACTACCCGTACTTCGACCTGTACCGCAAGCAGGTCGTGAAGCAGGCCGACCTCGTGCTGGCCCTGCACCTGTGCGGCGATTCGTTCAGCCCGGAGGAAAAAGCCCGCGACTTCGCCTACTACGAAGCACGGACCGTCCGCGATTCTTCACTGTCCGCGGGCACGCAGGCGGTGATCGCGGCAGAGGTCGGACACCTTCAGCTGGCGTACGACTATCTCGCCGAAGCCGCGCTGACCGACCTGCACGACGTGCACAACAACGTCCGCAACGGTCTGCACATGGCGTCGCTGGCCGGTGCCTGGCAGGCCGCGGTGGCCGGATTCGGCGGACTGCGCGATTACGGCGGCCAGCTGTCGTTCGCGCCGCGACTGCCGGACGAACTCGGCGGCCTCACTTTCCGCCTGGCCTTCCGCGAAACCCGGTTCCAGGTCTCGATCCGGCACGGCGCGGCAACGTATCAGGTGCTCAACGGGCCGCCGCTGGACCTGATCCACCACGGCGAGCGGTTCACCGTGACCGAGGAGGCGGTGGAGTTGCCGATCCCGAAGCTGGACCCGGGCCCCGCGCCGGTCCAGCCGATCGGGCGCGCTCCGGCGCGACGGGACGCGTCGAAGGTGCGGCAGTTCGACCACAGCTGACTTGTGAGTGGCGATCCCGGTTCTCACCGGGATCGCCGCTCACCAGCCCCAGGCCGCGCGGAAGCTTCGCCAAGCGAGGGCGCAGGCTCAGCGTTCGGGGGCCGAGGCGCTCTGCGGGTTCGGGTTGTGTGCGGTCTTGCGCCCCAATGAGGTTTTCTCAGTAGGGCTGGGCGGGGTGCGTGTCGTCGGGGGATGA